>CP085928.1:1722500-2087500 GCA_020735665.1 Lachnospiraceae bacterium GAM79
GCCGCAAGATAATCCGGTACTGTTGTTCCATCCACCTTTACATAACTGGTAAATAACTTCTGCCCATCGTCCGATACGGCAATATCAAGCGGATAACCACTATTTTCTATAGATGTCTTCATCTCGTAGATCTCTTTACTGTCTTTATCATATGCATTGATATAATTCTCATTTTCGCCTGACAGGATCACAACATATACTCCCTGTGAGGCAATATCAATATTTGTAATATCATAATTCAGTGTCTGATTACTGACCTTTCCTGATTTATTAAATACATATACATCTCGTCCGTTCATATCGGCCACAGCCGCATAATCTCCATTTACAACAGCTTGAGGCATCTTCATTGCATAGCTACAGTCCCAGACGGTATTTCCGGTGGCATCAATATATGCCACACCATCTTTGGTCACTTTTAATACATTATCACTGAACATGATGTAATCTGCAATATTATCTCCATTCGTTTCTACAGACGACACTACATTATATCCCTGATATTCTCTTGTGTTAATATATCTTCTCACAGATACAATCACAACCGCTGCAATTAAGATCACCAATATCACAATAAGGACTTTTACCCTTGCGGAAATTCCCGGTGTTACCTCTATTACATTGCTGTTCTCATCATCTATCTGTTCTCTCTTCGCCGTCCGTTTTGTCTTTACATGTGCGAAAAACTTTCTGCGGTTCTTTTTTTCTTCTATTTCCTTTGCCATATGTTACCTCTGTCACTTTATGGAATTTTCTTTCGTGGATAGTATAACATCTTTAGTTTACAGATGGAATAGCTATTTTTTCTCCCGGATAGATAGTATCTCCTTCTTTTATTCCGTTGGCATTCATCAATGCATCTACATAATTGGGAGACTTGTACATTTTTAATGATATACTCATAAGCGTATCTCCTTCTTCAATTGTATAATACTCAACGGCTTCATTGGACATTGTTTCCTGTGTAGATACCTCTTCTGTTCCTGCACTCGTGGTTTCTACGGTATTCTGCCCCATTTCCTCATTCTTCGTTCCACTACTGTCTTTTTCTGTATTTTCATCTTTTGTCTCGATTTCAGAAGATACTGTCGAAGCAGCTTCTCTTCCATCTTCGGCATTCTCCTGCCCGACATCTTTTGTATAGACTGTCTGTTCCGTATTGCTGTTTGAAAATACCTGTACATCTGAATCATCATTTTGCAATTCCATCTTTCGTATCGTTGACTCTATATCTTTCATCTTATCATAGTTCCCCGATACAACAACTCCCATCGATAATGCAAATACAGCTGCAAAAGACGCAACTGCATATTTTACATAAGACTTACTTTTCTGATTTTTTTCTTTCTTTTGGGATTCGCCTCGCATTGTCTGAAAATTCTTTACAAGCTCTGCATCTTTTCGCAGTGTCGCCTGATCCTTGTCCTCCGTCGTCATGTTTTTGCGGCTGATAATATAATTCTGCATAGCTTCATTTCGAACATAATATATATAATATCCCCGTTGCCGCATCAAGTGATTTTTCTCACACACATAAAAAGCATCATCACATTCTAAGGAATCCATGACAAACAACACCTTATCCCTTCCCCTGAAATTCTCCAGATGCAGTCTTGTGATTTTTTCATTGATATCTGTGGAAAATCCCATGCGCGAAAGAAACCATCCGACAACTGACAGATTTTCAAAATATTTGTTGATCTCCGCATAAAGCCCGCTCCAAATATGATCATCAAATTTGATCTGATCCACATCAAATTCCAGATTCTGTGCCTCTACCGCTCCACTGATAAATAACGTCTCCGTATCACCATCTTTAAAGTACTCTCCAAGCAGGATAGCTCCCCGAGAGGTCGTATTACCCGGCTCTGCGATCTTACGCAGGAATGTCATTACATAATCTTCTATGTATATTTTCTTCTTATCCGGAGCATTTCCTATCTGTCTGATATTTTTCGGCATTTTGTAATGTATTTCATTTTTTCCGTTTTTCTCCGCTGTAGTCTTGTCATACACGATCTCTATCATGATTACACTCCCCCATAATTATTATTGGCTCCGGCCCATTCCGAAAGCACTCTTTTTAGATTTGTTCTGATAATAGCATTTGGGAAAGTCTGTACTTATCAAATTTTGTCAACATATATGGCAATCTATATTTTTTCTTTTTGAGTATTTCGACATTTTATTTTTCGGTTTTGTGTAAACTTTATCAATCCGGGTAATACTTTATAGTAAGATATACTTTTGGGAAGGTGTTTATGAATATCAGTAAGAAAGTAAAAAAACGGAAAACCGAATACTTCAATCCGGCCCGAAGCCATACCTGTCACGAGCTAGGTAACCGGATCGTAGAATTAATCCATGATATGGAAGGTTATGGCAAGGATATAATCGTAATCTGCATCGGAACAGACCGCGCTACCGGAGATGCACTCGGTCCTCTGGTCGGCGACTACATCCTTGCGCACGATACCGCCTATCAGGTTGCGGGAACACTGGAATATCCGGTTCATGCACTTAATATCCGTGATACGATCGACCATATCTACGAAGATTTTGACGATCCTTTTGTAATCGCCGTAGATGCATCTCTTGGCATGTCCAAAGATATGGGAATGGTTACGATCACGAACTCCCACCTGTTTCCGGGAAAAGGTGTAAACAAAAAACTTCCGGCAATAGGCGATATGTCTATTACCGGAATCGTTAATCTCTCCGGGAATGCCGGAGCAAGTCTACTCCAGAATACCCGATTATATACAGTTAAACAGATGGCCGAATACATTGGAAGAGCACTCGTCTATGCCGATCATCATCTGTCATCTCCTTTATAAACTTTGATAGCCTCAGCTACTGTACTTGCTGATCCTTCTTCCATGATTGAGATCAGATCAGATAATTTTTCTTCTGTACAAAAGTCCTTTCCGAGATATGTTTCATATTTGTTCGTGATCATAAGCTCATATTCGGATATCTTCTTCTGCGTATCACCGAAATCATTTTCCAGTGTATCACGTTCGGATTTCAATCGATCCATTTTCTCTTTTCTGCGTCCGGTGATCTCATCCGTAATCAATTGTTTGGTTTCTTTCTCGAAGGTACGAAGCGCATCCAGTTTTTCATCACTGATCACTCCACCCGCATCTTCTAACTCCTGAATCTTTTTATCATATTTACCCAGTCTGTAAATGCTCTCATCCTTATCCTTTGCAATTGAATTCTTGATTGCTTTTACAGCCTTCTCATTGGCTATGATCTTATCGCGGGTTCTTCTTCCCTCCCGGATCAAATCTCTATGTTTCACCTTTGTCAGGTTAAATACAATGAAATAAATAATAAACTCAGTAATTATGATCAGTGCTGCAATCAGCACGCACATTGCAGTATGGTTTCCTGTCTTGAACTTTGTATTCATTAAAATCGCAATCACTGCCGCCGGAATTCCTCCGCATGCAACCAAAAGGATTACAAGCAACTCAAGAAATTCACTCATGCCTTTGGGGGAAAACAGGCAATAATACATCTTCGTATTACAAAAGGCCGGAACATGATTCTTTTTGAATAAAGTCTTGATAGCCGCATTCAGCTGACGATTCTCCTCCCGGATATCTGCCGTCTCCTTATTGATCCGATCTTCCATTCTCTGGCTTTTCTTTTTATCCTTCTTCGTCTGCACCTGACGGATCTTAGAATTATTTACATCGATCTGTCTGTCATAGCTTGCAGCGATCTGTTCTTTTCTTTTTTTTAATGTGGCACTGATCTCATCACCGGTTGCCCGTTCTTCCCGGACGATAGCCCGTTTATTCTTCTTCTGGAGCAGCTTGATCTCCTCCAGCTTATCTTTTAAATCTTCTAATTCGGAGATTGTATCACGCGCTTCGATCAGGTATTCCTGGTCTTCATCATATACGTTATCCGCAGCCATAGCTTTCCTCCTGTCTGTAAATGTGCGCACAAAAGCCTACACTTATATTTATTTTAACAAATAACACCTTATTAAACAACCCGAAGTTTTTTTCTATGTTTTTTCTGAAATCTGTCACACTTTTTTCAAACAAAATTAAGAGAATGTAAATTGCAAACCCTGTCGACATCTTCTATAATAGATACAGGCACGAATAATAAACCATTGCCGCTGATCACCAATAATACAAAGTTATATTTTACATAAAGGAGGATTTTCCCTGACCTATGAATATTTTATTTTTTCTGACTCCTAAGAGCGAGGTTGCATTTATAGAAAGCACATTTACTTTAAGACAGATTCTTGAAAAGATGGAGATCCATCGATATTCAGCAATCCCGATTCTGTCGGGTAACGGCGAATATGTCGGAACAATCACCGAGGGTGATATCCTCTGGTTCTGCAAGAAAAACGGATTGAACCATCTGTCCGAATCCGAAGATATCCGTTTGTCCGACATTCCGAAAAAATTCGAATATGCTTCCGTATCAATCAACTCAAATATGGAAGATCTGATCGCCCGTGCGATGGCACAGAACTTCGTTCCTGTAGTAGACGACCACAACAAATTCATCGGTATCGTAACCCGAAAAGATATCATCGGCTACTGCTATAAAAAGCTGAGCCAAACTTCATAATTTTTTCAAAAGCACTAAAATAAAAAGCCATCCAACCGATACTATTATTGTACCGGCTGAATGGCTTTTTATTTATTATAACACGCCTGTTCTGTTGATTGCTGAGATTAAAGCATATACAGATGCATCAATAATATCATCCTTAATGCCTGCACCCCAGGTAACTGTTCCGTCTTTTCCTTCCAGACCTACATAAGCGACTGCCTGTGAGTTAGAGCCTACCTGTAATGCATGCTCCTCATAGCAGATGATCTTGAAGTCAATGTCAAAATGCTTCTTAATTGCATTACTGACAGCATCCAGACGACCATTTCCTTTACCATGATATACTTTCTTTTCGCCATATTTCATGATCGTGATCTCAGTTGAGATTCCATCTCCCTGAACGAAATGACACTCCAACATCCGAACAGGATTTTCTATATTGACATATGTACTCTGGAAAATATCCAAAACTTCGGTAGCGGATAATTCCTTATGTGCCTTATCAGATACATCTTTAACTGTATAACCAAGATCCTCACGGAATTTTGGTGGAAGGTCAAAACCGTACTTGGACTGGAGAATATAACCGATACCTCCCTTTCCTGACTGGCTGTTGATACGGATAACATCTCCATCATATTTTCTTCCGATATCCTCCGGATTCAGTGGAAGATATGGTACTGTCCACATACCATCTCCCTGATCCTTTCTGTACTTCATACCCTTTGCTATCGCATCCTGATGAGAACCTGAAAATGCTGCAAAGACTAATTTTCCCGTATACGGAGAACGCTCATATACATGCATATTTGTTACGCGTTCATATAATTCTGTCAGCTTTGGAATATCAGACAGATCAAGTTCAGGATCTACTCCATGTGTGAACATATTCATCGCAAGTGTGATGATATCTACATTACCGGTTCTCTCACCATTTCCAAATAAAGTTCCTTCGATTCTGTCTGCACCTGCAAGAATACCAAGCTCTGCATCTGCTACGCCACATCCACGGTCATTATGCGGATGTAAGGACAGGATAACATTTTCTCTGTCAATCAAATGTTCACTCATGTACTCAATCTGGCTTGCATACACATGCGGAAGTGACATTTCTACAGTTGCAGGAAGGTTAATAATAACCTTACGATCCGGAGTAGGCTTCCATTCTTTGATAACTGCATTACATACGTCCAATGCATAGTCAATCTCTGTTCCGGTAAAGCTCTCCGGTGAATACTCAAACGGATAATTTACTCCGTGCTCTTCTGCCATCTGGTTCAACAATTTTGCCCCATCAACCGCAAGCTGTAAGATCTCTTCTTTTGATTTCTTAAATACCTGTGTTCTCTGTGCATAGGATGTCGAATTATACAGGTGAACGATCGCATGCTTTGCGCCGTCAATTGCTTCAAATGTTTTCTTAATGATATGCGGTCTTGCCTGGGTCAGCACCTGAATGGTTACATCATCCGGTATCATATTCTTCTCAATCAAGGTACGGCAGAACTCATATTCTGTTTCCGATGCTGCAGGGAAACCAATCTCGATCTCTTTGAAACCGATCCGTACAAGTTCTTTGAAGAACTCCAGTTTCTCATCCAGATTCATTGGAACGATCAGTGCCTGATTACCATCTCTTAAATCTACACTACACCAGATCGGTGCCTTATCAATATACTCTTTTTCTACCCATTTTACAGACTTTTCCGGTGGCATATAATAGCCTCTTTTGTAATGCTCAAAATTCTTCATGTTTAACCTCCTGTTTCTGTTTTCTGTATAAGCTCCTGTAACGGCTTTTGTTCTTCTATTCATATATTACATAAAATATGGCAATAAAAAAACCTACATCTCATCACCTATAGAGACGTAAGTTATACGCGATACCACTCTATTTCATACATGTTGTATGCTCTCGTTACAGATACAGATATGAATCTCTTATATCCTCCTGCTATAATGGTCAGGCTCCATCCCATCCTACTTCCTTTCAGCGGGCTACTCTGAGGCGAGTTCAAATCTGTTCCACTGCTGTCTTACACCAACCGACAACTCTCTGAATGCTTCATAGATTCTACTATTCCTCTTCATCGTATTATCTGTATCGACTTTAACACAGTGTCTCGCTGTCTGTCAACCCCATTTTTGCAGAAAAAATATGCACGCGGTAACTGTTCTTCCTGTACCCGCGTGCAAAGGATTGTCATTCCTACCATACAATATGACGTTTGTTCTTCAAGAGACAACCGCCCGATGCGATCATCAATATACCGGATGCAAGTCCAAGCACCAGAACGACTACGCCTAATGCAATATTTATTGCGCCTGAAGTTTTCATTGTCTTATATGCTTTCTCCATTTTCAGCACCCCTTCTGCAAAAATTTCATTTGAAAAGATGATACCACAAAGTCTCTCACCTGACAATGTTTCAGAGTAAAATTACGCCTTAAAATTTACATTAAATATTGTTTATGTTACACTGTTTTTAAACGAACACATAGGACGCTCTTTTCATTTTCAAAATGCACCATGTCGTCCCGAAATGAAAAACGTATCCTTTACACTATAGATAAGGAGTCTGAATTATGCCAGCTATTTCAAATGACTGGGCTCCGGAACTGAAGCCCGAATATAAAAAAGAATATTATAAAGAACTGTTTAATTTTGTCGGACATGAATATGCCACAAGAGAAATCTTTCCACCTGCCGATGATATATTCAATGCATTTCATCTGACGCCATTGTCAAAAGTCAAATGTGTCATTATCGGTCAGGATCCCTACCATAATGTAGGTCAGGCGCATGGCCTGAGCTTCAGTGTAAAGCCGGGAGTCGATATCCCGCCTTCTCTTGCCAATATTTATCAGGAGCTTCACGATGACCTTGGCTGCTATATTCCAAATAATGGTTATCTCGTTAAATGGGCGGAGCAGGGTGTCCTTATGTTAAATGCTGTTCTGACCGTACGGGCACATCAGGCGAATTCTCATCAAGGACATGGCTGGGAACAATTTACAGACGCCTGCATGGAGATCTTAAACCGTCAGGATCGCCCGATCGTATTCATCTTGTGGGGCTCGTATGCGCAAAGAAAAGCTTCGATGTTAAACAATCCGAACCATCTGATCTTAAAGGCTCCGCATCCAAGTCCGTTATCGGTCTATCGTGGATTCTGGGGAAGCAAGCCCTTCAGCAAAACAAACGACTTCCTGATCGAGCACGGTGTTGAACCGATCGACTGGCAGATTGAAAACATATGACAATAAATCTGCCAAGCAAATAAGCAACGTGTCTGTATAAAGACAACGTTGCTTATTTATTTGGCAGATAAACAGATATGAGTAAGAAGGTCGAATAGCCCGGAGTGCGAATAGCTGTACGATTTCGAAAGTCCGACGGACGGAAAAATCGGTATTATTGAATTGTCTCCCGCTTCTTATCCAGTTCTGCCTGAACAACAGCAAGCTGTTCGATAATTTTATCTTTTAACATAGATATCTCGGTAGCATAGTCCTCTCCGAGATTGTCTTTTACCTGCTCTAACCGGTCAAGGATATCGGTATAAGTCTGATTTACTTTTCTCTGGATCCATTTGCGATTGGATACAAAAAGGATAGTTCTTAGATTATGCAGTCTGTCTGCAAGCTTGATCATGACCACCTGTGCCGGAGCGTGGTCAAATAGACGTTTTGAATAGTCGGAGAAGGTCTCTCCTTCGAGTTTACTTAATAAATATACATGATCCCTGATATCCGTACCAAAGATCTGTTCAATATCTTCAAATGTACAGTCCGTATCTTCTACCGTATCATGCAGTAATGCAGCTACAAGTACAGTTTCATCCTCTACATGACATTCGTCTCTTAATATATGATAAACGCCAAGAATATGTTCATCATAATACGGCACTTTGCCATCTCTGCCAAGGCGCGTCTGTCCCTGATGACATCGCTTCGCAAATGCCATCGCAGTCTCAACACGATCTGCCTGACAACTGCCATCTTCTATATAAGAAACTGTTTCATCTCTGTCTGCTGTATTTGTAAAACCCTGCATGTTCTGCTCCATTCCATACCCTCGGGGCATTTTTTAGATATAACCGGACATGTACACCCGCACCTTGTGTCTGTTTCAGTATAACACAGCCGCACATATCTTTCCAGCGAATCTGTCATTTTATAGATACTTCATTTTTACATCTGCTGCGTTTTTCTGTTTTGTACTTTTCCATAATTTGTCTGTCTCCATGCTTGAATCCTACCAAAATTTCGCATATACTAGATTCTGCTTTACCGTAATATGCAACTATACAATGTTCCAACCTGTCTGTACAGGTTGCAGCAAGCGGACTCGAACGCACAATATATGTCATTGCACTATATTCGGTTGTTCTCGTATCACCAGATTCGCATCAGAACACACATTATATACATGGCATTGCCTGTTACGGTGAATGATACAAATTAAGAAAGAGGTTTCACGATTATGGATATTATTTTGAAGATCAGTCAGGAACTTATGTGCCGGCAGGAGCAGGTAGCCGCTGCCGTTAAACTGATAGATGAGGGAAACACTATCCCTTTTATTGCACGATACAGAAAAGAAGCTACCGGTTCTTTAAACGATGAGCAGCTTCGTACTCTGGATGAACGTCTTACTTATCTCAGAGGACTGGAAGAACGAAAAGAAAAGGTCATTGCTACGATTGAAGAACAAGGCATGCTGACCGACGAACTGAAGCAGTCCATTCTGGCTGCCGAAACTCTGGTAGCTGTCGAGGATCTGTACCGCCCATATAAGCCAAAGAGAAAAACTCGTGCCACGATCGCACAGAGCAAGGGACTTACAGGGCTTGCAAATATCATCTCCCTGCAAATGACAAATAAGCCGATCACGGAAGAAGCCCTCGCCTATGTATCAGAAGAAAAAGAAGTTCACTCCCCTGAAGAAGCAATTGCAGGAGCTATGGACATTATCGCAGAATCCATTTCGGATAATGCAGAATATCGAACCGAGATACGAAACCGAACAATGGATAAGGGAGTTCTTATAACTACCGCAAAAGATCCGGAAGCAGAATCCGTATATGAAATGTATTATGATTTCAGCACTCCCGTCCGCAAGATGACCGGATATCGTACACTCGCCATTAATCGTGGTGAAAAGGAAAAATTTCTCTCCGTTAAGATCGACGCACCGGTCGACGAGATCATCGGTTATCTGATCCGTGAAGTGGTTGTACGGGATAATCCGAATACAAATGACATCTTAAAAGACGCGATTGCCGACAGCTACGAACGTCTGATCGCTCCATCCATTGAACGTGATATCCGAAGCAGTCTGACCGAAGCTGCCGAAGATGGTGCGATCAAAGTATTCGGCAGTAATTTAAAACAGCTCTTAATGCAGCCACCGATCAACGGCCATGTCGTACTTGGCTGGGATCCTGCATTCCGTACCGGATGTAAGCTGGCAGTCGTTGATGCAACGGGAAAGGTACTCACTACGAAAGTCATCTACCCGACTGCTCCTCAGAATAAGGTGGAAGAATCAAAGAAGATCTTAAAGGATCTGATCAAAAAATATAACATCTCACTGATCTCTGTCGGGAACGGAACCGCTTCCCGTGAGTCCGAGGCGATCATTGCCGATCTTATCCATGAGCTGGATACAAAGGTTCAGTATGTAATCGTAAATGAAGCCGGAGCATCCGTCTACTCGGCAAGCAAGCTTGCAACAGAAGAATTTCCAAGCTTTGATGTCGGTCAGCGTAGCGCCGCTTCAATCGCAAGAAGACTTCAGGATCCGCTTGCCGAGCTGGTCAAGATCGATCCGAAAGCGATCGGTGTCGGTCAGTACCAGCACGATATGAACCAGAAGAAGCTGACAGAAGCGTTAGACGCTGTTGTCGAAGATTCTGTAAACCAGGTCGGCGTTGATTTAAACACAGCTTCTGCCCCTCTGATGGAGCATATCTCGGGTATTACAAAAACACTGGCAAAGAATATCATAGAATACCGTGAAGCAAACGGTCGCTTTACAAATAGAAAAGAACTGTTAAAGGTTGCAAAGCTTGGTCCGAAAGCCTTTGAACAGTGTGCCGGATTTATGAGGATCTCAGGTGGTACAAATCCGCTTGATGCTACCTCTGTCCATCCGGAAAGCTACGAGATTGCCGAAACACTGATCCGGCATCTCGGATATTCCATGGATGATCTTGCATCCGGTCAGTTAAAGGGTATCACAAAAGCCGCAGGCGATATCAAAGCACTCGCAAAAGAACTGGGCGTCGGAACCGTAACAGTTACCGACCTTGTAAAAGAGCTGGAAAAACCTGCAAGAGATCCTCGAAGTGAAATGCCACAGCCGATCCTGCGTGGGGACATCCTTGAAATGAAGGACTTAAAGGAAGGCATGATCTTAAAGGGCACAGTCCGTAATGTAATCGACTTCGGTGCATTTGTAGATATCGGTGTTCATCAGGACGGTCTGGTTCATATCTCTCAGATGTCGGATAAATTCATCAAGCACCCATTGGATGTTGTAAGTGTCGGTGATATCGTAACAGTTAAGGTTATGGGCGTGGATCTTGCAAAGAAACGAATCCAGCTCACTATGAAAGGGATTGAAGGGTAAGTCGTTTTATCAAACAGCAACTCTCTCTGAATGAATTTTTATATCTTTAACAATTCTATTTTTATATCAACATGCCGCAATTCATCAGCAAGCTTCATCATAGAATCTTGCCGGAATATGCGGCATGTTTAATGCATCCGCATTACGTATAATCCCTTAGGTTTTTCGTCATTTTGACGATAATCTTTCAGTACCGAAACAGCATATGTATATGGTATAATTTATATAAGCACATCAAGCGAATGATGTGTCGGAATTTAGGGTTATGGAGACCGTGTATACAGGTATAAAGTTTATCTTTTATATTCAGCCTTTAACCGGTGGACTACATCTTGTAAATGACACACTTCATTTTCTATTCGATGCATATGTCTTTTTCGTAAATACTCCTGTGCCAACTCGCCTTCGGCTCAAACAGGCACCCGTATTTACTGACAATATGCATCTCATTACGAAAGCCTCGTGTATGTCATATTACAAGATATAGTCCACCAGTCACAGGCTGAACATAAAAATAAATCAAATATAAACTGTGTATATCGGACAAAGAAAGGAGTTGAAGGTTATGAACAAAAAGATTATCAGTCTCATACTCATGTTTGTTATGATCGGGGAGCTCATGTTTACAAGCATGCCGGCAGCAAAAGCCAGTGGCTATCTTGAAATAAAGGCAACCGCTACATCGATGACCTCGGTAAAAATAACATGGAAAGCACAAAAAGGAGTTACTCAGTATAAAATCTATCGTGCCACAGAAAACAAAAACGGAAATGTCGGCAAATATAAGGTGGTAGCAACCATATCCGGCAAGAAAAAAAGTTACACCGACAAGAAATTAAAAACAGAGAAAACTTACAGCTACATGGTTCGTGGCTATAAGAATAAAAAATGTGTAATTAAAACCGGAGTTCCGGAATCTGCCTATACCGGACTGACATGTTCATTTGACGAATACCAGTTTGCAGAAGCCCCAAGAAGCCCAAAGTCGATCACGCTGAAATTATACAGTTCAGGTGGCGTACTTCCAACCGGATATGAAATCTACCGGAAAGAAATGGGAATCTCAGGTTACAAAAAAATCGCAACAACCAAAAAAAGTGTAACCAGCCTGAGCTATAAAGACAAAACCGTAAAAGCGGGTAAGACATATCGCTACAAGGTCAGAACTTATCTTAAGGTCGGCAAGAAGAAATATTACAGTGCTTTTACGGACTACGAACAGATATCTGCAACAAACCGAAGTGGTAAATATACGTTCAAATTTGACAACAGTGTAAAATGTGCTGATAACGAAACAGTATATAAGATTACCAGCAAAGCCTATAATGACACATTAAAATTATATGACAATGCTGTACTGACGATTGAGTTGGACGATGGTTCGACCATTGAAACAGGTGTTGATATCATTTCCTATCGCAAGGGTGATGGCACATGGAAGAAATACAAAAGCAACCAGAGTCTGACCCTTAAGGCAAACGAAACACTCCGGCTCAAGGTTCGGGCTACACAAGATGTAAAGATTAAGAATCTCAAAAATGTAGAGTCCTATGAACTGAATATGGATGTTACTTATGGAGGAATAAGCAGCTTCCTCTGGGCTTACCCTTATGCCGGTACAGCTAAGACTGTTATGAATTCAGAAGCGATCCATTAAATAACCGCATAATATAAAGTACCTCTGCTCCATGGTGGTTATATGATACAAGACAGAATTTCTGAAATGTATTGCATATGAAACTACTATGGAGTGGAGGTGTTTTTTTGCCGACATTTATGTTGATATTTTCTTGTTCAGTTCGATAAAATTATATGCTATACTTATTTCGTTCTGGTTAAACGAGGTGATCATGAGAAATATATTTTTTGTAGATAGTGAGAATGTCGGTGATTCCTGGATACAACTATTTGATTATCTGAATGACGATGACTGTATCCTTGTATTCTACACCGATAAATCTCCTAACATGTCCTATGCAAATGTTGTCGCATTGAAACAGTCCCCTTTTGAACCTGAGTTCATCCTCTGTGAAAACGGAACTGATAATGCCTTAGATTTTCAACTTGTAACCTACCTTGGTTCGTATACAGTTAAAAATCCGGACGACAACCTCATCATTGTTTCAAAAGATAAAGGTTTTGACAGCGTGGTACATTTCTGGACGGAACGCGGATACCATGTATGTCGCAAGGCTCCCTCCATTTTCCACACACTGGCAAATGAACTATCTGTGCAAAAGCCACTTCTTCCTGCAATTCCAGCTTTTGCTGCAGTACCGGAAAGTATTGATGATTCAGTAATAAAGGCAGAAAATCTAAAGCCGGACGTGATCGTAGAAGCCACTCCCGCTGCGAATCCTGTCAAAATTGCTGTTTCTGCTAAGATTGATAAACAGGCTGCTATTCCAGAAGCTGTATCTACGCCGCTGTATGATAAGGAACAGGTCGATACATTACTTTCCTGTGTCGGGAAAAGTAATCTATCCGCCATCCACAACATACTTATATCAATCTACGGTCAGGAAAAAGGAAGTTATATTTATGGTATAGTAAAAAGTTCATCCTACGAGATACCAAAGGTCAACTGGCAAAAGAAAACAAAATACCGAAAATTCTTATCGATTGTTTACTCTAATGCCGGTATTGCTCTCATTGATGATTTCTATAAAAAACTATACCCGCATAAAGCAAACCTTCGGGAAATTCACAACCTCTTCGTGACCAAGTATGGTCAGGAAAAGGGTACCGAATACTATCGCTACTATAAATCGCATGCAGAATTTCTGCAGAAGACATTCTAGCATGTAATAAAAAGGAACCAGAACAAAGCTCTCCCCACCACAGAAGCTGAATCGCATATAGGGGATGTGGTAAGTAAGGCTGTGGTGGGGGGGAGGATGTACATGTGCCACTTTTCGGTCTCAATGTTACATTTATATTTGTATCTATATGGTCTTATTAAATTCTCATATAATTTATAACTGCATATATCTATATAGCTTACTTCTTGTTCTTTTATGGTTGTATAGCAAATCAGTCTGGGATTCTCCTTTATATAGCACTGCTTCTCAAAATCCCATTCACATATAAACACCTTTTCAAATGGTGATTTCTCTATAACCCTAAGAAAATAATCCGTAACACCGTTTCTTTCTTTTGTTTTTAACAGATGTTCCATACAATCAAATTCATCATCTAAAACAAATATAAACAAGTCCGTATCCCCTTTAGGATGTAATTTTTCCTTTTTCTTTATTCCCGCAATAATATTATCTATATCAGCTTCTATCACTGGTATATCCGATTTAAATTCTGAGGGCTGCCCATCTTTGTAATTAAAACTTTTCGCAAGAAGTCGTTTATCTTTATCGAATTGACATTTTCCTTCTTCTGTAAATGAACCATCGATATTTCTTTCATAATCCAATGCAATAAAACGCATTTGCGCTTCACTTATTTCCTGTAATTTCTCCGTTTTCTCTCTAATAGATAATCTATCAAATTGTGTTGGAGATTTTGCTATTTTATTATTATGTTGCGTATGTGTTACTTCTAAATAATTCCCTCCTTGAAATTTTAGATCAGGCATACTCTTACTTGAATTATCATCATAATATTGATTGTCAAATATATAGCCTTTTAATTGTAAAATCTCCTTCGCTTCCTGTTCTCCTTGTTTCATTTTATTTTTTCCCCTTTTATGTTAATTATATTTTCTTTGTTATCATTCCACACTATGTATCTATTAAAACTGATAATTGTTATTGTATTTACAGCTACGTTATAAATTCACATTCCACCATGTATCTATTAAAACCAGATTCGTTACCGCCCATAAATTCGTTTACAGAAAAAATTCACATTCCACCATGTATCTATTAAAACGGTATAAGTAAGAGTGCACTTAATAATATCGAAAAATTCACATTCCACCATGTATCTATTAAAACGGGAAAAGCTATCTGAAATATACAGAAATAAAGATAATTCACATTCCACCATGTATCTATTAAAACTATAAGATCGTTACAACCGTTTATAGTATCTTCAACATTCACATTCCACCATGTATCTATTAAAACGCTCACCGTTTTCATCGGTTCTGTATACCCATGTTCATTCACATTCCACCATGTATCTATTAAAACCCGAAGCAGAATACTTCAAGAACCTTCCATTCGGCATTCACATTCCACCATGTATCTATTAAAACTGTACTCTTTCACGTCTTCGCGTGCCAATAATTTGTATTCACATTCCACCATGTATCTATTAAAACCCATCGGAAAAAGCTTTACGGTTGCCAGAAACACATATTCACATTCCACCATGTATCTATTAAAACCACACCAACGCCGATCCACTAAAAAGGAGCAACGTATTCACATTCCACCATGTATCTATTAAAACTTAAGTGTATCCCGGCGGTATGTAAAAGCATTATCTAATTCACATTCCACCATGTATCTATTAAAACCAGATACAAGGTATCTGTGCGAACTGTGTGTAATATTCACATTCCACCATGTATCTATTAAAACTGCAAGACAGACGACAGTTACAGAAGTACGAATGCATTCACATTCCACCATGTATCTATTAAAACTTTTTATTCGATATAATCATAGATAAATAAACGAAATTCACATTCCACCATGTATCTATTAAAACCAGTGCTTTCCACCTGTCCGGTATTCGCAAGCGCATATTCACATTCCACCATGTATCTATTAAAACCCGACACTTTGAATTGAATCGAACATATAATGCAGCAATTCACATTCCACCATGTATCTATTAAAACCATATGGATAGATGTATGACATGTATATATATCTTATTCACATTCCACCATGTATCTATTAAAACAAGTTTTCTACCTGACAAGTCAATTTTAAATTCACATTCACATTCCACCATGTATCTATTAAAACCATAAACTCACTTGCCGTCTGTCCGATCAATGCCTTATTCACATTCCACCATGTATCTATTAAAACAAAGAGATCACCGGCGACAGAAATTTCATAATCTTGATTCACATTCCACCATGTATCTATTAAAACAAAAATGAGTGCATAGATGTAATGCTTGCAATGTTATTCACATTCCACCATGTATCTATTAAAACGGGATGAAAGAAAATATAGATAAATATAATTAAAAATTCACATTCCACCATGTATCTATTAAAACGGCTGTTCTACATTCATAAGCTGACGAGACGTCACAAAATTCACATTCCACCATGTATCTATTAAAACAATCGTTGCATTGATAACGTCAGGGATAACGCTGGTATTCACATTCCACCATGTATCTATTAAAACTCAAACGCTTCTTTTCTACACACTAATCGGTCATAATTCACATTCCACCATGTATCTATTAAAACAATTACTGTCTTTGCAAGTACTGTCAATTCATTGTAAATTCACATTCCACCATGTATCTATTAAAACGAATTACAACCGACGAAGAAGCCGGAGATTATTTGAATTCACATTCCACCATGTATCTATTAAAACCAATTCATTTAAGGTTTTGAATCCGCTGTCTTTTAAATTCACATTCCACCATGTATCTATTAAAACTATTGTCAACAAACGCTAAATAATAGGAGGTGCACAAATTCACATTCCACCATGTATCTATTAAAACGTTTCGCTCCGTTCCGCTTTAGTTGAATAACTGGAAACATTCACATTCCACCATGTATCTATTAAAACTGGAAAGCTGGGAACTGGTAACTGATTTACTGAAAGATTCACATTCCACCATGTATCTATTAAAACTGAACAGCTTCAGGAATGCGGCTATATCTGTAGCCTTATTCACATTCCACCATGTATCTATTAAAACTAAAATTCGGTGATTTTGTGTTAGATAATTTTGTTATTCACATTCCACCATGTATCTATTAAAACGCTAATTTCTGCATCGTGTCGGTGAGAATAAGAGTGATTCACATTCCACCATGTATCTATTAAAACGGGGTATGGCTTGGATCAACTTATCAATGATTCAGAAATTCACATTCCACCATGTATCTATTAAAACAAATATTTGTTATCCATGTTTCCCCCTTTACTTGAAATTCACATTCCACCATGTATCTATTAAAACGCTGTAGGCTTATTTTTCACATTTAAAAATCCTTAATTCACATTCCACCATGTATCTATTAAAACAGGTCAGAATTTTATGTGATTTTATTGCTAGTATTTTATTCACATTCCACCATGTATCTATTAAAACCCAATCTTGTATATACATAACATCATTATCACAATACATTCACATTCCACCATGTATCTATTAAAACAATGTCTGTGTAATCTCATAGTTTACTTTCTTTGTAATTCACATTCCACCATGTATCTATTAAAACACCATCGGCTGTTCCGGATCTAATTGAATCATATTATTCACATTCCACCATGTATCTATTAAAACGAGTTTAAACTTTATCCCGCCGCGTTAAAAATTCAATTCACATTCCACCATGTATCTATTAAAACCGGTCGCCGATTCACTTTCCGAACCTGTTCGCGTGTATTCACATTCCACCATGTATCTATTAAAACGACATCAAACGTATAGTATCTGACCGGTTTTGAAAATTCACATTCCACCATGTATCTATTAAAACTTGACTTGAAACAGTGCTGGGGGCTTGCCTTTGCGCATTCACATTCCACCATGTATCTATTAAAACGCGGATATTCATTAAATACCCAGTCAGTTCCATCAAATTCACATTCCACCATGTATCTATTAAAACCAAAATCTCCGATAACTGCTGAGCGGTTAGAATTGATTCACATTCCACCATGTATCTATTAAAACACTATCCGATGTGTGACTTGTACCAAATCCGCCATTATTCACATTCCACCATGTATCTATTAAAACCGTGTGTTTGTTCGACGAATGTTAGAATCATAATTGATTCACATTCCACCATGTATCTATTAAAACTCTGATCAAAGCGGATTTATTAGAAAAACAATAACGGATTCACATTCCACCATGTATCTATTAAAACATACTACAAAGATAAACGCTGCACAACAATAAATTATTCACATTCCACCATGTATCTATTAAAACCGGTGAATAACTACAACACAGCGCCAGAGGTAACAGCATTCACATTCCACCATGTATCTATTAAAACCGCACTATAAAAAAGCAATATTTTACAATGCTTTCACATCCTCTTTTTGTCGACCTTGCTTCAATAATCGGACTACACATTCTATTTTTAAATAGTATATTCCTTTTTTCTATATTTTTTCCCATTGTCGACCGGCGGCAGATTTTACAATATTTATGGTCGACAATTTCAAATAAAGAAACTGGCTTTGTCATCTTCCTTACCCCAGAACTCTTTATTCAACCATTTTTCCTGCCTGCTTTTAAATATAATAACGGAATCCAATTCATGATCAATATATTCATCCAGCTCCTGTTTCAGCTTCACAAGTTGTACTTTTGTGATATCTCCCTCAAAAACAGAATTTTGTATATGGGATAAATACCTTTTACAAATCTTAAAAATATGATTCCATCGTTTTTGTCCATTATTTTCTTTATTTATGTCATATACTAATACTACATACATATTTCACCACCATATTCTGAATCCTTCATATTCTTTTTCCCCAATCAGATGCTTGATCAGCTTGTATAACTCTAAACGCATCAGATACTGATATGTAACGGGGCGACCTAAATCTTTATGCATAATTGTCTGCTGTAATTTTTTCTCCAACTCCTGTGCAATCAATCTGGATGCATCCCTATTCAAGTGCAAATAATTCAGCTCCTTCGTAAAACTTTTTTCGGTTATCTGATTACGGTTTAATAATGAAAAAAGAAGTCGATCTCCTATCAACGGTTTGAAAATTTCTGCCACATCCAGACATAGAGAAAATCTTCTAACACCAGGTTCATGGAGATAACTTATCGTAGGATTCAATTGTGTATGATATACCTCACTAAGAACCTTTGAATAAATCAACGAATTAACAAAAGAAATCAACGAATTAATCATGTTATCAGGCGGATGCATAACTCTTTTATCAAACTCTATTTCCTGATCAATGATAACATTCCATGTAGCATAATAATGCCTTCTTATATTTCCCTCTATTCCCATTAGCTCTTGGATCGTTGATGTTTTTGGTAATTCTTTTCTCAACGAATCAATTTCTGACATATAGAAAGATACATCCTTGCCTCGTCCGTTATAATACCGGAGATTTCGGTAAATATTATCGGCAGCCGCTTCTATAAATTTTTTTGCAATGGTCAATCTCTTTCCATAATCTGTATAATGTTCAACCTGTTTTACCAATAATTGACCTGCCAGCAGCTTTTCTTTTGGATAAAAGCTACCTGTATAAAAATTATAATAATTGAAGAAATGTATCGGGATTCCATATTGAGAAATGTAACTCAAAAATGTTGTATTAAATGACATCTCTGACATGACATAAATATCATCAATTCGTTCAATCGGAATATCTCTTTTTTCTCCACCTGAAGATATAAATTGAAGTGTATTATCTTTTCTTTTTAAATCTCCACTATTGTAAATATAAAAACTTTGTCCCATTATCCCTCCATGTTAGATAAAACACAAATCATGATATGCGCACTTCCCACATATTTTTTGTTTTTCAAATGCTGGTGGTTGTTCCTGCATTTTTAACTTTTCTATATCTGCAATTATCTTCTGCAACTGTACTTCATCATCCTCTGACAGTTCTACAACAATATTTTTTTTGATCATAGGATAATCAATCTTTGCCGTTAAGCCCTTAACTCCACGTTGTTTCAAATAATATAGATAATATTTTACCTGCCAGATTCCTGCCTCTTCTATTGCTTTACTCTTTTTTATCTCATGTAATTCCTGATGCTCTTTTATAAAATCAATATTTATTACATTATCGATATTAATGTGTTTATCATCACGCCGGTAACTGTTCTCATCAAGTAGTTTACCCAACATAACATTTTCATTATCGGATTCCATGTTTATTTCATTTATGAAATACCATAATTTTCTTTTACACACAAAATAATAATAAATCATTACACCAGTAACTCGATTTTCCACAATTCCTCCTTATATAAAATTCCACTCATCATCATACTTCGTTAACGATAAGCCCATACCCCGTCCTGTCATTTCATCAAAATCATATAATAAGCATGTCCTGTGAATATCTAATCTGTCATTTATACAATTCAAATCCACACCATCTAATTTTCTCCGATCCGAATACAGATTCAGATTAAGAGTTATATCTGCCAGTTTTGCTTTCAATATCCTTCGTATATTACTGTCAACATATGGTGTATCTAAAACACTCGTTATTGCCTCTATCAGATACTGATTTTCCTGATATATTCTATCTGGAATTACTGTAATACTTTTTATTCCACGAAAATCCTCATCGATATCTTTCTTAGATGTATAATCTAACGGCTGCAACGATTTAAATTTAGCCAGATTTCTTTTTATCATTTGGAAGTATGCCGTATTCTTTAATGCGTCTACATCATAAACTTCATTCATATACTGAACTTTATCTTTTTCGGAAAAAAGCTTTCCATTATATGCCTCTAATAATTGTACAGATCTATCATATATATCACTGTCATATATTCCTTTTCCATTCTTCATACATCCTGAATAATTAACATAAATTAATACATTTGCATCGGTTATATCCTTTTTCCCTGCTCTATTACACCGTCCCATTCTTTGCAATAAGCTATCAGCCGTACACATCTCCGTATAAAGAACATCAAAATCAATATCAAGACTTGCTTCTACGATCTGTGTTGTTACCCATATACCTGTCATCTCATCATTACTGGAAAAATCCATTATCATCTTTTCCAACTGATCCCGATGTTTTCGAATATATCTGGAATGAAGCAGGAATACCTCATCTGTTCTTTGGGATAATTCTTCATATACCTTCTGTGCCTTTGATACTGTATTGCATATAACGAGAACTTTTTTCTTGTATCCATCTTCCGCAATTCTGTCAAAATCAAATTCTTCATGAAATAATGCGATCTTATGTCTGTCTGTTCCCATTGTAGCGGAAAAATCTATAAAAATATAATCTCTATCCTTTATCAACCGATATTTTCGCATAAAAAATTCTAAAACCGGCGGAAATGTTGCTGTTATGATTGCGAATTTTCCTTCCATTTGTTTTAGTTCTGACAAGCCGTAAATTAATGCTGCTACTATCTTAGGAGAATATGACTGAATCTCATCTATAATTAATTTTGAATATTTCAGTGTCGCTGCAAAAATCTCAGTGCCCGGGGCTTTATAAACAAATTTAAATAATTGATCTACCGTGCAGACAGTAAGCGGATACGAGAACAATTTTGCCTGCTCATATCTGGTATTCCCATCTGTAAATTGCCCATCTGTTCCATCAAAATAACTGCTTAGGCTATCAGAATGAAGCAATGCTACATCCTTATACATATACCTGTCCTTTATTCTGCTATATATGGCATTAGAAGAAACTTTTAACGGTAATGTATAAAAACCTTTCTCGCCATTTGCCCATAATAAAGCTGCCTCTGTTTTTCCTGATCCAGTAGGTGCTATAACTACAACATTATCATCACTATGTTCCTGCATAAAAACCTGCAACTCACGCAATGAATTTGAAAAGTAATCGCGAATCGTGCTGCATAATTTTTTCTCAGCAATGTCACTGTGTAATTCTGCTTCTTCATATCCTGCACTTACCGTCCAGTCAAACTTATTCAACAAGCCCTTTATCAACATATATTCACACCATGTTTGCTCATCTACACTTCTCAATTTCATTGTAGGATTATTCGAATACAACAGTTGATTACGATTTGCGGCAGAAAATTTCACATCTTCCTTTCCCAAATATTCCTGCAAATATTTTTTATACCATTTATCGTAATAGTCATAAAAATCCTTATCAGAAAAACTATCCTTCCGATCATGATGATAATAGACTGCTGTCAATAACACAGAAAAGTCATCGCCTGTACATTCTGGTATTTCCTGCTTAACCTGTTTCTCTGATAAACTAAGTGCACTAAGAAAACCATGTGGTATCTGCCTTTCAGCCATCCTTGTAAGTTGAGGATTGACAATTGTCTGGAAAATATAATTAGCTTTTCCAAGGTCATGCACTCGGCATGCCTCTAAAACCAGATTCTTTTCCTTTTCTGTAAAATACATATCAAAAATCTCAAAGAATTTTCCTGCACAGTTAACAATATCCTTCTCATGTTCTCTTAAAGTTTTTTGCTCCTGAACAGTTTGCTGTTTCAAAGAATCCAAGTAAGAAATGATCATCTTCGACTCATTTTCATTCAATTTATCCATCTGGCTGCCCAAAAGATAAATCAATATGTTTCTGATGTCATTTACATTTTTAACTTCCTTCTTGGTGTCATTTGACTTTGCATAATATTCCATATCGTATTGTCAATCCCTCTCTTATCTTGTTATGCGAACGCAACAACATCCCCATAGGTATCGATATATGCATTCACTACTGAAGTATCCTTCGGCATATAATACGCTTTTACCTTTCCACCATCCGGTTTCCATCTGCGATATCCCTGCGGTGTTATCTCGTATTCCTTTGTTAACATGTAAGTCGTGCTTGTACGTCGTCCAATATCCAGTTCTGATTGAAATGGAATATAGATATTATTTCGAATCGTTGCTGATTCAACTTTCTGTAATTCAACAATTTCTACATTTTGAATATCCAGCAAATCTTCATACCGCCCTAATGATGGATAAATAATCGGACACTTCAGTGCCTGATAAATCTTATCAAAATCTTCCTCCTCAGGTATAATATGTAAAACCATCCGATTATCACAGATCAGTTCTACATGTGCAATCCCCTTAAACACACCATAATCTTTGTCTTCACCTTTGATACAGAGCTGATGTCTGCCTTCTTCATACTTTGTATCGAATTTGAATGAATATCTTGTATACAATTCTGATACAGAACCTGCGTTTTCTCCCTGGATACTTACCTGCATCTTGTGATAACTGTCAAATCCACTAATTGCGTGAATCATACCAATAACAGTTGAATATGGTGGCAACGGATAAGATTCTTTTATAATGAAACTACTTGGTTTTCTGTAGTTCGCAAGGTTTTGAAAACAATCAATTCTAATTGCTCGCTCCATAATATTCATCAACTTCCTTTTTCAACTGTTTAAATACATCTGCAACTGTCTTTGTGTTCAATGTATCTTTTAATTCTGCATCATTCTGGAAAATACCTGTCACAACTCCAACACTGGTATTGTTCTTTATATCCTCATCACTTTCAATAATCTCTCCAAGCATCTTCGTGTTTATGGCTCCATTTTCCAAAGATACTCTATTTTCAAAGAACGGATTTTTTCTTATATATCGACCACCGATTGCAAATACAGGACTAAGGTTCTCTCTTCTTCCCTTTATATCACGATATAAATACTGGATCGTATCAAGAAATTTTTTTACTCGATCTGCTTTTTCTTCTGCAGATATCTCAAGATCTCCATCCACACCAATACGATCAAGATCTATAGTGATCGTATATGAGTAGAATGACTTCTGTATCTCACTCTGTGCGATCGCATTATCAAGATCCTGGCGTCTTGCCAATCCAATATTGGTTAAAAATTCCAAATCGCTCTGATAAGGCTCTAATGATACCGCATTACTCAGTCGAACAACTGCACTTCTGGTATCAGCTCCGCCTTTTTTATCCTCTCCTTTTGCACTGGTCTTCATATAACCAAAAAAGTCAATTTCCGGATAATCTTTTATATTAGCAGTTGGTGCAAACTGAACGACTCCACTCTTTCCATCAACAGGTGTTGTATCCCATCCTAACTGCTGAATAATATTGTATCTCAATGCCTGTCTTGATATATAAGAATATTGCTCATATGTTCCTCGTGATAATTTTTTGAGTGTAGTAATATTACCTACGCCCTCTCCATAATTTGCACTTTCTGCAAGAAATACCATTGTAAGTGTTAAACCATTCCTAATCATTAACCTTTTCCTCCTTTTTTTCATAATGACTTCCTTCTAATCCCATAAGGAATGCATATCCATACTCTCTAAACTTCTCCCGATTATCCAGACACTCTATGAATGCATCCGGAACTGTCAGATTTACAGAACAATAGATACGCATTATAATTTCCATAAAATGGGAAACATCTCCAACTGCAACTGCATTCAGTAATCGATATACCGTACCTCTGATTCTTGAATCATCACTTGTGCCTTTCGCTGCTAACAGTTTATTTCTTAATTCATATCCACACTCTCTAACTTTGTATCGATTCACTATTGCACCTCCTATCTTATTCTTATCTTCATTATCTTTCTTCAATAAACTTACACGAATCTGAATATCATATACCCAATAAGCATCTACCAAATATGTCTTTACATCCATAGACTGCCTTAACAAGATATTTAATAATGGATATTGATTTCTATACCGAAGAATATTCAATATAACTGTTTCATGTATATTTATGTATTCAGTCCCCTTTTTTATATATGGGTATTTACTTAATACATCAAGTCCAGCCCTTACTTTCTCATCATTTAATATTGCAAGGATATTTTTATTGATAATATCAAATGTATAACGTTCGCTTTCATCCCTGCCTCTGGTTATGATCTGAATATTACCTAGTTCTTCCGTCTTCATCTTCAATAACAGATTCAATGTTCTGGAAATCCATGAAGTATATCGTTCTCCATCTTCTCTTTCCACATCCTGCATAATGCCATCCTTACGATTTACCTCTAATAATTCCTGAATGTTCTGATCCGTATTAATAAACAGGAATCGATTTCCCATCAGATAAAAACCAAGAGGAGATAATGCATATACAAATGCACACACCGGACATAAGAAAGCATCTACTTTACAATTCCAGAAAGCTGATTGTTTTCTTGCCAGATCATCTGCCTGATCCTTCATAAATGCAAGTGATACTTTCGTCTTCGAATCAATCATTGCACTACAATCAATGCATATCTCCTTTGCCTTCTTTTGATCAATTGCTATATAAGTCCGAAATGGTTCTGAAAAATCATTTTCAAAAACCTCTCGCATATTTTTCGCTGCATTTGCACGTAATAGAAAACATTTTCCATCCCAGAAACGATTGATGTAATTATATATGGCACTCTTCATGATCAAGGTTTCTGCACAAATGGGCTGAATAAGAAATTCATGTAACTGAACCAATCGATCCCGCAACAGTTCCGGTTCCATAGATTCTTTCAGTTTTACCGCCTTAAGCATCTCATATGCTTCTGTGGTATCAACCTCATCCTTTATACTGGCAATGCCCGATTTATAACTGTTAGACAAAAGTTTATCGTTAATGAATTTGATATCATCTTTCCACTTTTTACCATCCCATTCCGGCAAATCCAGTACAGCTAACAAATTCTTAATCTTATCCAATATTGTTTGATATACACTATGTGACCTGTAATATGTCGTGATCCCACGAAAGTATAAATCCGTCCAGTCCGTTTCCTGACAGAAATCTGTATCAAGCCATAATTGCTGATTATCTTCCGTATAGCCATAATCCAAATCTTCCGATGCAGCAGCAATTTCGTCCAGTATATAATGCATACCTACGATTCCCGCATTTTTCAGAAAATCACCCATTGGTATATAGATTCTACCCAACTTATAATCCTCCTTTCTTCTAACCTAATACTTCAAACTTTCCATTTCCTGTCGACCTGCGTACTCCAATTCCGGATCTCTGCAGAACATTTAATAAAGCAACAGAGCCTTTTAATTTGAAAATACCAAGCGAAGCATCTGTATTTCTTCCAAACACTGGTATTATAACCTTTTTCCCTTTGATCGCCTGAATAGAAAAATCATCTGTCTCAACCGGAATATTCATTCTTTGAATAAAGATCTTAACATTCTCTTTCACAACGTCTGAAAACTCATCCTTATCAAACGTATAATAACTGTCTGAATTGGTATCATTATCATGGTATCTTGCCAGTAATGGGCTCTGCATTTTTATGATGATTTCATCATCTATGATATCATTTATATTCTGAATATACACAGATATTAATTGCATGGAATTCTTGTTCATCGAATAATGCCGAAATTTCATAGTCTGAAACGCATTAAACAAATATAAAAATTCCTTATCATCAGCATCTGTAAAAAACACCATGAATTCGTTCTTATCAAGAAGTATCTTATCGTCTGTAAACTTAGCACCGGGAAGATAATACGAATATGTAAACGCCTTCATGATTGATCTGCTCTTATCATATAAACGCTGATACAAATCTTCGGAAATATTCTTCGTCGCAGCCTTTAAAAAACTTGTAAACAAACGATCCATCTCCTTCGGAAGAAAAGGAAATTCCAATTTAAAACGCAGTTTAATCTGATACATTTTTTCACCTCCTTCATAATTTATTTGACTTTGTATTATCAAAATAGCATTTCTTTTATAATAAGTCAATATCATTTTACAATAAAAGTTTAATTGGTGAATTTTTGAATTATTATTATATTGTAATTTTTTTTTGTTCCATATATAATTTTAATACATTGTGGAATGTAAATATTAATCTTTTATTGAAAAATCTATTAATTGCCACATATTGGAATGTACTTTATATTCCACAATGTATTTTTTGTTGCACTTCTTAAAACCTTCTTAAAATATAATAATCTATACAATGTACAAAAAATCGTCCATCGTATCAATTTCACTTCATAATTATAGGGATTTCATATTAGGAAATGTAGAAAACTAAAAAGCCTCTACCTCAGACCCGCCCCCTTTTATTATGGAAATATTATACCTTTATTTAACAAAATGCGCAATAATATACGCATATTTTGTCAATTTAAAGAAAATATTTTTTTCTTATCTTATCCCATCATTGCTAATAGTTACTTTTATAAATATGTTACAAACGCACAAACGCCCCCGCTTATACAAGCGAGGGCGTTTGTCAAACCATGTAATACATTTAAAACTTCACAACTTCCGGTTCGTGTGTAAATGATGAAAAAGTTGCTGTTGCATTCTTAAAATAAAATACCTCGGTGTTACCATCATCTGCGGAATACATCTTCTGTAATGAAGGGTATGCATCCAGCATAGACTGTCTTGCTTCTCTGCGGTCATCTTCCACCAGTTCTCCTGCTACACGAAGCCATTCTCCATTCATAAAAGCACAGATCTCAACCTTCGGATTTACATGGATCTGCTTTGATACTTCTTTTACTTTGCCTGTCTGTATGTATAACTTGCCTTCAAAAATATGGGCAGTTCCAAATGGTCTGACTCTTGGCTGGTCACCCTCTACAGTTGCTAAATAATAAGTTTCTGCGTCCTTTAAAAATTTTGCTACTCGTTCCATAGCATTGTCCTCCTGTTTATAAGCTTTTTAATAGCTTACGCCTCATACACCGGCTCAAAATCCTCTACTCCATGTCCACATATCGGGCAGGTGAAATCTGCCGGCAGCTCGCTTCCTTCATATACATAATTACAGATACGACAGCGCCAGCCTACGATCTTCTTGTCCTGGGCTTTCGGTTCTGCTTTTGGTTTTACCTTTGTCTGATAATCCGCATAAGTCAGCGGTGCATTTTCATTGATCAGCTTGGCATCTACGACTTCTGCGATAAATAACGTATGTGTGCCAAGGTCGTGCTGTTCTACTACTTTTCCGCTGATCACGGCACAGGCATTCCATCCCATATACGGTATGTCATTGCAGTCCTTTGGCATTTGCAGATCTGCGAATTTATCCACATCTCTGCCGGACTGGAACCCGAAATGTTTTATCGTCGCAAATGAGCAGGTCTGATCCAGAATACTCAAAGCAAATATCCCACTCTCTTTCAACAGGTCGCATGTATAATTCGTGTTTAATACAGATATCGCAACCCGAACCGGATTGCCTGCTACCTGCATACATGTATTTGTGATGCAGCCGTTTACCTTCTCCCCCGATCTGGTGGATAACATGAATACACCATAGGATAAATTATAGATTGCTTTTTTGTCCATATGCTTGTACCTCCCTTTTACAAAATACGATTTGTTTTTTCATCCTTGCAAGCAAGTGATTTTATACTCATTATACCACAAACCGAATAAATTTATAATTCTTTTCAAGAATTATTCTCAATAATATACATTGTGAAAAAATCAGGCAGCTTGATATCCCCGATTCAGGATTGCTGCCTGATTTTTCTGCTTCTGTCACTACTATATAATAATAAACAACCGGTAGCGACTATCTCTTACTTCCCACATTTCTCCACGCATGGAGCACTTGTATCAAATGCTGAGTTAAATGCATAGAAGTTCTTTGTATCCATCTTTTCGCGGACAATGCCAAGGCTTTCACCGAAGCGCTGGAAATGTGCGACCTCACGTTCGCGAAGGAATTTGATCGGCTCATATACATCCGGATAGTCTTTGCAGAGACGCAGGATATTGTCATAAGTCGACCGGGCTTTCTGCTCTGCTGCCATATCTTCGAAAAGATCCGTGATCGGATCACCCTTGCTCTGGAATTCGCAGGCGTTAAATGGAATGCCGCCTGCTGCCTGCGGCCAGATTCCTAAGGTGTGATCGATGTAATATTTGTCAAATCCCGATGCCTTAATCTCCTCGATCGATAACCGGCAGGTAAGCTGGTAAATGATCGTGGCAACGATCTCCAGATGTCCCAGCTCCTCTGTACCGATATCGGTAAGAATTGCTTTCACCTTATTGTCCGGCATCGCATAACGCTGGGACAGGTATCGCATAGATGCACCCATTTCACCATCCGGTCCGCCGTATTGTGAGATTATCGCCTGCGCAAGCTGCGCATTTGTCTCTTTGATATTTACCGGAAACTGTAATCTTTTTTCATAGATCCACATTTAACAACCACACTCCCTTTCCCATGGCCAAGGTTTGTCAACCCAGTCAAAATAATTGTCGTCATTTACCTGATATCGGTTCAATGGACCATAGGCGGTCGTGTATTCGCGGACTGCCTGCTGCCGCATTGCTTTATAATTGCTGTATGCTGCCAGTGCCTTCGGACATTCCGGGTGAGTGTCCAGATACAGGGAAATGTCATCCAACGCGAAGGACACTTCTGTTATAAAGGCAAAGAGCTGCTGTTTGTTCATATTATTCATTGCCTATTTCCCCCTTACACCACAAAAGATCAGATTCAGATCTGGGAACATGGTTCCTTCGCGCAGACCCTTTTTCGCATCATAGAGTTCCCCAAATTCCTGACTTGGCACATACGCCATACCAATCGGATGCGGACTGAATCTGCCACAGGTCTCTACATCCTTTCTTGTTGTTTCGCAATGATCCTGTCTGAAAGAACAGCCGCCTGTGCCCTGACGGTTTCCATTGCAGGAAGAGGCATTGCGGTTATTTGCATATTGCATCATGAGATTTGGCTGAGCAGGATATCTGCCGCCATTTCTGTTGCAGTTTCTATACTGTTCCAAATGAATATACCTCCTGAATTTGCATATTATTCATCTCTCTATACTTTATGGGGGAAATGTGAAAATGTGACATATTACAGGATGATTGAGACGAATACATATAAAAAGAGCAGTAAATCTGATAATTTTACTGCTCTTTTTATATGTATTAATTTAACAAATTTTCTATATTTCTTGCACCATACAATAACCGTCGTACTTCCATAACATCATCAATTACCACATAATAAATCACATAATTTCTTATATAGATCCGGCAATATGGATATTCACGTTTTTTTCTGGAATGATATGGTTCAAACGCTACCGGATTGTTTAATCTGGCTAATATTGCTGTTTCAACATCATTTATCAGTCGCATTGCCGCTTCTTCATTTTTTAAAACCTTCGAAATATAAGTCACTGTATCCAGCAAATCCTGTTCAAAAAGTGGCAAATATCTTAACTTGTAGATTTTATCTTGCATTCATCACACTCCTTGCTTTGCTAAATACTTCTTCATGTGAAAGTCTTTTATCTGTCGCTTTTGCCTGTCTGTCAGCTTCATCAAGTTTCATTTCAACATTCTCTGTAAGATTCGCATACTCTTCCATACTTAAAACAACCATCGCCCCATATCCATTTTTCGTTAAATATACAGGCTTTCCACTATTCACAATTGTTTCAATTTCAGGGAACTTATTTCTAAGATCTGAAACCGGTCTAATCTGTATCATTTTATCACTCCTTTTTATTTCATGCTTCTTGTCGTTAATATATTATCATTATTTTATCGTTATTCTGATATTATTGCAATATAGAATATATAAAATTCATATCATATGAATTATTAAACTGATAATACTATAGCATACTTCCCCTATTCCTCTGCATATATTCATTATGTAAAAGCAAAATCAAAGGGGATTCTATGATTAATCTGATCTGGGCTGCCATGATCTTAGTCGGTATTATCACCGCACTTCTGACCGGGCATATGGAAGATGTGAATACCGGTATCATTGATGCCGGGAGTGACGCCGTTTCACTCTGTATCACCATGCTAGGAATTGTTACGATGTGGTGTGGGATTATGAAGATCGCAGAACGCACCGGTCTGATGAAAAAATGGTCATCGAAAATGTCCCCTGTCATGAGATTCTTGTTTCCGAGACTTTCCCCGGAGCATCCGGCATATGAATATATGTGTACGAACATCATTGCAAATATTGTAGGGCTTGGGTGGGCTGCAACACCGCCGGCACTAAAGGCGATGCAGGAGCTGGCTAAGGACAACAAGGGAAGTAAATCTGCCAGTCGAGAAATGTGCGTCTTCCTGATCCTGAATATTTCTTCGCTGCAACTGATCCCGGTAAATATCATTGCCTATCGTGCAACCTACGGTTCTGAACATCCTACCGCCATTATCCTGCCCGGCATCATCGCAACCGTCTGCTCCACCGCCGTCGCCGTCCTGCTGGCCGTCATTATAAACAAACGAGGGAAATGAAGCGGCGAGTTCACTTAGAAATCTTTAATAAGCAGCGCAGTTGACTTTCATAATACAGAATATATCTGTGTATATATTTCGGTTTGGCAGGTTATTTATCGCAGATGTATGTCTGCTAAATAACCTGCCAAAACGAAATAAACATACACAGAATCTTAATGGAGGCTTGTCATGCTGACAACAATCTCAAACAGTATCATCCCACTGGTCATATTTGCTGTTGTGTTATATGGCTGTATCAAAAAGACGAATGTCTATGAAGATTTTATTGACGGGGCATTTGACGGAATGAAGATAGTAGTCGAATTGGTTCCAACATTGATCGGTCTATTTGTGGCTGTACGAATCCTGAATGATTCCGGTGCGCTTGACCTGATCACAAAGGTTCTGAAACCGATTGCCTCTCTCATACATACCCCAGATTGTGTGATCCCCGTCATCATAACGAAGCTGTTCTCCTCCGGGTCTGCCACCAGTCTGATGCTTAACATTTTTAATGACTATGGACCTGATTCCAGAGAAGGACTCACCGCTGCCATTATCCTTAGCTGTACGGAGTCTTTATTCTATACGATGTCTGTATATCTGATGGCTGCCAAAGTCCGCAAATCCCGATATATCATCCCATGTGCCCTGTTATCTCTCGGTGCAGGGATCGTTGTAAGTATCCTGCTGGCAAATATGTTAGTGTCCTAGGGCACCTGTTTTTCAAGTGCCCTTTTTCTTTTTATTCTAACGTCCGCATCGCTTCTTCCATCACCTGAAGCTTATAGATCGTCTGCGCCACAAGATCTTCTCTGGCATTCACATCCGACTGGATCTCCCGCCGCTTTGTATCCTGTAACTGATATCCGGTTCTGACTTCATGAAGCTGCTCGCCTTTTGCAGCCAGCTCGCGTTCAAGCCGTTCTGCATCTGCACGTTCTTTTCGTATTCCGTCTGCCTTGTTCTGATCGATCAGCCTTGCAAATACATAACCGATCACAAAGCAGAGCACGATCGCAAGTATTGATGTGACCAGAAAACGAACCACATCTGTACCATTCATACGCTCTGACATTTGAATGTACGCCCGTGGCATCAGGAATAATGCCATAATACAGAATATGACAAATGGAACAATCGCGGCACGGATACCGGTTCGTATCCATTTGCTTCTGTGTCTTGGTACGATCTGCGCCTGATTGTTCCGGGCAGTCAGAAGCTCCAGTTTGTTCTTCCGTTCCATTGCCCATGCTTCATTTAAGCGTTCCAGTACATCCGGACTTTCTGCCAGCCGTTCCTTTGCCTGTTCATATGCCTGAATATCCTTTGAGGTACGGAGTTTATCCATATCCTGTTTCAGATTCTCAATCACTACCCGGATCGTTTCCTCATAAAGCCGGTCATTCATTTTCCGGCTGCTTCTGGTGTATATCTTTGATCGTTCTATAACGAGGTCAACTGCCAGCTTCGCCCCATCCTCCCGGATTGGAGAGTCGGCATCCAGTTTATCAAGCAATCGTCCAAATGCATTTCCTCGGTTTGCTTTTCTGTATTCATCATAATCCTCACGCTGATACACTTCTCCGCTCAGCGCGGCAATCCGGTAAGTGGCCAGTGCCTCCTGCAAATGAAAGGACTTCTCACATTTTTCCGGTCGTACCAGGTAGATCGAATAAATGTTTTTTTCTCCTTCTCTTGCAATGATACGATGCAATTCATCTGCCAGTTCTTCATCTGACATATAATTACTGACCGGATAGCGTATCGTCTTATATTCCTTTTGTGATGCAGGCACAAGCCGTACCGATACCACGCCATCTGATAACTTTCCCTGCACATAGCCATGCGGTCCGGTCTCCCTGTTATTGTCCGGTTCCAATACACCCGGATAACAAATCCTGCCATTGTACATATTCTTATAGGAAGCTTCATGTCCTAATCCGATATAATCAAATCCTGCTTTCCGGATCGTCGGATAATCGATCGGTATCGCGCCATGATTTCCGGCATGAGCCAGCAGGATATTTGTCATCTCATCATCCGCCGGTGTCAGTTCATCTAAAACTGCCATCTGCGCTCCGGCACTATAATAGCCGGCACAATAAAGTACCGCATTTTTTTTCGGGAACCGAATAACATCGATCATGGCAGTTGCGTTTTCATGCTTTACTCCATATATTGCAGAGCCTGCCGGAACCGGATTCCGATACTCGCTGCAGCCTGCCACATAAATATTTGACCGGAAAGAATAGTTTGCAAGCACCCCATCTGATTTCATGTAATCATGATCTCCCTGACAATAAATGACCGCCGTCTTATCAAGCGGCAGAAATATCTCATCAATCCACGCAAGATCTTCTTCTGTTGCCGGATGGTCAAAGAGATCCCCTGTGATAAATACAAAATCAGCCTGTAATTTTCCTGCATCAGAAACAACCTGTTTCAAGGTCGTTATCCCGTCCTTTTCACAGGTCTGTCCGAACAGTAATTTGTCTGCTTTTCGTCCGATATTCACATCACTGATATGGATAAACTGAATTGCTCCCATCGAGATCTCCCGTCTTCTCACTTCATTTTCCTGTCAAATGTATATTTTTCGCTTTATTTTCTAAAGTTTATGAATATTTTTCCATAATTTTATTAAGTTTGACTTCTTATATACTATCATACCATATTTTTATGCCGGATACATCCTGTTTTTCGATACGGCTGATTGACTTTTGAAAAATGCTCTCGTATAATAATGAGTGTTTTTTTAATGAGAGCGTATGTCTATGCGTTTTTAGAATATATCAGGAGGAAATTATTATGCCTATTAAGTACGTGTTTGTCACAGGCGGTGTCGTATCCGGTCTTGGTAAAGGTATCACTGCTGCCTCCCTTGGTCGTCTGCTCAAAATGAGAGGCTACAAGGTTACCAGCCAGAAATTCGATCCATACATCAACATGGATCCGGGTACTATGAACCCGATCCAGCATGGTGAAGTATTCGTAACCGATGATGGTGCGGAGACTGATCTGGATCTTGGTCATTATGAGCGTTTTATCGATGAAAGTCTGAATAAGAATTCGAATGTTACGACCGGTAAGATCTACTGGAGTATCTTACAGAAAGAACGCCACGGCGACTTCGGCGGACATACCGTACAGGTAGTTCCACATATAACAAATGAAATTAAAGATCGCTTCTATCGGAATCCGGATGCAAAGGATACCGAAGTAGCGATCATCGAAATTGGCGGTACAGTCGGCGATATCGAGAGCCAGCCTTTCTTAGAGGCGATCCGTCAGTTCACACATGACGTCGGACATGAGAATTGCATTATGATCCATGTTACTCTGATTCCTTATCTGAAAGCTTCCGGCGAATTAAAGACAAAGCCGACTCAGGCGAGTGTTAAGAACCTGCAGGGAATGGGTATCCAGCCGGATATTCTGGTCTGCCGTTCTGATTATCCACTGGATCAGGGCTTAAAGGATAAGATCGCATTATTCTGTAATGTACCTAGCCAGAATGTTATCCAGAATCTGGATGTTGATGTATTATACGAAGTTCCTCTCGCTATGGAGAAAGAGCATCTCGCTGATGTTGTGTGCAAATGTTTACACATGGATTGTCCTGCTCCGGAACCACATGCATGGAAGGAATGGAATGATATGATCACTGCATGGAAGAATCCGAAAAAAAAGGTTCGTGTTGCTCTCGTCGGCAAATATGTCTCACTGCATGATGCATACATTTCCGTTGTTGAATCCTTAAAGCATGCCGGTGTTGCAAACGATGCCGAGGTCGAGATCAAATGGGTAGATTCCGAACTTGTAACTCCTGAAAATGTGGAAGAAACACTGGGTGACGTCGATGGAATCCTCGTTCCGGGCGGTTTTGGTGACAGAGGTATCGAAGGCATGATCACCGCAATCCAGTATGCAAGAGAGAAAAAGGTTCCTTACCTTGGTCTGTGTCTCGGTATGCAGCTCACGATTGTTGAATTTGCAAGACATGTCCTTGGTTATGCAGATGCACACAGCTCAGAATTCAATCCAAACTCTTTCCATCAGGTTATTCATATCATGCCGAATCAGCATGATGTAACAGACCTCGGCGGAACATTAAGACTTGGTTCTTACCCATGTGTACTCAGCAAAGATTCCAAATCCTATGAGCTCTATGGCACAGAATACATCCACGAGCGTCACAGACATAGATATGAAGTCAACAATGACTACCGTAAGGCTTTAACAGATAATGGCATGGAACTGGTTGGTCTCTCTCCTGACGGTCACATCGTTGAGATGATCGAGATTCCGAATCATCCTTGGTTCATCGGAACTCAGGCACATCCGGAATTCAAGTCCAGACCAAATAAAGCACATCCGCTTTTCAAAGGCTTTGTTGCTGCGGCACTCGCTCACGAAGAAGCCTAAACATATCCAGTATAATAAAAATGCAGGGTATGGTGGTCTGTATATCTTTATTACGCAAGACGTTTTCACTCTATTCCAACGCAACGGTGCTAAGTTCTTCGCCTGCGGCGACTCACTAAGAACCGGCGTTGGAACAGGCTTGCTTCATAAAATATACAGACCGCCATACCCTGCATTTTTATATGTCCTATTCGAAGTAAAAAGGGCGCGTAGAGATATATAGCCTCCGCCATACAGATTACCCTGCCATAATGACTTGTTGCGATTTCTGTTCGTTACACATGTCTGATTCGCTTATGCTCCTGCGCAAACTCGTCCTACGGACTCAAACATGCGCCCGCATTCGCTGACAATGTGTAACTCGCGACGAAATTCTCACAATGTCATTATGGCAGGGTAATCTGTATGGCGGAGGCTATATATCTCTACGCACCCATATCTTTTTACATCATGGCTTCAGCGCGCGGGTTGCGTTGATGATCGCGAGGAAGGCAACACCGACATCGGCGAATACCGCTGCCCACATATTTGCAAAACCAAGGGCACCGAGTACCATAACAATGATCTTGACAGCAAGTGCAAACACAATGTTCTGCTGCACGATATGAACCGTCTTTCTGGCAATTGCATATGCTACGGCAATCTTGCCCGGATCATCATCGATCAGAACGATGTCTGCTGCTTCGATCGCAGCATCCTGACCCATAGCTCCCATTGCGATACCGACATCGGCACGCATTAAAACAGGCGCATCATTTATTCCGTCACCGGTGAAGATCAATGTACTGTCTTCATCCTTCTCGCGGAGAAGCTGTTCTACTTTATCTACCTTATCACCCGGCATCAGTTCTGCACATACAGTATCAATGCCAAGCTCTTTTGCTACACTGTCAGCAACCTCTTTCTTATCACCCGTCAGCATAACAACATTATCAATCCCACATTTCTTGATTGATGCAATCGCATCCTTAACACCATCCTTGATCTCATCAGCGATCGTGATACATCCCTTATATGCACCATTTTCCGCTACGAAAAGGACTGTTCCAACCTTGGATGGCTGTTTTGCGCCTGCTATGGATATCTTTCTGGAATCCAAAAGCTTTTTATTTCCGACTAACACTTCTTTTCCATCTTTTAAAACCTTGATACCCATTCCGGAGATTTCCTCATATCCATCGAGGTGGTCGATCTGTACCGTTCCCTTATATGCAGCCTTGATTGATGCTGCGATCGGATGGTTGGAGTAATACTCGCCATATGCTGCAAGCTCCAGAAGATCATCTTCACTGATTCCATTTGCGCATGTCTCTACAACCTTGAATACACCCTTTGTCAGAGTTCCGGTCTTATCAAATACGGCAATCTTTGCTTTACCCAGAAGCTCCAGATAGTTACTTCCTTTTACAAGGATACCTGCCTTGGATGCTCCGCCGATTCCACTGAAGAAACTAAGTGGAATAGAGATGACCAATGCACATGGACAGGATACTACCAGAAAGATCAATGCACGGTGGAACCATTTGCCAAATTCACCTACAAAGATCGGCGGAATGATCGCTACTGCAAGTGCAAGGAAACACACGATCGGTGTATAGTATTTTGCAAATCTGGTAATGAACTGCTCGTACTGTGCTTTTCTCGTACTTGCATTTTCCACCAGTTCCAAAATCTTCGATACGGTCGAATCGTCAAATTCCTTTGATACCTTGACACGGATCACACCATTCTGGTTAATCACGCCACTTAACACTTCGTCACCAACAGACAGCTTTCTAGGTACGGATTCACCGGTAAGCGCTGCTGTATCTACAAATGTTTCCCCTTCGATGACAGTACCATCGAGAGGAACTTTTTCACCCGGCTGCACGATGATGATATCACCGATCGCAACTGTCTCCGGTTCTACCTGAACGATCTGTCCATCTTTTTCAATATTTGCATATTCCGGCATAATGTTCATCAAATCTGTGATACTGGCTCTTGATCTGTTGACTGCATATTTCTGGAACCATTCTCCGACCTGATAGAACAGCATAACGGCTGCCGCCTCGCCAAATTCTCCGGTTCCGTATGCGCCTACAGTTGCAACTGCCATCAGGAAGTTTTCGTCAAATACATGACCCTTGCTGATATTCTTGATTGCCTTTAAAAGGACATCATATCCTGCCATCAGATATGGTACTGCGAACATCGCAGCCTTTACAACTGTATCCCACACTCCATTCAAATGGATGAGCTTCTCTGCAATCTCGCATGCGATAAATACCACCAGTGCAACGATGATTCGAATTAACATCTTTTTCTGCTTCTTACTCATAATCCATCACCTTTTTTCTGCTATCTGCGATAATTTTCTTATTTTATCTTCTCTTTCAGCTTATGTAAATCTGTAACGTCTTAATATTCAGATCTGCATTATTTCTAATATTCGATCGCAGCTTCCTCATCAATGCTCTTGATGATCTTTTCTGCCTGCTTTAAGATCTCGTCTAATTTGTCTTCATCTGCGTCTAATGTAAGTTTCTGTGCCATGAAGCTGATAGATGCGCTGTTAACTCCCGGTAACTTGCTGATCTGCTCCTCCATCTTTGCTGCACAATTTGCACAATCTACATCACTTAAATTATATCTCTTCTTCATAATATCCACCTTTAACCTTTCTTATTATTCAAATATATGCTCAAGTCCCATTCGCATGATCACTGCTACATGGTCATCGGCAAGCTCATAAAACATATTCTTTCCGGCTCTGCGGTTCTTGATCAGCTTCGCCTGTTTTAACACTCTTAATTGATGAGAAATGGCAGATGCATTCATTCCAAGCTCTTCTGCAATGTCACCAACACTTTTTTCGTGATCCAGCAGTGTGTATAAGATCTGGATTCTGGTAGAATCGCCAAATACTTTAAACAACTCGGCCAGATCATACAGATTCTCTTCGTCCGGCATCATCTCATTAATCTCAGCGGTGATCTCAGCAATATCGTTCTCTTTGCATTCACATGCTTCCCTGCTGTCCGTATTCATTCTGTTCCTCCTCTCGCTGTTTTTATTGAACATTTGAATATCTGTTCATATGTTGTTTTTAATATAACATTATGTTTGCACCCTGTCAACTGATTTTTATATTTGCTTCAAATAAATTTCTGCCGCCAGATCCACTATATTATATTTTTCATTTTATACCTTCATCCTGTTTATACATTTTTCCTTATAATGGCAGTATATTTTTTCCATGTTCGCACAAACTAGAGATATGGAACCATTAATTTTGCGACACCTTGCCAAAAACTAATGTCCAAATAACTAGAAATCAGAGAGGAATGCCATGAAAGTATTTAATGTTATTTGTCTTACTCTTGTGATCGTTGGGGCGATCGTTTGGGGTATCATCGGAATCTTTAATTTTAATCTTGTAGATGCTTTATTCGGAACCGGCTCCGCCTTTTCCAGAATCATCTACACACTCGTTGGTATCGCCGGACTGTACCTGATCTCCTTCTACGGTCTGATCTGCAACGAGGACTAGCCGAACACGCAAAAAATCCCCCTTATGGTTGTGTGCCCTCTTCATATGCTGGTTCTTCCACTAACAATGACCTGCTGCGTTTTCTGTATGTTGCACATGCCTGATCCGTAAATACTCCTGTGCCAACTCGCCTTCGGCTCAGACAGGCACCCGTATTTACTGGCAATGTGCACCATACAACGAAAGCCTCGCATATGTCATATTTTAGTGAAAGAACCAGCATACAAAGAGGGATTTACGATCCACAATGGGAGATTTTTTCTGCTATTGATATTTCCACTATGATAAACTCGCGAATGTTTTTTCATAGTGAAAACACCAACACTCGAAACTGGATAAATCCCTGTATATCGAATGGTGTATTTTTCTGTTTATCTTTTTATTACTCATTTACATATAGCAACAAAACGCCCACCAAACAAATCTGATCTGGTACCTGCTCTATTATAATATGACATTAGCGAGGATTTCTTGATGAATTGCACATTGTCAGCGAATGCGGGTGCTTGTCTGAGTCCGAAGGACGAGTTAGCACAAGAGCATGAGCGGATAAGACATGTGCAATGAATAGAAACCGCAGCAAGTCATTTATAATAGGGTAGGTACCAGATCAGATTCATTTGGTTGGCATTTTGCCATCGTTAAAATAAAAATTCTTCGACAACGCAGCGGATCAGGCAGTAGATGATGACCACGATCATAAGCGGGGTAAGCAGGCGAAGCTTTTTGCCATTTTCATCGTACCGATTAAAAGGTTCCGTGAATACAGAGGTGAAACTCTCCATTCTGCCATTTATAGTCGCAAGCAGATAAATAATTCCTACTGATATTACAGTGCCAACCAGCGCCATAGGTATATATGCCCGGATGGTGCTGAGCAGCATCGTCTGTGTTACTTCTGTATTTTCCGCCTGATCTTTTAACATCGGAATGATATTTGCAATATGCTTTATAACAACAGAAAAACCATTGATCAGAAAATGCATGATCATTGTTGGAATAATGCTTCCGGTTGCTTCTACGACAAAACCGAAGACCAAACCGATCATGATCGCATATGCCATCTGATTAAAATTCATATGCATCAGTCCAAATAAAAAGCCTGACATCAATATTGCCTTTAATCTGCCGGCTTCATGAAAGCTTCCGAACATGACACCACGATACGCCAGTTCCTCTATCACACACGGCAAAAATGCCATGAAAAAAAGCGAAGTTCCAAGTGTATTATGATCAACCAGTGCTGAAGCTGCATGGCTGATCTCATTTCGCACAAATAACATTGAGATTGCATTTAACAATGTAATAAGTGGCTCCATAAACAGAACCAACGGTGGAAGCAGCAGGAGTGTCAACGGATGAAATCTCCGAAACCAGATGATATCCTTTACGTGCTTTCTCATGATGAACAAATATAACACTGTTGGTACAAATATCAAACTCTGACTGAATAATATGTTTTGTTTTATCGTAATGCCGGAAAACAGATCTGTAAATAACGCCAGCACCGTTACGATCTCATACACTACGATCAATGCTGTAAACAAACATTCAGCTCCAAAAATTTTCTTTCTTGTCTCCATATACCCTCTTATAATAATGCGGCAGATATCATTCATATATCTGCCACACCATCATTTTAAAATCTTTATTTATACAACTGCTACTGCTTCGATCTCAATCAGTACGTCTTTTGGAAGTCTTGCAACTTCTACACAGGAACGTGCAGGGAAATCTTTGTTGAAATATTCTTTGTAAATATCGTTGATAATTGAGAACTGGTTCATATCCTTAATAAATACTGTAGTCTTTACAACCTTGTCACAGGATGAACCGGATGCCTCGATCAGATTCTTCAGATTTGAGATTGCCTGTTTTGCCTGAACTGTGATATCTCCTTCTACTAACTGATTCGTTGCAGGATCGATTGGAACCATTCCTGACGTAAATAAAAATCCGTTAGCAACGATTGCCTGTGAATATGGTCCGATTGCCTGCGGTGCTTTCTCTGTGCTGATTATCTTCTTATCCATTTTTATATCCTCCTGAAATCTTATATATTGAATATTTTATCGTGTAATTCTACTTCGCATATTCTATGAATTGTGAAAAATCATCCCTTGTAAGCAAATGCCTACATCTCCATAATGATCTCTCTTGCCAGACTCTCCGGTATGGCTTTTGCGTACTGGTCACCATCAAATACCTCGATCGCGCCGATTCCATGCTGTAAAACGAAACGCAAATGTCCGTCTCTGACCTTCTTATCGGTATACAGCTTCTTAACCAGAGCTTCACGGTCTATATAATCCGGAATCTCCGTTGGAAGATCTGCCTGCTTCAACATGGCAACCATAGCTGCTTCATCCTCTGCTGTACAGTAGCCAAAATGTTCTGCCATCTTCACCTCTGCAACCAGACCGATCGCAACGGCCTCTCCATGCAACAGCTTATAATCACTGACTGTCTCGATGGCTCTTCCAACCGTATGTCCAAGGTTCAAGACCTCACGCAAGCCGCTTTCCCGCTCGTCCTTCATAACGACCTGATATTTGATCTCGCAGTTCTTCTCTGCGATATGTCTGCATACCTCATCCTTTACTGCAAGCACATCTTCGATATGCTCTGACAGATAATCGAAGAATTCCCTGTCTGCAAGGCAGGCATGCTTGATCGTCTCTGCAAGACCTGAAGATAACTGCCGTTGTGGAAGTGTCTTCCATGTTGCGATATCCAGATATACCTTCTGCGGCTGATTAAACAGTCCGATCAGATTGGTTGCAAGCGGTGTATCGACCGCTGTCTTTCCTCCCACAGATGCATCCGCTGCCGCAAGTAATGTCGTTGCATAATTGATAAATGGAATTCCTCTGCCATAGGTTCCGGCTACAAATCCTGCAAGGTCTGTCACCACGCCACCGCCAACGGCGATAATGCAGCAATCTCTCCGATATCCCTTTGCAAGCATGGTATCTTCTACATACTCCTTTGTCGCTCTGGTCTTACTCAGTTCTCCTGCCGGAAAACTGATAAGATCTGTCTTGTATCCTGCTTCTTCAAGCATCTTATAAATCTTGTCCGCATATAGCTCTTTTACATTACTGTCTGTGACTACTACGAATTTGGATATTTTTCCAACCAGACCAGCCTTCAGATCATCGATCAGCTTCTGTTCCAACTCATATCCGATCTCGATCTCATAGCTGTCGTCTACTACTTTTTTTAATTCAACCTTGAAATTACTCATATTCATCCTTTCATTTCCTGGTACTTTCCAGCCATATAACACGCATAGCTGTCTTTTTGTTTCTGCTGAACATTCCTGCTCATTTATGAATCCGTTATTTGATGATAATGTTTTTCTCTGTGATCCGGATCTTACCCTCTTTTAACAAATGTCCGACCGCACGCTTAAATGCATTCTTGCTGAGTCCGAACTCTTTCTCGATCACTTCTTTATCTGCCTTGTCATTAAATGGTAAAGTTCCTCCATAGCTTTCGATGATATTGTATACCATCTCGCTGTCATTGTTGATCTGCTCACGGATCGGCTTCTGTAAACTCAGATTGAGTTTGCCGTCTTCTCTGACATTTGCCACACGGGCTTCTACCGTCTCACCCACATTGATCCGGGAATGGATCTCCTTCATCGGGATCAGGGCTGAATAGCGATTATCAACCGCAACAAATGCTCCAAGATTCTGATTAAATTCAAATACCGTTCCGCTTACCGCATCTCCTGCCTTATATGGGGACTGTGTCTCCAGATAGGCATATACTTTCATGCTGACGCACAAACGCTTGGAACGATCCTCATACATCCGGACCAGATACGACTGACCTTCCCTTACCTTGCTTGTCTGCTCTTTAAAAGGAAGCAGGATATCTTTTTCCAGTCCCCAGTCCATAAATGCACCGATGCCTGTCACATTGACACATTTTAATACTGCTAGTTCTCCCATCGTTATGATCGGATGATTTGTTGTTGCGATCAGACGATCTGCGGAATCACGATAAATAAATACATCTAACTGATCTCCCATTCTTGTTCCCGCAGGTACCTGTTTCTTCGGAAGCAGAACTTCCTCGTCATCGTATTTTTTCTCGGCAAGGTAAATGCCGAAATCTTTCTCTTTTACAACCTCTAAATGGTTCCATTCGCCAATCTTGATCATGCTGTCTGTCTCCCCGTTCTCTTTGTTTTAAATTCTACTATACATCTGGTCTGATCTTCCTCATCTGCAAATACAAACTGTATCAGATCATCTCTTTCTGCTTTCTTTATTACGATACATTCATCTTTTACAAACTGCCGCTTATACTCGCTTCTGATCTGACAGATCATGTCATCCGAATCGATATATTCCAACGCCAGCGCAATATATGCTTCATTATTCATGTGGTTATTCGAATCAATCTGATAAGGCAGAACAACCCTTCTGTCTGTCTCTTCCATGCCTTCGATCAGCCGGATCTTTCTCGGAGCATATTCCATCGGAAGCTTTTCTGCAAGAGGATATGCTTCTCCTACTTCAGGCTCAATTCTTACAGGACGAAGCGTATCAGTATCAATATAACTCCACTGGGAAGCTGCCTGTACAATATTCGCTCCATTCTCATCCCGAATAACTATATTACGATATCCCATGGAACCCTTAAAATCATATGCCCAGGTTCCAACCCTGATCTTCTCCTGTAATACCGGATACCGCTCCACATCGATCTGCCATGAGATCAGAAACCATGCCCGGTTATGGTCCTTCAGATATTCAATTCCAATTCCTGCCTGTTCTGAATCGAAGATCGCACAATCCTGAAAGTAATTTGCTATCGTTGCCGCATTTGCTTCCGGTCTTCCATGCGTTTCGCTGTATCTTACGATCGCATCAAAACTGTACATATGTATTCTCCATTTCCTATTATAATGTCATCTCCACAAGTGTTCCCATTATACAACAGCCGGGCTATTATTTCTACCTGGATTTTCTATTTCCATTGATTTTTATTCTCAATTTTTTCGTGTTCATTGCGTATAAATAACTTTTTGTAATTTTTTTAAAAAAATGCTTGCTTTTTTCAAACTGTTATAATATAATATCATCTGTTGACAGCAATGGGCTATCGCCAAATGGTAAGGCACTGGACTCTGACTCCAGCATTTTCAAGGTTCGAATCCTTGTAGCCCAGCTCTTAAGAACCAGATGTGATCTGGTTCTTTTTCTTTGTGCAAAAATAATACTAAAGGGAAAGGGGAAAGGGACCGCCGTCTTACAGGCAGTCCCTTGTATTTATGAATATTTTTTTGTGAAAAAAACAACAACTTAAATTTCGGATGTCTTAGGAGCTATCTTCTCTCCCTTTCTTATTGTAACAAAATTGTAACATATTTTTAATTTTTGTGCAATGTCTATTTTTACTAATTTATCGGGAATTTATTTTACTTTTATGTATGAATCCTCTAATGCTTTCAAATATATTGTATATTTCATTTTATATTTTCTATTCTGCATCCGGCAGTCCCAAAAGCTGCAATGCATTTTCTCCAAGGATCTTTTTCTTGTCTTCATCTGATAACGGAAGTGCCTGTATGTCCTTTATGGCTCGCTTCTGATCTGTCCACGGACTGTCTGTTCCAAATACGATCCGGTCTGCTCCATGTGCTCTGATCAGTTTCAGGAACATCTCCTCCGATGCCAGCTTCCAACGATGTTCAGCACCCGAAAGCCATGCAATCTCTCCATAAGAAAATGCTGTATCCATATATACATTTCTTCCGCACAGCTTCGCAAGTACCTCGTCCCAGAGATTCCAGCCACCCATATGTGCAAGAACGAGCCGCTCCGGCTGAACCTCATCTAATACCTCACACACCATGTCCGGTGTACAATGTGTTACAGATGGAAGTCCGATATCTACTCCGGCATGAACCACAACGACCAAACCAAGCTCTGTTGCGTAACTGATGATCCGTTTATAACGGATATCATTGAACATGGCATCCTGATAATCCGGATGCAGCTTAATTCCCTTTAATCCGGCAGACTTGATACCATTTAAAATCTCTTTATAGTTATCATTTCCGGGATGGATTCCGCCAAATGACCAGACGCCACTACCCGTAAACTGGGCTGTTACTGTCTTTGCCACGGCATTGATCCGCTCCACCTGATGTGGTGCAGTTACAACAGGAAGGACAACAGAGATATCAACACCGCTTTGCGTCATTGAATGCTGCAAGCCTGCAAGTGTACCATCTGATGCCGGCTTTGTCTTTGATCTACTTACTAACAGTTCAAGTGTCTTTGAAGCTATTTTATCCGGATATGTGTGAGTATGAAAATCTACGATCATCTTTTATTCCTTTTCTTATCTTCTCCCTGCCACCCTATATTTAGGGTAACACCCACGTTTTCATTTGACAATATTAAATTTTTCAGAAAATTATTAATTTCTTTCGCACTTTTCTATATAAAATGCCAAATTATATCGCCTGCCGGTTCCATGTTACACCGCATTTCACCGATATATGTAAATATTAAATCTTTTCTATCGTATTGAAAATCCGATCATTTTAGAGTATCTTAGTTGAGAATAAACTAGAAACAGAAAGGGCTGCTCCGGCAGTTTTATACATTATGGCTGGAAAAACAAAAAAGAAACTGACCGTTACACAGATGCGGTCTGTCATAAAATTCCTGATCGGTGTCAACATCGTCCTGCTCATCACCGTTATCGTTCTGTCCGTCCTGTTGGCGGTCAGCCGGTCAAAAAGCGGCAAGGATGCTGTCTCGATCATAAAACCGGACGGAAAATACACAGTCTGTTTGGATCCGGGACATGGCGGTTCCGACATCGGGGCAACCGGAATTAATAATATTCATGAAAAAGACGGAAACCTGAAGCTTTCCTTAAAGGTTGCAAAACTATTAAAGAAAAACGGAGTAAAAGTTGTCATGACGCGTGATGATGATTCTACCGTTTCTTCCGAAGAACGTGCTACGATTGCAAATGACTGCGACGCTGATCTCTATCTGGCACTCCACAGGAACTACGCAGCAAATCCTGAGGCCTGTGGTGTAGAAGCATGGATCTACAGCTCCGGCTCCGAAAAGAACCATGCGATCGCAGAAACCATCCTGTCCAATCTGGAAAAGGTCGGAATCTCCGATAACCGTGGTGTCCGTACCGGAACACAGTTTGACAGTGACAACGATTACATCGTTATAAAACAGACAAATATGACAAGTCTGATCATCGAGATGGGCTTTATCAGCAACGAAAAAGACGTAGAGCTTTACGATGATAACATGGACGATTACGCCGCCGCGATCGCAAACGGCATAATAGAATGGCTCAACGAATATCAATAAAACAATATGTATATAAAAGCCGGTATGAACGATCTATCAGCCGGTACTATGAAACATCCATAGAGAAGCCGACTGATTTTCATACAATTTTGTGCTATGTCGGAGCTGCAAACGACTTTATCGCAGCGGAGACATATGCATATAAAATTGTATGAAAGAAGGTAGGCAAACGTGATGTTCATAGTACCGGCAGACAGACCGTTCATACCGGCATTTTATCTATTAATTATTTTATTGTTATGGTTGTTACCGATCGAATATCAGAAACAGAACTTCCGATATAGATCGTATAACTTCCTGCTATGACCTTCCACGCATCCGTCTTCTCATCAAAATGACGGAATGCATCGGCTGTCAATTCAAATTCCGCATACTTTGTTTCTCCCGGTGCAAGTGATAACTTGCAGAAGCCCTTCAACTCCTTTACAGGATTCTCCGGACTTACTTCCGTTTCTCCGACATACAGCTCTACCGTCTCTTTTCCGGCAAGCTTTCCGGTATTTGTTACCGGGATCTGTACCTTGAATGTCTGACCATCCGACTCTTTTACCTGCATATCCCCATAGGAAAATGCCGTATAAGATAATCCATGGCCAAATGGGAACTGTACCGGGATCTGATATTTGTCATAATACCGATATCCGACAAATACACCTTCTCTGTATGTCTCCGTCAATTTCGCATTCATTCTTTCATGTTCTTCTTCCGTTAAGGTTCTTCCGGGGAAATCTCCAAAAACCATCGCCGGTATCTGATCAAGAGATTTTGGCATGGTCATCACAAGTTTACCGGATGGATTAACTTCACCAAACAGGATTTCACCGAGTGCTCTGCCACCTTCCATTCCTGCATAACTCATCCATACAATCGACTTTGCATCATCAATCCATGCACTCATATCGACCGGATTTCCCGCCATCATGACAATGACCATATTCGGATTCACTTTTAAAAGTTCCGTGATCAATTCATCCTGATGATATGGAAGCTTCAGATCCGGTCTGTCGTATCCTTCTTCATCTGTATCATGATTTAAACCGCCAACAAAGATCACATCATCATATTCAGAAGCAAGTGCAACCGCCTCTTCACGAAGTGCCTTCTGGATCTTCTTTCCTTCCGGATCATTTCCTTCATAAGCCCCCTGCTCCGATGCCAGTTCATCCAGACTTACCTCCTGCCAGTTCAGTACCTGCTGTCTGTTCTTATCCGGTACATAATAACCTTCTGCATAGGTCACTTCGCAGTTACCGCCAAGCTCCATCTTAATGCCAAGCAGTGGATTGATCTCATAAAGTGCCGCAATCTCCGCACTTCCGCCACCATTTGAATGAAGCTTTGCTGCATTATGTCCGATCACCAGAAGCCGATGTGTCTTCTCAGGTGCAAGCGGCAGTCTCTGTTCTTCATTCTTTAACAGTACAATTGATTCTCTGGCTGTCTCTAACACTGCATCCTGATGTGCTGAAGTATCATAACTTCCTTTCTTCCGGCTCCGGTCACGAACCGCATAGACAGCCGGCTTCTGTTCCGTACAGTCAGCGGATATAGCCGTCTGTTCATTGTCCCCACTTTCGACTTCTACAATATCTATCATCTTGACACGAAGCATGAATCGGAGAATACTCTTTACTTTTTCATCAACTCTTTCCTCTTCGATCTCACCATTTCTTACCGCATTTAACAATGGATCTGCCATGCAGTATTCATCGAAGTTTGCATAGATTGACATCTCTACATCGATCGGGCTTTCTGCTGCGGCCTTTGTATCGTGGATGCCACCCCAATCCGAAACGATCAGGCCGTCATAATTCCATTCTTTCCGCAGTATCTCACCGAGCAGTTCATTATTTTCACAGCAATGAACCCCACGGAACAGATTATAAGCACCCATAATAGATCTTACCTTTGCTTTCTTTACTGCTGCTTCAAATGCAGGCAAGTATATCTCACGGAGCGTTCGTTCATCGATCTCGACATTCACCCAGTTCCGCTCTGTTTCCTGATTATTAACAGCAAAATGTTTCACACAGGCCCCCACATCAGAACTCTCGATCCCTTCGATCACCTGAACCGCCATCTCTGATATCAGATATGGATCTTCACTGAAATACTCAAAATTTCTTCCGCAAAGCGGCGTCCGCATGACATTGACACCCGGCGCAAGTATGATATCCTTGCCACGTCCTCTGGCTTCCTCTCCAAGTACCGTTCCTGATTTTCCTGCCAGTTCCCGGTTCCAGGTTGCGGCGATCGCACTGTTACTCGGACAATATGTAACTCCATCATCATTATGTCCGGCTCTGCCCCAGTTATCATTAAAGAATTCGAACCGCACCCCTGTCGGGCCGTCCGACATCACGATTGGGGGGATTCCAAGTCTTTCTACTGCCCCGGTGCGGAACAGACCCGCACCATGGATCATCTTTATTTTCTCTTCTAATGTCAGTTCATTTACTAACTGATCGATCTTTCTTTCATAATCTTTGTGAAGCATCGTATTTTTCCTTTCTGTCCAGATATTTACAACCCTTATCTGCAAACGATACGGTTGCTGCAGGCTGTAAGAACCGTTGTGCCGGCTTTCACTTCAAGTTTCGTCCCCTGTGCTCCTCTAAATTCTACTTTTTATCCTCTATTCCCTGCTCCACACATAGCAGTATGCCTGTGTTCTCGCTGCAAATTTCGCTTTCTTAAGAAGTTCTCTGACTTCTGCCTTTGTATACCAGCCGGCTTCAATCTCTTCTAATGTAGAGGTACTCTTATGGAACTCTCCCCGTGCCTTTCCAACAACGCAGACATTTGTTTCATTTGAAAAACCAACCGCACTGTAGCTGGTTCCGATGAAATCATCGATCTCATATAATTCCAGCCCTGTCTCCTCACGAAGCTCACGCTTCGCACTCTCCTGCGGTGTCTCACCCGGATCGATCAGACCTGCCGGGAAGTTATATACCCATTCTCCCGGAGCAAGACGGAATTCCTTATCGATCAGTATCTTCTCGCCGGTCTCATCCGTAGCAATGATCACAACTGCATCTGCCATTTTGCCATGCAGTCCTTCAAAATCCGTAATGTCACCATTCCGGCTGATCATCTCATATACCTTCTTCTGATGATCCACTGTCTCATATGTTATATCATAGCGGGTAATAAATTTACCTTCGCATTTCTTTTCTACTTTTTTGAATTGCATTTTCAAATAACACCTTTCAAGTACTAATATTATAAACCGAAGCCGGCATAACAAGATCCATATGATCCGTAACAGAAGCGCTTATGTCTTTCCTTTAAGGAACCTCAACATCAAATCGGAATTTTGTATAAGCAGGATTCAGATAACTCATGGTAAACTCTACAATATTATAATCTGCATCCGCACCCTGATAATCGATCTTATAAATCGCAGTTCCACGTTCCACCTGCAGCAGCTCTGCGAGCCGTTCATTTGCCTCACATATGACCAGCTTCTGTCCAAAATGGCATGGCATATGTCCTTTTGCTTCCATATAATCATATAAAGATACTTTGGCGAAATCAAATTCATCCAGATCATCAAAATATTTTTTCGGTACATATGTATACTCCACTGCAAATGGTATATCACCCTCTGATCGTACCCGGTAAATTCCATATATCATCTCATCATCCGAAATTCCAAGCTTATATCCCAGATATTTACTTCCTGTGATCTCACCGGTCCCGAGAAGGCGGTTTTTTACCTCCATTCCACCCTTACGGAGCGTCGCTGTGATGCCGGTATTTCCTGCTTCATTTGAATTATCCAGATCGATCTTTTTCTTATCTCTTTGTGCAACATACGTTCCGGAACCCGGTTTACAAACCAGATATCCTTCTTCTACAAGCTTACTGATCGCACGTTTTACGGTCATACGGTTCACACCATAGGCTTCCGCCATTTTTCTCTCACTTGGTATTGCTTCACCCGGCAGATATTTTTTTTCATCTATTTTCTTGATAATAGAATCCTGTAATTGAATATATAATGGCATTCTATAATCCATGGAGCACCTCCTCCATCTTTTGCTTAATGACAGGATCTTCTTTTTCAAATGCGACCCATTCTTTATTGATCACCGATTGCAGATATTCCAGAACCTCACCTTTCTCGTCATATGTGATTCCCTCTTTTTTTACAAGAGCAGTCAGCTTGTCAACATTCAAGGCTTTGGCTTCATTTTCATCAGCATATACAATTCCGACTGTTAATTCCTGTTTTTTGGGAATATGATGATATTCCTGAATCAAAATATCAAATAACGAATTATCTTCCAGATCAAACCGCATCAGCTTAGGAGCCTTGCTTTCCGGTATATATGAATATTCTATGGTGATCGGAACAGCCCTGTCTTCTTCTACGACCATACGGATACGGGTAATTTTGAATAACGGAGTTCCTAACGGAAGCTTAATACTTTTATTCAGTTCCTTATCTACTTCCACACGCTCAAACGCCAACAGTCTGCTTCTTGTTTGTGCCCCCATCTTTTCCAGCTTTTCACTGAATGATCGAATTCGGTCAAGATTGGATATCATTCTTCTGTGGGCTATGTAGTTGCCGCTCCGTTCCCTGCATTCTATGATCCCTTCATCCTCTAATAATTTATATGCAGATCTGACGGTAGCTCTCTGTACCCCAAACTGTTCAGCCAGATCCCGTTCAGATGGGAGTTTTTCTCCTTCTTTCAGTTTATTTTTCATAAAGTAAAATTTTAATTCATACGCAATAAACTCATCTTTATTCATCAATTTCATGGCAAACTCCCTCCTGTACTCTATTAAGTATAGCAACTTTTCCAAACGCAAACAAGCAGGAAATGTCAGTTTATAAGACCAAAAACAGACCCGTACATGTGCGGATCTGTCTCTGTATACTTTTTATAACTCTCTTATTTTTTTCCTTAACGGAAGTATCATACCCGGTGCAACTGATAACTCATCAATGTTCATCTGTAAAAACCTTTCTGTCAGACTTAGATCGGCTGCAAGTTCACCGCATATTCCAATCCACTTTCCTTCTGCATGAGCATTCTCTGCTGCCATTTGGATCATAGATAACACCGCCGGATGGTGTGAATCATAGAAGGAATCCAGATTCCGGTTCTGGCGATCAATTGCCAGAGTGTACTGCGTCAGATCATTTGTTCCGACACTAAAGAAATCCACTTCCTTTGCCAACTCTCTGCTGATCATAACCGCAGCCGGAGTCTCAATCATTATACCGGTTTCAATCTGATCGGAAAATGCTATTCCATCTGCACGAAGTCCGGTCTTCACCTCGTCCATTATCTCTTTAATACGACGAACCTCTGATACCGAAATGATCATCGGAAACATGATTGCAATCTGGCCATACGCGGATGCTCTGAAAATAGCTCTAAGCTGGGTCTTAAATAATTCGGGTCTGGTCAGACATATCCTGATCGCACGGAACCCCATTGCCGGATTATCCTCTTTTTCCAGATTAAAATATCCAACCTGTTTATCTGCTCCGATATCCAACGTACGGATGATCACCCTTTTTCCGGCCATCATTTCCGCTACCTGTCTATAAGCTGCAAACTGCTGTTCCTCTGTTGGATAAGTTTCATTTTCCAGATATAAGAATTCGCTTCTGAATAACCCGATACCACCGGCATCATTTCGGAGTGCCGCTCCTACATCTGATACATTGGCAATATTGGCATAAAGGTTAATCTTCTGCCCGGATCTGGTTACATTTTCTTTGCCCTTCAATGTCTCCAGAAGCTCACGCTGTTCCTGTTCGACAGCTTGTTTTTTTCTCATGGCAACAAGGATTTCTTCATCCGGATCAATATAGATCTTTCCTTCCTGACCGTCTACGATTGCAAGTCTTCCGTCATATTTCGGTGTTAATGTATCACCGATTCCTATAACAGCCGGAATATTCATGGTTCTGGCAAGAATCGCTGTATGGGAATTTGCCGAGCCTTCCACTGTAATAAATGCCAGCACCTTATCTTTATCAAGCTGAACAGTCTCGCTTGGTGCCAGATCATCTGCCGCGATGATTACCTGCTCCGTCATTTCAAATGAAGCATTCTGTTTTTTTGCAAACTGGGAAAGGAGCCTGTTCGATACATCCTTTACATCTGCTGCCCTTCCCTGCATATAGGCATCATCCATCGCTTCAAAGATTGCTGCATAATTATCAGATGTGACACCTATTGCATATTCAGCATTTACCTTTTGTGTATTTATAATATTCTCTACAGAATCATTATAATCCGGATCCTCAAGCATTAACTGATGTGCTTCAAAGATCATGGCATTTGCTTCTCCCACATCAGTAAGTGCCTTGTCATATAACTGCTGCAATTCAGAAAGTGCTTTTTCCTTTGCAGTCCGGAAGCGGCGTATTTCCGCCTCCGGATCATCGACATGACGTCGTTTTATCTGGATTTCGTCCCTTTTAAAGAATTGTATCTTCCCGATAGCAACTCCGCCAAATACACTTTTACCCTGTAATATTACCATATTGTCACCTCTTTAAAATCCGATCTTTTTACAGATTTTCCTGAACGAACGCTTTCAGGTTTGCTGCATCTTCTGCCTCGTTTTCACCTTCTACTTTTATCAGGATCTCCTGACCTTTTTTTGCTCCCAGACTCATAACTGCCATAACTCCTTTTGCGTTTACGGTTCTGGATCCAAATGTTACGGATACTGTGCTCTTACATTTTGCAGCAGCCATAACAAACTGTGAAGCCGGTCTGGCATGAAGTCCCTGCTCATCTGTAATTACATATGTGAATTCAACCATAATAACCGCCTGACCTTTTTAATATTCAAACTGACGATAGTAACGTCTGAATTCCAGACTATGTCCTGTATTCTGCTCATAATGAATAGCAAGTCGTTCTGTTAATATCGCGGTAATGATCATCGGAGAGCAGATTACACGGAACTCATCATCGATACCATCCAGAATGTAATCCTTGGTATCAATAATAACAGCTTTCTTTGTATGTTCTTTTACAAATCGTTCTACTCTTTCATCTAATGGTCGATATTCGTCCTCACCTTTTATTACAAATACCGGAACTCTGTCATCAACTAACTCCAATGGTCCATGGAAGAAATCAGCAGATGAAACAGTCTTTGTACGAACCCACTGCATCTCCTCTAAGATACACATTGTAAAGAGATAGGTCTCACCCCAAAGGACACCGGAGCCTGTAAACATTGTATATGGTTCATGTGCATATGTCTTTGCGATCTCGATCGCTCTTGGCTCAAATTTTTCTCTTACCGCAAGGAGATCCTTAAACAGATTTTCCATCTGATCTGCCCATCTGTCATAATGTGGAAATTCTCCTCTGTTCTTTAAGATACGGAGCATTACAAAATAGTATAATAAGTAAGAATGCTCACAGTCACCACATGCATTATAAATCGGGTCTGTCAGCAGATTTGCTAAAGGAGTTGTCTCATCCTTTGTAAATCCATATACATTGATTCCCTGATCCTTACAATATTTTACTGCCTTCAAGATCTCCATAGTATTGCCTGATGCAGAAGAGGTAAATACAAGAGTCTTATCTGTAATATGTTTTTTATTTTTTACCAGAAATTCACCTGCATTTTCAAGATAGATTGGAAGATCTGTATATTTCTTGGCTACTTCTACAACCGGATACCATTCTGCCCATGTTCCACCGATACCAATCATACATACGCTGTCATATTCCTTTGCCGTGATCCGGTCAATCAATGCCTCAACCTCTCCTCTTAATGAGTATGTCTTTGCTCCGTCCTTTAAATATTTCTCTGCGTCAAATTTTTTTAATGCCATAGTTCTTTCCTCCTGTTATTTTTTATTCCCCTATAATAGTTATATAAATTGTTCTATATTGCGGTCCATCATATTCACACAGATATATGTCCTGTGCACTTCCACTTTTCAGCTTTCCATCTATAACCGGGAATACACAATGATTTCCGGTCAGATGGGCTTTTAAATGTCCGGTCGGATTGCCTGCCATCGCACCGTAGGTATCTAACAGCCTTCCATGGGCATATTCTCCATCCTCAGGAACAAGTCTTTCCATCAGATGCCCAATATCATATTCCAGGCACTCCAATCCTTCATTAACTGCAATTCCTGTTGTCGTATGTGCTGTTATAACATATACAACACCATTTCTGATTTTGCTTTTTTCTACAACCTGCCTGATATCATCTGTAATTTTCACCAGACAGTTATATTCTTTTGTCAGCACCTCTATACTGCCATGTGTTACCATCATACCTCCAATCCCAGAAACTCAATCGCGTTCTGTCCAAATATCAGATCCTTGGTAGATTCTCTTATATCCATAGCTTCTATAGCCTTTTTCATTCTCCGCATCTCTAACCGCGGATCATCAGAGCCAAACATGATCTGATGTCTGAAGCTTCGATCGATCCAGTGCGGTCCCATATCCACTTCGAATACCTTGTGATAAAACTCCGGGGCTGTATCAAAATACAGGAATGCTGTATCCGCATAAACATTTCTGTATTTGAGCATCAGCATACAAGTTTCCTGCACCCATGGCCATCCGCAATGTGCAAGACAGATTCGAAGCTTTGGATGTCTGTATGCTGTTTTTTCAAACTCAACCGGCCTCGCATATTTAGATAAGGTATCCGGCTCTACCGACATTCCGCAATGAAACACGATCGGTTTATTATACTTCTCGCATATCTGATATATCGGCTCCATGTATTCGTCTCCCGGATAGAACTTCTGCTTTGACGGATGCAGCTTCAGACCTGCCAGATGATACTCTGCAAATGCTGTTTCAAGTATCTCTGTCGCATCCGGCCTGTGAGGATCTACACTGGCAAATCCGATAAAACGATCCGGATATGTTGCTGTCAATTCCTTTATCTGGTCATTTGTTCCTAGTATGCCTCCATATTCCGTAGTCAGATCCAGTGGAAGCAAAACCGCTTTATCCACTCCGGAACAATCCATCAAGGTTAACAGTGCATCAACCGGGATCTGATCCGTCTTGTATAAGCCATACATCTTTTTTGCAAATTCATTCTGATATTCCGTTTTGCATACCGGCTCTAAAAATGCAGGATGTACATGCATATCAATTACTATTTTTTTCACCTTACTACTACCTCCTTTTTAACCAAGGAAGCCAAAGAATGCTCCTGCTATTCCAAGTACAAGCATGATCAACATAATAAGCAACGGATTAACCTTCTTCTTCAATAACCAGTAAGTAACTCCAAATAGCAACAGCACCGGAAGGCCCGGGACAATGCCATTTAACAGATCCTGAATTGTACTTGCTTCTTCGCCGCTTCCAATCTGCGTTACAAAATTAATCGACGTCATATCCATCGTCATGCCGCCAACTACCATGATACCCATGATAGAGGCTACTTCCATAACTACCTTCATCAAACCGGATTCAACAATCTTTGCCATGGATTCACGACCCATTTTATATCCAAGGAATACTCCAAACCATCTGCAGAGATATGCCGGAATGTTAAAGATCAAAAGGAAGAGAATAGGTCCGAGAATGTTCCCCTGCAAGGCAAGTGAACATCCGATTCCTGTTGCGATTACCTTGATCGTGCCCCAGAACAGAGAATCGCCGATTCCTGCTATAGGTCCCATTAATGCTGTTTTTACTGCGCCAATCGAATCTGTATCAAAATCTGCATCCTGTGCATTTTCCTCTTCCATTGCGGCTGTGATACCCATCTGAAATGTTGCAAGATAATGGCTGGTCTGATATAACGTCAGATGACGCTTCATAGCAGCTGCCAGATCCTTCTTATCCGGATACAGTTTCTTTAAAACCGGATACATGGAAAAACAAAATCCTACATTTCCCATTCGTTCATAATTCCATGTATGTTCATATGTGATCTCTCTTAAAAACACCTTTGTGAGATCTTTTTTCGTAACTACCTTATCGTAGTCTGCATGTATCTTAGAACTCATCAAAATCACCTCCGTTATCTGCGTTTTCAACTACCGGTACTTCCCCCTGTTGCTTGTCTCCGAATATGCCGAATGTTACTCCGATTATCACAATAAGTACGGCAAAAATCGCAACTCCTGTTGTGGATATTCCAAGGTATGATACCAGGAAAAAGCCAAGGAAGAAAAATGGTGCAACCTTGCGATTCATCATCTGCTGTGCAAGCATTGCAAAACCAAGTGCAGGAAGCAGTGCTGCTGTTATATCCATACCGGACTGAACAAATTCAGGTATTTTACCAAGAAGTGCTGTTACTGCATCACTGCCAAAATAAAATGCAAGTGGGATGCAGACAATACCAAAAAGATTCTGAAGATATCCTGCGATCAGATAATCTCTGTTAAATGCCCGTATATTACCTTTTTCAGCATCACGGTCACATTTGTGGATCATAACAAGCATCAACGGCTGGCAGATACCGGTATTTGCCGCAAGCATTACGGTTGCGATCGGAATACCAAGTACTAAAGCTGTTTCCGCTCCGGCTCCTGACTGAATCGCAAGTGAAACACCGAGCACAGTGCCTGCGATCAGATCCGGCGGATTATATGCACCGATCGATACGGCTCCTACAAGTGCAAGTTCCATAGTTGCACCCATAATAATACCGGCCGGAAGGTTTCCCATTACCAGACCTACTAACGGTCCAAGAACGATCGGTCGCTGCAGGCAGCTTGTACCAAGCAGCCATTCTGAATAACCAAGCAGGCCGATCAGAAAAATAAGTATTGTTTTTAATATCATAATCTGTCCCTCCATTCATCCGTTAAAACAGCGATTTGCATTTAATTACTTTATCAGCCGGGATCATCTGAATAAATACATCAACGCCATCATCAACCATCTCTTTTACCAGAGCCAGCTCGGCTGCATCCATATATGCGCTTCTACCATATAATTTTGCATTTTCATGGTATGCAATGTTGCCGATATTTAATGTCTTTTCTCCTGTAGCTTCAATGATTGCTTTGGCTATTTCTACCGTTTCACAGATGATAAATAATTTATATTTATCAGTTACCCCGCTTTTCAATGCCTCTACAGCTTCCGCTGTATTTTTTACTACAACCTTTGTTCCGGATGGTTTCGCCATCTTTAGTGCGTTTAATCTCAGCGGATCATTTTTAACCGTGTCACTTACCAGCAGCAGGCAATCTGCCCCTAATGATGCTGTCCATGACACTGCTACCTGTCCATGTAAGAGACGATAATCAACACGAATTGATTTAATCATATAAACCTTCTCCTTTCTTTTCTGTCAATACACAGATTAAAAATCATCATCATCATACGTTGCATTTACTGTATTACAATAAACCATCATATCTTTAGCCTCTGCAACCGCACTTTCAATTACAGATGCCGTATCCTGATCCTCTGCACTCAACAGGATACCGATCACTGCAGCCAGATTCACACCGGCAACAACATGTATCCTTGGATCAGACAATAATGCGGATGCATTATTATTCACACTTCCGCCTAAAAGATCTGTCATTATCACAATCTCTGCCTCTGAATTCGCTTCAACAATTCTCTTTAATTCCGGAAGCGGATCCGGGCATTCATCTGTATAAGCATTGATACAGGTCAGATTTTCCTGTGTACCTGCCAGCATTTCAATCGTTGTCAACATTCCTTCGGCCATCTTTCCGTGTGTTGCTAAGACATATTTTCTCATCCGTTCTCCTCCCTTCTGCTCCTTTCAAGCTTTTCTTTCATAATCCTGTCATAGTCTTCTGTTTTTGGCGAAACAGCCTGTTCCATCCGGGAAAACAGCGGATGACAAGTAAAATTATTTTTTTCTTTTGTTACATGAGCCGCTATATATTGAAACAATGCAGCTGTATATAACGGTGTGATCTCTGCCGGAAGCCGGCATGGTATCCGAATCTGTCCATTTCGTTTATCGTGAACCTGATCCGTAATCATATAGCAATGTTCCGTGATCAACGATGTTGCTTTATAAATATCATACAGTCGATCAGAGGTTTTACCACAGTCTATAAAGAAAACCGAATAATCCGGAGTTAGCTGCATATCCGGTCCATGTATAAATTCTTCGCTCTCATAATATACCGTCGAGACTTTCAGAGTTTCCTGAAATTTCAACGCTCCCTCTCTGACCGTTGCCAGATTGGCTCCATCGCCGACCAGTATTGCTTTTTCCATACACAAAAGATCCTGATATCGTTTTTGTACCAATTCTTTCGCCTGTATCAGGCAAAGCTCCTGCATTTCACAAGCTTTCCGGATCTGGCTTACTGCAGTTTCATATTCCTGATCACTGATTTCTTTTTTTTGAAAACCTATCTCCAGTATCATAAGCATCAGAAACTCGACCAAAGTAGAATATCCAAGAGTTACATAATCAATCGTTTCATTCCCAACTCCATACTCCACAAGACGATCCGTGTATCTGCTTGCACTGCCATTCTCATTCCCTGTTAACAAAACAAATGGTTGATGCTCTTTATCCAGCTCCTTCATAATTTCAATTATGTTTGTACTGCATCCACTCTGGGATATTAAAATCGTAAACCGGTTCTTTTCTCTCTCCCGGTAAACATCCAGATATTCCACTGTACTTAATACACTGATATCAAATTTACTGTATTTTAAAAGAAATGGTCGAGCTGCATATGCTGCATTCAGGGACGATCCGGATGCGATCAGACATATATCTTCTTTGTCCTGATCCAGATACCAGTCGCATATCTTTTGGGTAAGAGACTTTCTTTTATCAAGATTATCTTTCATGATACGACCGGAAACCTGAATATAATATTCCATATCCTTCTCCATTTTCATCTCCTTTTGTGGTTCTTTTTGTGAACCACTTTGTAAACATAATATACCACCTATCAACTGGTTTTGCAATACCAATTTTATATTTTTTTATACCAATTTGAAAACATGTAAAAAAACAGAGAAACTGGCATACTTGTAGTACCAATTTCTCTGTTTTTTAGATATCACTGTTTTTAAATTACTGATTTCTTTTTTTTATTATCTTATTCGCTCACAACGGTTCGGTTACGTCCGGCTTCCTTCGCCTGATACAGCGAATTATCTGCCCGATTGAACCATGCCTTTGCACTCTCTCCTTTGGAATATTCCGCAACACCACAGCTACAGGTGATTCCACTGTTATTCATGAACTGGAAGTAGTAGCATCGGAATTCTGTTCTTACATCCTCTACTACATTGATAACCTTCGGCAATTCAATATTATTGAACAGTATAACAAATTCCTCTCCACCGTAACGGAATGCAAGACCATAGTCTTTGGATTTCTCCTTTAGCATCTTACAAAGTGCCTTGATAACCACATCACCATTGCTATGTCCGTATGTATCATTTACATTCTTGAAATGATCGATATCAAAAATCGCAATATATGCTTTCTCTCCGGTTTCTTCTGTACGCTGGATTTCTTTCTCCAGGCTCTCCTCAAAGGAACGTCTGTTATATAATCCTGTCAACGGATCTTTACGAAGCTCTGTCATAAGATTCATCTGACGAACTGTGAAGTTACCGATGGATTCCATCAGCTCTTTCGTATGCATATTCAACAAGAAGGTTACCACGCTCAAAACTAAAACCAACCCAAATGAAGCTGTTACATACGCCCCAAAGCTAATCTCCTTCCACTCAAACAGGCTATACAGACGGATATCATTAATGATCAGACTGCAGAATGTCAGAAGCGTCATCACCAGTGTAATATTCTGATTCGCAAATACGGCTGTGATCACGATTGAAACCATAGGCAACAGCGCTAGTACGATCGCATTATAATGCTCAAATGCCGGAACAATAAAGATCACAAACATCATCATGGATACCAGCCAGTCAGCTCCGTTCTCGGTCAGCTTGTTTTTTTTCAAAACATATACGGTTCCGGACAACACCCCTGCATATATGACAAGAGGAATTGCTACATATAACCCCATATACGCTCCTCGCGTCATTCCCAAATCTTTTTTTACCAGACATATGATTACTTCCACAACCATGAACATGATCGCAGCCGACAAAAATACCTTCCACAACAACAACCGCCATTTTTTACTGATATCAACATTTATTGTATCATTATTCATTACGAATTCTCCTTGTACGTTTCCACCAATTTTCTTTTCGCATGAAAGCACCCACATTTTTGATTTTACACTATATAAGCCATATCGTCCACTGTTTTTTGTCAAAAGTACCTAAAAATCGACAGTTTTTGCTTCAATTATTATACATAATGTAAAAATACCTCCTGTACATATCTGCATGAACTGTTTCTTATGTACAAAAGGTATTTTCCCTGACGGTTTTTCACAGATGCTTCTGTAATAAACCATTTATTTAATTTTAATCTTTATAATGCATATCCGACTTCAAATGCCTTCAGGTTCATCTCAACTGTCTTTGGAGGAACCGTTGCTTTGATAACCTCTACCCATTTGTCATGGTCAAAATCCATATGTTTTGCAGCAACACCGATAATGATCGTATTAAATACTTTTGGATTGCCAAGCTTCTTTGCCTCTGCCATCGCATCGATGGAGATCACCTTATGCTTCTCTGACAATGTCTCTAAGATGTGTTCCGGATATTCTGCCTGACCGGTTACAACCGTGATCGGATCGATTCTCTGATCATTTGCAATAATCACGCCGTCCTTCTTCAGGAAATGAGCATAACGCATAGCTTCAAGCTTCTCAAATGCGATCAGAACATCTGCATGACCTTCTTCTACGATCGGTTCCGCAACCTTCTCACCATATCTTACATATGTAACAACACTACCGCCTCTCTGACTCATACCATGAACCTCGGAGAGCTTTACATCATAACCTGCTGCTGTCGTGATACCACCGAGGATACGGCTTGTAAGAAGAGTTCCCTGTCCACCGACACCAACTATCATAATATTCTTTACAGCCATTAGAATTCCTCCTTTTCGATCGCATCAAACTTACAACGCTTCATACACAGTCCGCAACCATTACACATGGTCTCATCGATCTGGATCGTTCCATCCGGCTGCTTGATAACTGCCGGACATCCCGGCTTTAAGCACATACCACACTTCTTACATTTCTCCGGGATAGCTCTGCATACACCTGTTACCTTGGTTGTCTTTAAAAGAACACAAGGAGACTTGGTGATAATAACAGAGATCTCATCCTTTGCAACTTCCTCTTTGATCAGCTTCTTTAAACCGTCAATGTCAAATGCATTGATCTCATGTACACTGTCAATACCGATCGCCTTACACAATTTATAAATGTTGATTGCATATGTAGGTTCACCCTGCAAGGTCTTACCGGTCGCTGCATGATCCTGATGTCCTGTCATACCGGTTGTTGAGTTATCAAGGATGATAACGGTTCCTGTACCCTTGTTGTAAACCATGTTCATCAGAGAGTTTACACCTGTATGCATAAATGTGGAATCACCGATAACCGCAACCCAGTTCTTGATGTAATCTTTTCCTTTTGCTTTTTCCATACCATGTAATGTAGAAATGGAAGATCCCATACATACGGTTGTATCAATTACGCTAAGCGGCGCAACTGCTCCCAGTGTATAGCATCCGATATCTCCTGCTGCATGGATCTTCAGTTCGTTTAATACTGAAAATACACTTCTATGCGGGCATCCCGGACAAAGGATAGGTGGTCTAGGTGCAACCTTTGCAGGTTCTTCCTGCTCAACCTTCTCGCCGAGGATCTTCTCTCTTAACATATTTGCACTGTATTCACCCTGAACGGTCAAAAGCTCCTTACCTACTGCATCGATGCCCCAGGCTCTTACCTGTGTCTCGATATGAGGCTCTAACTCCTCAATAACATACAGCTTATCAACCTTTGCCGCAAAGTCTTCGATCAACTTTCTAGGAAGCGGATTTACCATACCGAGCTTTAATACGGAGGCATTTGGCATTGCTTCCTTTACGTACTGATATGGAATACCGCTGGTGATAACACCAACGCTGGTATCATTCATCTCTACACGATTGATCGGCATATCCTCACCGTCTGCTGCCATGTCCTTTAATCTCTGTTCTACAAATACATGACGAGGGATCGCATTACCCGGCATCATAACCATCTTCTTAATGTCTCTCTCGTATGGCTTGTCTTCTACTTCTACTCTGTCATTTAATTCAACAACGCCCTGTGAATGTGCCAGTCTGGTTGTTGTACGGAGCATGATCGGAGTATCGTACTTCTCGCTGCATTCAAATGCATACTTTGTGAACTCCTTTGCTTCCATACTGTCAGATGGTTCAAACACCGGAATCATCGCTGTCCTTGCTACCAGTCTGGAATCCTGTTCATTCTGTGATGAATACATACCCGGATCATCGGCTGCTACTAAAACCATACCACCCTTTACACCGGTATATGCTGCTGTAAATAATGGATCTGAAGCTACGTTCACACCTACATGCTTCATTGATACGATTGAACGGACACCGGCAAATGATGCTCCGATCGCAACCTCTGTTGCAACTTTTTCATTTGGAGACCATTCTGCATATATCTCAGGATATTTTACAATATTCTCACTGATCTCTGTACTTGGAGTACCCGGATATGCTGCTGATACCTTTACACCGGCCTCATATGCGCCTCTGGCGATCGCTGCATTACCGAGCATTATCTTTTTTTCACCCATTAATTTATCCTTCCTGTCATTTCTTATATTTGCCTTTTGGCAACTCTAATGCTTTATTATACAAGAATTATCAATAAAAGGGAAGTGCTTCTATACGCTTAAAAATAAAAATGTTAGCATATATCAGAGAAAAAACACCTTTTACGGCTTATATTTATTATGAATTTCGAGTATAAACAACCGGCCGTCTGTTAATCGCACTGCCACATCTGTGCTGCCGGTTCACGTTGAGGTATTTTCTCCGTCTTCCGCACCAGTTCAAGGAACTGGCTCCGGTATAACTGGTCGTTGCTTGCCTGAGCCATGTTTCTTTCATCCGTCTGAACCGTGATTCCTGCTTCCGCAAGTTCTTCCACCATCTTATACGTCGCTATTCCTTTATATGCGCTGTCCGTAAGCAGCATTCCATATACCGCAACCGCCGATGCAAAGCTCAGGTCATGAGACATTCCCTTTTGACCGCTTTCTGCCTTTATAACGGCTGTTTCCAGTGTGCTCTTATCTCCATCCGGTTCTTTGTAACGGATATTCACGGTTGCCAGTTCGCCGGAATAATCTGTACTCTGCTTTTTCGATGTATATTTTGTCTCTGCCCCCGGCACGTCAAATTCCGAATCGACCGGAACCACCTCATAGAGTGCAGTCACCACATGACCGGCTCCGATCTCGCCGCCATCCACCGTATCATCTGCAAAATCTTCTGCGGAAAGCGTACGGTTCTCATATCCGATCTGCCGATAACCTTTCACCTGCTCCGGATTGAATTCAATCTGCATTTTGACATCCTTTGCAACCGTATATAAGGTTCCACCCATTTCGTCAACCAGAACCTTCTTTGCTTCATAGACAGAATCCAGATACGAGTAATTACCGTTTCCGTGATCTGCCAATGCTTCTAATTTGTTATCCTTCAGATTATCAGAGCCAAATCCCAGAACGCTCAAGAATATACCGCTGTCCTTCTCCTCAGTGATCAATCCTACCAGATCACTCTCGCTTGTCAGCCCGACATTCAGATCCCCATCCGTCGCAAGGATCACCCGATTATTTCCGTCTTTTATAAACTGCTGCTCTGCGATCTCATATGCCGTGATCAGTCCCGCACTTCCATTTGTGCTGCCGGATGCTTCCAGCGAATCCAGTGCCTCGCATATCGTATAGGCCTCCGAACCTGCCACGCCATTTAGAACAACCGTATCCGAACCCGCATATGTAACAATACTGATCCTGTCGTTCTCATCCAGATTCTCTGCCAGCATTTTAAATGCTTTCTGTGCCAGCGGCAGTTTATTTTCCTCATACATAGAACCGGATGTATCGATCAGGAATACCAGATTGGATGCTTTCTTCTCACTCATATCGATCGCGGCCGTATTCAGTCCTACCATCATCAGCTTTGTATCTTTATTCCATGGACAATCCGCATATTCCGTATATACTGCAAACTTCTTCCCAGCCTCCGGGCCTGATACATAGTCATAATCAAAATAATTGATCATTTCTTCGACCCGGACTGCTCCTGCAGGCGGCAGCATTCCTTCTTCGATATAACTTCTGATATTGCTGTAGGAAGCTGTATCACAGTCTGCCGCAAATGTTGAAAGCGGGAAATCTTTAGCAGACACAAAACGGTGTTCTTCCTGATAGTCATACTCTCTGGTATCATAACCGGATTCTCCATATCCGATTTTTACATATTCAGAATTTGATGCACTGTCCATTACCGAATTACATGTATCGGCAGCCGAAACCACACTATCACAAGCCTCTTCTTCTATACCTTCCGGCACAGCCATATTTTGCTGTGACTGTCCGGTTTCCGCTATATTTTCTTCAAATTCCTCTTTTATGGCTTTCTGTCTGTATCTTTCTGCGATGCTCTCCCGCTCCGTACCTGACCGGCTTTCCGTTCCCTGTCGTTCTCCATGCGTGCCTCCTGTTTCTTTCCAGCTTCCGCAGCCTGCAAGACAGCCCGCCATCATGCAGGAGATCATAACCACACTTACCATCCGTCTGATTTTTCTCATAAAAAATACCCTCCTTATCTTAGTCACTATCCGATATCTGCATAATTTCTGCTCTGATCACCTCCGACGTTATCAATCGTCGAATGTGAAAACGAAATTTTACAGCTATCTGTTCTATTTATGACTAAGATACGGATGGGTATCCTCTTTTTATGGATTTTTTTCTTACAGATCAACTACTGTCTGCTTAAGATCCATGCCTGTTGTTCAGAATCATATCGGAGAAGTGTACCTGTTACTTCTTCCCCTACCGAAAATGTCTCTGCTTCTTCCGGCTGCAATACGATGTCCTGACCGGTTATTAATTCCCCGGATGCATCAGATACCTGCAAGAGTTTTGCGGCATATTTTTGTACCGCATCCGGCTCTGCTGTTACAATCTCTGTGATCTGAAGTGTAACTGCTATATTACTCATTTCCTGCCATGCATCCATATCAGCTGATTCCGGCACCTGAAGATCTGTACATCCCGCATTTTCCTGTGCATCTGTCTGACTCTTTGTATGGCCTGCTTCCGCCTGAACATCGGACGAATCTCCACCGGCTCCATTCATCTGTATAGCTTCTGTTGTATTCTGTGTCGGTCTGTTGGCAGTTTCATTCTGTACTGTCTCCGGTATGGAATCCGCTGTTTCATCCACATAATCTTCCGCCCGATCGGATATATTTGAATTCTCTGCTGCATCCAGCCCATCATTTGAAACATCCGTTGTCCTGCCTGCATTTATTTCTTTCGAATGTCGCTTAGAATCAGACAGCAACGGTGTCGCGATCACTGCGGCCAGAAGAACCGCTGCGATCGCAAGAACCGGAATTACATATTTTACCTTTGAGGTTTTCTTTTGTTTTTCTTCTACATCCTTTGCTTCACGGTCAAGTCCTGCTTCGATCCGATCCCACAGATCCGGTGCTTCTGCATCGATCCGGTTCAGATAAGCTTCTATGAATCTGTCTTCTTCCGTCTGTCTGTTCTTATTCTGTTCATCTCTCACAGCCTGCACCTCCTTAATTTTTGTATTGCCTGATTATAGATCCATGTGATCGTTCCGATCGGTCGCCCTTTCATTTCCGCGATCTCTTTAAATGTAAATCCTCCGACTACCTTCAGATCCAGAATCTCCTGCTCCTCCGGCTTTAGCGTGGCAACTGCCTGCTTCAATGTCAGATTCTCCACTACCTGACTCTCCATCGTCTTTCCTTCGTCTCGCTCCGGCATTTCATCCACCAGCATTTCACGATCGATCTTTCGTATCCGGTCGATCGCCATATTCTTTGCGATCGTCACAAGCCATCTCTTATGACCGGTTCCCTTCTTATAACTGTCTGCGATCCGATAAAGCTTGATGAAGAACTCCGATGTAACATCCTCCGCTTCCTCTCTCTGCCGGATCGTATCATAGACCACCGCAAAGATCAGCTTCAGATATTCGTCATACACTGCCCGAAGGCTCTCCCGGTCTCCCTGTGCGATCGCAGACATATATTTTCCAAATTCTCTGTCTGTCATTTGTCTCTCCCTATAACCGCTATACGTTTTTACCCCTGTTTTTTATGGAATTTTTCCGATTTTCTATTACTGTTCATTTCACTTCAATTTGCTAATATTCTGTCCGGCTTCGTATAGACCCAATTCCTCTATTATTCAAGAGGCTGTACTGCCAGCAATTCCATCACATACCCCTTCTTTCGCTCCTTCCATGCAAATGGCCAGAACAACCGCCGCTCCGCTTCAATCCGGATATCAAAACCCTTATGCATTCCGATGTCATGACGAAGCTGCAATGCTCCTTCAATTTCTTCAGGGACAAGATTCTCCCACTGATCCATAGCGGATTCATTTACAACTGCCCATTCTAACCCGAACACCATTAATTTCTCCGTCAGCATATAGATCACATCATTTGTCCGGGTAACCGCAACTTCGTTTAATGCCCGGATCGCATTCTCGATCATCTGCAATTCTTCCTCGTCATAATTCTCCCGATACATATATAACAGGCCTGCAAATCTCGCATTCAACTGACTGTGAAGTCCTACGCAGACGCTGTAGTCAAACCTTCGTCCAATCTCCGGCAATACCCTGTGGCTGTTGTCAAATGCAACCTGTTTCAAATGCTCGATCACAATCTCTGCTTCTTCACCCTCTGCAAGCAATGCTTCAAACATTTCATAAGTCTCAAGCTCTACATTCCAGAAAGGAAGATCCACACAAATAGCATCTGTTTCCTCCAATCCATAGGCCTTACACGCCTGTGCAAGTCCCTCTGCATCCCGGTCGATCAAAACCAGCTTAAATCTCTCTGCAAGTCTTGCCAGATCGATGTCATTTGACCGTCCTGCTCCCCATATAGCAAGAACAGGCTTACACCCTCCTTCGGCCACACAATTTTCTTCTATAAAGTCTGTCAGCTTCTGTCGGTATCCCCGCCACTCTTTATAAGCATTCGGAAGAACCTCTGATGCAATCAGCCGATCCAAATATCTCATATAATTCACTTCTTTCTCGCATTATGCCGATATGTGCAAGCACATCCGTCGCAATGCTCATTTTATCACGTTTTTATAGTATACTCTACCTTTAAAATGTAGTAGAATGATAGGGACAATGATTTTTTGTCTATTCATGCAAATTGATAAAATAAAGATTGCCTAAAACAGAAACGGAGATTATGAATATGTCTGCTAAAGATAATAATACAAATACAAATATATACAGAAGCTATATTGACGCTCTTCTATATCCGGAGCAGAATCCTTTTATAGAAGACATGAAACGATTCGAGGAGCTTATGATGATGTACTCCTGTGCGATCAAGGAAGTTCAGACCAAGCTGGATGTATTAAATACAGATTTCAGCGTCCGCTATAACCGAAATCCGATTGAATTTATCCAATCACGCATCAAGAAACCGGTCAGTATCGCAACAAAACTGTCTTCGAAAGGATGTCAGGTATCCGTAGAAAATATCGTATATAATTTGAATGATGTTGCGGGACTCCGTGTTATCTGTTCCTTTATCGATGACATCTACGCCGTTGCAGAGAAGCTCATCAGTCAGAATGACATTACTCTGATTGAGGCAAAAGACTATATCAGCCATCCAAAGCCAAATGGTTACCGTAGTCTTCATCTGATCATAGAAGTTCCTGTCTTCTTTGCCGACCATACGAGAAATATGCGGGTAGAAGTTCAGATCCGTACCATCGCGATGGACTTCTGGGCAAGTCTTGACCACCAGCTCCGTTATAAAAAGGATGTCGCCGATCCCGAACTTATCTCCGGTCGCTTAAAACATTGTGCTGATGTTATCTCTCAAACAGACCTCGAAATGCAGGAGATTAAAAATATGATCTACGGAGATGGTGCTCAGCCACAGATCAAATTGTGTCTTGAAAAAAATACAGAAATTTTTTAAGAAAATCTTAGATTTTGTTTGACAAATTTATAGAACTGGTATAGAATACTATCTGTTGTTGAACAACGTGTGTATGTAGCTCAGCTGGATAGAGCACTTGGCTACGGACCAAGGTGTCGGGGGTTCGAATCCTCTCATGCACGTAGAAAAAGACAAAACCATTTCGGTTTTGTCTTTTTTATTTACTACATATGCTCATCGGGTAGAAACGAAATGTGTCATTGTTTATTATATGCACAATCAATCTGTAGGGGTGTATTTTTTACAGCCCTCGCTTTTTGGCTGTGTATATCCTCTTATAATCTTGCTGCGAGAATCTGACGTTTGATCTCCTGTCCATTCAGGATAAACTCTGCACGACCGTTCTCCAGTTGTATATTCTTTTCAAGTGCTCCGATATCTGAATTGAACTCTGTAACGGCATTCGTTCCAATATCAGCATTGGAACAGTACAGCTTGGCAGACATGACCGAATTACCAAAGGCAACCGCCGCCTTGCCCTGTACCACGCTTTTAACTGCCGCATACCCGATATAGATATCCGTTCTTCCTGCACGGCATCCGATGCCATAACATTCCTTTGCACGGATATTCGACGAGATATTTACATTTTCCAGACGAACCATACAACTGTTACCGGCAATCGTTCCGATACCGGTTATAATATTACCTGCCCCCTGAAGCTTTGCCGATATATTCTCAAGCTTAATATCTGCATCACCATTTACAGATCCAATGATCGTACCGTTTGATATACCTGAATAAATATCCATATCGCAGTATTCTATAAACAATTCGGAATCACCATTTACAGATCCGATACAGGCTCCTTCCTGACCTTTCATATCAAACTCATAATGTCCGCGTTTGATGTTGATAACACCGCCAAGTCCGGAACCAATACCAATGCCCTTCATACCATTTGCATTAATGATGATTCCACCATCCTGATAGAAGTTGAGTTCGCCATGATACTCATCCAATGAATTACCAATGCCAAAGTATTTTCCCGAATTCAGATTGATCGTCAGATTACCGTCTCCTACAACCGTAAGCACTGAACTATCCGGAACTCTGATACCTCCTGTACGTAGTTCGTTTTCTCCGGTAATCTGAAGATTTACATTACACTTCTTACCGATATCAATACACGGAATTCCGCGTTCTCCCGCAAGACTGACATTCTCAAGTATGATGGTGCCACGGAATCCATCTTCTACAGACATCAGTATATTCGGCTGGAAACCGACAGAACCTTTGATTATGATCTTTTTATTGATTCCCCGTGCTTTCTTAACCTTAATGCTTGTATATTTATTAGCGGCAAGCTGAACCATGGAAACCGTATCATTATAATCCGTCTCATATTCTTTCTTATACATTCTGGCATTCAGACTCTGATTATATTGAACAATTTCATTCATCACACGTTCATCGATCGAACGCACAACATACGGCTGCGGCCTTGATGTATAATAACCCTGAATCAGATCAACGCCCAACTTAATAACCTCCCGCAGCTCCTGCGTCAATTCAATTCCCTCTGCCAGGGTCAGAATATCATTATCATGCGCAAATTCTATAATATCCTTTACAAAATGCTGTTTCTGGATATCTTTGTGTATATCTGTCATAAGCATACGATCGATTTTTACAAACCGAGGCATGTATCGAAGTAAATTATTTACATTGGAATAACCGGAACCATAATCATCAATGGCAGTCTCAATGTTCATCTTTGCAAAGGAGTTCTTCAGCTCCTTTAACTGAACATCCCCCATCTCTGTTTCTTCTGTAAATTCAACAACAAGCTCTCCTGCATGCTGTTCCATAATCTCAGTTAATTTCTTCTTATCCTTACCTGTCAGCTGACACCCCGGAATACTGTTAATAAATACTTTCTTACCCTCAAAATCCCGAGAGTGTTCCTCTATGTAATCAACCACATTAAAAAATGTCGCTTTTTCTATATCATATAAACGGTTCAGACGATCTGCACTTTCCAGCATATCAAGCGGCGAAATCTTACGCTCTGTGTCCGCACGCATTAGAGCCTCATATGCATAAACATCTCCTGTTCTGGCATTGATAATTGGCTGGAAATGATAAACAAACCGGTTATTATCCAGAATAAATTCCATCAAATGGTCATCCGCTTTCTGTTTATCCGTCAGAACACCTGCCCTTTCCTCTTTTCCTTGCTCTATGGCCTTCTTATTGTTCTTCACATTGATAGTTTCATTGATCAGATGATCCAGGGCTTCCGAACCGGAGATCATATCACAACGGATACCCGTGCAGATTTCAATCTCATATGCCTCTTTGCGCAATTCATTATACTGCTTTATCTTATCCGACAGACGTTTGATAAACGCCTCTCCGCATGTTTCATCAGATGCTTCAACCGGGAATGCAACAACGAATTCATCATTACTGATACGGGCACATATAGCATCATCATCCTGACTTTCCGATATCAGCTGCGCCAATTTTAAAATAGCGGCATCCCCTGCTTTTCTTCCATAGCTTGCATTGATATCCTTTAATTTATTAATATCAATCGCGATCACCGCTATTGATTTACCATCAAATGTCGCATTTTCACAAAGCTCATTTCCCTTCTGTAAGAAGCCCTTATAATTATACAAGCCGGTCATTGCATCACGAATCTGTGTTGCTTCCATCTGGCGCAACAACTCCCGCAGACCATTCTGACGATAAAACGCTTCCATACTCTGCATAATACTCTTTAACCAGTTTATGTAAACTTCTGTAAACTGTGCTTCTGTATCTGTAAAACCAATAACTGCATAACCAAAGCTTCGGTTATCAAAATACAATGGTGTAAAGAAAAATGTCTCCGGACACTCTCTTTGCTCAGATAGTTCCGGTATCATCTCTTTCATTTCAAATATGTCATCAAAGCTGATACGATTGTCTGTGTGTTCACTCGGTCCACATTTTATGATACGATATATCTTGTCCGTATAGCCGTTAGAACGCATTGCGTCCTCACTGATCATAACCTCCGATGAATTCCAGTAATCATTCATGCATATACTAAGCGAATGGAATGGCCGCACCTGATATACATGCTGAAATATCGTATTGAAAAAACTTCTGTGATCCCGTTCAGATAACAAATCCTCCATAAACTTGTTATAATAAGAAGAGTATCCCATCTTCGCATGATCCGTATTCCAGAAATTCTCTTTTTCATCAAAATATTTTTCTGGCTGCATTTTCCTTTCGCATCCGCAGCTTGTCCCCTGAAAGATCACGGATTCTGATTCAAATTCCGGTATCGGTTCTTTCTCAAAGGATGCATGGATATATTTCGCACAATATCTGCCGCATTCTCTGGCCGGAATATCAGCGGATGTTAACTTGCATTTCAGGTTTTTCCCTTCTTCGGTAGAATCGTAACCAATCACTGCTACCTGCTCCGGTACATGAATATGATTACTGAATAATTCTGCCGCTACCCCGATCGCCATACAGTCATTTGCACATGCGATCGCCTCCGGAAGTTTCTCTCTGGAATCCAGAATCAGCTTCACAACCTCTTTGCCGGAATCATACCAGTAATTGCCATAATAAATATTATTCGGATCAACCGGAATTCCATGCTCCGTCAGACTGTCTCTATATGCCTGTTCTCTCTGTATGGAATGAACATGATTCTTCCACCCGTCTAAAAACATAATATCGGAATAATGATGAACCTCGATCAAATGATCGATCAATTTCTTATATGGTTTATAATGATTTATCTTTACAGTCGGAAAATAACGACTGTCCTTATCTACGAAAAGAACAACTCCTGAGAATACCTCGTGAATTTTGTCTTCTAACCGGGTTGCTATATCGGTTGCCTGAATGGTATCCGGAAGAACAATGATCGCATCAAATGCATCCCATTGAATCAGATTATAAATATTCGAATCCCCAATCTGTCTATACAGAGTATCCTGAAATCTTAAGTACATGGAAAATACACATATATCGTATCCATAGACATATGCCTCCTCCATTAATCCTTTCATAAACAGGCTCTGTGAGTTCTCTTCCGCCTGCGCGATAATAACTCCAATTTTTCTGCGCTCCATACATGCTCCCCTCTAAAATACAAAATCCTTTTTTCAGTTTAGCATAATTAGGCAGAAAAGTATATAAAAATGACTAAAAAAAGTTTACACCGCGTTATTTTCTGTACATTTTATACAATTTCGACATATTGTCATACAAAAAAATATTTTTATCATATTATAAACAACAGTCCTGCAAAGTAAAAACAGTCCTGTTCTTATCCGAATAAAAGAAGTTCTTATAATCAGATAAGAAAAGCAAGACTGTTCTGTACTTGTTCATATTTTGTTGTTATATCTTATATACTGCACTAAGATACCTGTTCAAACTGTGAATTATATAGCTCTGCATAAAATCCGTTCTGTGCCATCAATTCCTCATGATTACCCTGTTCAATGATATCGCCATCCTTCATGACCAGAATAATATCTGCATTCTTGATCGTAGATAACCGGTGCGCAATAACAAAGCTTGTTCTGCCCTTCATCAGATTATCCATCGCGCGCTGAATGCTGTGTTCTGTTCTGGTATCAACGGAAGAGGTCGCTTCATCCAGGATCAGAACCGGATTATTTGCAAGGATTGCTCTTGCAATCGTAAGAAGCTGTTTCTGTCCCTGTGAAATATTCGTCACTTCCTCATTCAGTTCCATCTGATAACCACCCGGAAGTGCCGAGATAAATCGATGTGCATGAGCTGCCTTTGCTGCCGCAATTACTTCCTCATCCGTCGCATCCAGTCTTCCATAACGGATATTCTCCATGATCGTCCCCTTAAACAGCCATGTTTCCTGAAGAACCATACCGAGAGCATCACGAAGCTCTCTTCGATTATATTCTTTAACATTGTGACCATCTAACAGGATGGCTCCTTCATTTACATCATAGAACCGCATCAGCAGCTTAACCATAGTGGTCTTACCTGCTCCGGTCGGACCAACGATCGCTACCTGTTTGCCCGGATCAACATGAACACTGAAATCATGTATAATGATCTTCTCAGGATCGTATCCGAACTTTACATGACGGAAATCTACTTCACCCTTTATATCCTCGACAGAAGCAGGATGCTCAACAACCTGAACCTCCTCTTCTTCCTCTAACAGTTCAAATACACGTTCCGCCGCTGCTGCCATCTGCTGCATCATATTTGTAACCTGTGCTACCTGCTGGATCGGCTGTGTAAAATTCTTCACATATTGGATAAATGCCTGAATATCACCGATCGTGATCGTACCACGAATGGCAAGAGCCGCACCAGAAATAGCTACGCCTACATATCCGAGATTACCGACAAACATCATAACCGGTTGCATCAGACCGGAAAAGAACTGGGCTTTCCATGCGGATTTGTATAAGACTTCATTTGTCTCATGGAATTCCTTTAAAGTTGTTTCCTCTTTGTTAAATGCTTTGATTACCGTATGTCCGCCATAAACTTCTTCAACCTGTCCGTTGATATGTCCGACATACTCCTGCTGCTGTTTAAAGAAACGCTGTGACTTCTTAATGATGATACCCATTAATGCCACACTGATCGGCAGGATGATAATTGCGATCATCGTCATAAGCGGGCTGATCGTAAGCATCATGATAAATACACCGATAACAGTCGATACCGAAGTAATAAGCTGTGTGATACTCTGATTTAATCCGTTTCCCATTGTATCAATATCATTTGTAATACGAGATAATACCTCACCATAGGTTCTGGATTCAAAATACTTAAGTGGCATACGGTTGATCTTCTCAGATACATCCTTACGCATCTTGTAACATAGCTTCTGGGTTACACCTGTCATGATGATACCCTGTGTAAAGTTAAATAATACACTTAACAGATACAGTCCCAGACAGAACAGGAGAATCTTACCGATATAGGTGAAATCGATTCCACCGATTCCGTTTATCTTCCGCATAATGCCTTCTGATAATGCTGTCGTTGCCTTACCGAGTACCTTCGGGCAGACAACATTGAATACCGTACTGAACACCGCAATGATCATGACCACGATCACTGCCGGCAGATATTTTCTTGTATATCGAACCAACTTCGATATGGTTCCTTTAAAATCCTTTGCTTTCTCGCCGCCTCCCATTCCAGGAGGTCCCATATGTCGTCCACCACGTCTTGGTCTGTTTTCTTCCATGTCTGTTACCTTCCTTTCCTGAGTTCTTATGCTATGCTCGCCGCAATCTCTTTTTCAGATAATTGCGAACGGGCGATCTGTTCATATACCGGACAATTCTCCATCAGCTCTTTGTGTGTACCCTTGCCTACGATCTTTCCTTCATCCAGCACCAAGATCTGGTCTGCATGTAAGATCGTACTGACACGCTGGGCAACGATGAATACCGTACTGTCTGTCATATCTTCACGAAGTGCTTTTCTGACTGCTACATCCGTCTTGAAATCAAGAGCGGAGAAGCTGTCGTCAAATATATATATCTTTGCATTCCGGGCTACTGCTCTGGCGATCGCAAGTCTCTGCTTCTGACCGCCGGAAACATTTGTACCACCCTGTGAAATGCTGCTGTCATACTGTTTATCCTTTTCCTCGATGAAATCTGTTGCCTGTGCGATCGCTGCCGCTTTCTTCATCTGTTCATCGCTTGCATCCTCTGCACCAAACCGGATATTAGATGCGATCGTGCCGGAGAACAGCACACCCTTCTGCGGCACATAACCGATATTCTCCCGAAGGCTCTCAATTGATACATCCCGGATATCCGTTCCGTCGATCGTGATCTTACCACCTGTGACATCATAGAATCTTGGCATAAGCTGCACCAGGGAAGATTTACCGCAGCCGGTACTTCCTATGATTGCTGTCGTCTCGCCCGGTCTTGCTTCAAAATCAAGATCTGTCAGAACATCTTCATCCGCTCCCGGATATGCGAAGCTTACATGTTCGTAACGGACAACACCCTTTACAGCTTCTAACTTCTTACAATCCGGCTTGTCACAGATCGTACTCTCTGTATCAATAACTTCCTTGATTCGGTCTGCTGCCACACCTGCCCTTGGAAGCATAACGGATAACATACCGATCATTAAGAAGGACATAATGATCATCATCGTATAAGTAATAAACGCTGTCATGGATCCAACCTGAAGCTCACCCGAATCGATTCTGTGAGCCGCAACCCACTCGATCAGGATCGTAACCGCATACATAATAAACATCAGAACCGGCATCATAAATGTCATTACGCGGTTTACAAATAATGATGTCTTTGTCAGATCCTTATTCGCCTTATCAAAACGTTCTTCTTCGAACTTCTCTCTGCCAAATGCCCGGATAACCGGAATACCGGTCAGGATCTCTCTGGACACAAGATTAACACGGTCAACCAGATCCTGCATGATCTTGAACTTTGGAAGTGCAATTGCCATTAACACTCCGAGAACAACCAGGATGCCTGCTACCGCAACTACGATCACCCATCCCATGCTGGCGCCGCTCTCTACAACCTTTATGATACCGCCAACTGCCAGAACCGGTGCATATAAGACCATGCGGAGCAACATAACCGTAACCATCTGGATCTGTTGAACGTCATTTGTCGAACGCGTGATCAGGGATGCAGTCGAAAACCGATTGATCTCTGCATCTGAGAATGAAATAACCCGTTTGAAAATGCTTTCTCGCAGATCACAGCCCACACCTGCAGCTACTCTTGCGGCTACCAGACCGGTAAGTATCGCCGATGCAACCATTAACAATGTCATAAGGATCATCTCTACACCGACACGTTTCAGATAGGACATCTGGATATCCTTATAATTATAATCCATACTATCATAACAGGTTCTTGTACAGGTAATGGCAGATGACATCATCATATCATCCCCCATACTGTCACGCATGGAATCGATCATCTGCTTCATCTGCGTTCCCATCTGACTCCACATCTCAGGCGGCAGCTCGTCCAATGTCATACCGCTTGCTGCAAGCATCTGCTTTAACTGATTATCTTCATCTGAATCCACCATCGTATATGGATAATAATACATCATCATCGGCTCCATACACGCCTGATCGATCTCATCTATATGATCCTTGCCGTCATCTGTCATATGGTATATGCCATCATCCGACTGCTCATAATACTTTTCCCACACCGTCACATCATCTTCATCCATAAACCCTTTAATAATGGTATACGCTTTTTCCGGGATCTGCAACGGACTGCAATGATCAATGCCGTAATTCTGGATACCGGTATCGATCAGCTTCGACGTATAATCCGGCAATGCCAGATCACAATATGCCTGAACGATCAATAACAGAACAATGATCAGAACCGATTTCCAATATGGCTTCAAATTCTTAATTATCTGCATAGTTTCACCTCTCTATAATTTTCGCATGTAGAGGTATTCTATCACTACCTATATAAAAGTCAATTAAATTCCCATAAAAAATGAATGAAAAAAGACCCGCCTGTCGATTGACAAACGGGTCTTCCTGTATATTAATACTTTGTATATTGGGAGGCTTTATTTTACTGTAACCTTTAAGACCTTACGCGCACCATTCTGTGCTATGGCATATACATAGCATTTTCCTTTCTTCTTGCCCTTGATCCTACCGGCCTGAGTAACTGTAGCTATCTTCTTATTTGTTGAAAACCAGCGAATCTTCTCGCAATGTCTCTTTAATTTTTTGCCCTTTGGCATTTTTACAGTTGCTTCAAGCAGTACAGATTTCTTCTTTTTCACTGTTACCTTTGAAACAGTCTTTTTCTTAGTTGTTTTAACTACAACAGCTGTCGGATTGCTGTATTTGTACTTTTTGGTAGCAGTAATTGTATGAAGCTGGTATGATTTACCAATTGCCTTCTTTACAGTCTTTCCTGTTTTGGCATCCTTCACATTCTTGTATGCTATTACCTTAAACTTATAGAATGTATTTTTCTTTAATTTCTTACCACCTGCAATTTTGGTAACCTTACAGCTGACATTCTTTTTGTTCTTAAATTTCTTAGCGCTTACAGTTTTGATCTTGTTGTATTTGTATACTTTCTTTTTGGTATTACAGTAATTACCATAAATTATATATCCATCTGCTCCCTTTACATTTTCCCAACGTAAAGTAACTGTCTTTGTTGTGGCAGATGCTCTACCGGTTAACTGTCCCATTGTATACTTATCAACAGCATCGCTCTTAACCCAGTTATCAAATTTCTTTGTTCCCGGTACATAAGAGCTTACCGAAGTTGTCTCCTGCTTCTGAGCAGGTGTATCAGGCTTGGATTCACCCGGCTTCGGATCTTCAACAACTGTAATCTGCGTAATCTTGCCTGCAACCTTCAGAACAATAACCTGAACGATCTTACTGTTGTTCATTCCGTCTTTTCCGGCTATTGCCGTAATTGTAGTACTGTCTTTTGTTAATTTAATCGGTCCGTTATATACTGTTCCGTTTGAGGCTGATGGTGTTGTTCCATCTATTGTATATATAATTGTAGCACCTGCCGTCTTACTTGACAGAATCAACGAGGTACCATCTGCTGATTTTTCTGCAACCGGCATCTCAACCTGCTGCTGTTTGCTATCATCTGCCGATACCGGATTTGATAAGATCACCGGCATACTTGCATAATCTGTAAATAAGGATTCATCGATTCCCATAGTCGCCGGATCATCCGCACTAATATCTTCTGCAACAATATATACTTTATAACTCTGGAACAGATTATCTGCTGTACATCCATTTCCAATCTTTGCGGCAACTGATGCAAGATCCATCTGCAGGCTTCCTGTCAGGTTAGATGATACATCTGTTAGCTTACCGTATGCCTTAATCTTTGCTCCGTCGGCATTATATACCTTATCGGTAACAAAATACGAAAGCTGTGAAACATTATCTTTTTTCTTTCCTGTTATCTCGTATGGAATAGTAATCGTATTACCTGTCTTTGTAATTACACTGTCGGTAATTTGTACATTCATGCCGGAATCCAGTAATGTAAATTTGTAAGAAGCGCCGGTCTTACCTGCTGTTCCGTCTACAAGGGTTGTAAATAAAATATCTTTCTTATCTATATTGAAAGCAGGTGACGGATAAAATGGTGACGACGTTACACTCATGCTTACAGCACCTGTATTTGAATATCCAAAAGCATATGGGAATGAATTTGTAGAACTGGCACTTATCCAACGATAAGATGTACGACATCCCCAGCCATTTCCCGGTTTACTTCTCTGAGCAGTATTTTTATAAGTATTTGGATAACCGTAGCTTGTGTTTGCTGCTTCCGTAAGGTCAAGAGCAAATACCTTTTCGTTTGTAATCGGCATATAGCTGATCTCATCTTTATTCCAGAAATATGTATCTCCATCCTTAGCATTTTTGCCGGTTTTTGTAGATGCGACAATCGTCTCCTTCTCTGTATCCGAGAAGCCATACAGGAATCCGTCTATCTTATCCGAGATACAGTTAACCGGTGCATTCGCATCATTTTTGGATGATTCGTTATTTAACCATTTATACATATTACTGTCTTCCCATGAAACAGTACCTGATGAGAACAGGATCGGAACTTTAATGAGCTGTTCGTCACAGTCAAGAAGCATACTATCTGTTCCTGTCTTAAAATCTTCTCCTGATGCTGTATCAAGTACACGATATTTTACAGGTTCTCCATTATACTGACCATAGTATACATAACTGCCCTTCCATTCCTCATTCACATCAAGCGTTTCTCCCGGATGTGAACCATATGGTGTATCGATACCTGAAGTACCATTCTCTATTACAGTCTTATCATCATCTGCTACCATACCTTCATTTGCCGGTTTTGACAATAATACCGGTGTACTGGCCAGATCAGTAAATAAACCTTCGTTTATATCTGTTGTACGATCCCTATCTGTCTGTACACTCTCTGCAACAAGATAAACCATATAATTATCAAAGAGTGTATCAGCTGTACATCCACCGCCAACCTGTTCTGCAATAGCTGCAAGATTCAACTTTGCATTACCGGCTTTACCGCCACTGACAGAAGCAATCTTGCCATATGCTCTTATCTTTGCACCCTCAGCATCAAACTGCTTATTTGTGACAAGATAAGACAACTGATTTACACTTGTGCCATTTGATCCATAGATATTATATGGAACAGCCACAATATTGCCTGATTTCGTTGTACTGCTTGATGTAACAGCAAGCTTAATGTTATTATCCAGCATTGTTAACTTATAGGCTGCACCATATTTTCCGGCAGTTCCTTCTACAAGTGAATTGAATAACACCTTATTGGTGTCAATATTAAATGCCGGATTTGCATAACCATAAGCTTTATCGTCTGCTGCGCCTGTTAAGGTTACATCACAAAAAGCTCCCTCACTATCTACACAATTTACCTGATCATAAAAATGATACCTTGTTGATGTGCTTCCGTATCCTGATCGAAGAAAATACCAACCGACATTGTTTTTGCCTCGTTGTTTCATGGTTGAAAGTGAATTCGGATATCCATACGATTTATTTGTTATCTCTGCTTCATCTAATGCAAATACTTTTTCGCCTGTCAATGGTACAAATTTATAGTATTTGATCGCACCGGGAGCAAACTCACCCTTTCCGTCTTCACCGGAACGTATCTGCTTGTTACTGCTTACAATCGCAGCTTGCTCTGCATCTGAAAAGTATCTTAAAAATCCACTCATATTTCCCTGAGTATATGCATTATATATCGCTGGGTCTGTGCTGTTCATCCACTTATAAACATCACTGTTTTTCCAGTCATTCGCAGACGCATCTACATCATAATAGAGAACCTCAACTCCGGATTCGCAGTCAAGAAGCATACTGTCTGTTCCTGTCTGGAAGTCTTTTTTCGAATCTGTATCTAATACACGATAACGGATAGGACTTTCCTTGTATTTTCCGTAGTATACATAGTTGCCCTTCCAGTCGTCAGAACTTGTATCTGAACCATATGGATTGATGATGCCATCAATTCCAAGACCCGAAACCGTTTTTGTCTTCTGTACAGCGGCTTCTACCTTTGGTATCGAAGCAAGCGGCGGTAAGATGCTGATAGTCATAACAGCTCCCAGCACAAGCGCTGCACCTCGCTTAAATATTTCTTTTTTCATAATTTCCTCCATGTGAATTTAATCATTTCTACTTAACTGTAACTTTGATCTTCTTTCTTGCCCCATTCTGCGCAAGCGCATATACGTAACACTTACCCTTCTTTTTAGCTTTGATCCTTCCGGCCTGTGTTACGGTTGCAATCTTCTTATTTGTTGAAATCCAACGGATTTCCTCACAATGTTTTTTCAGCTTCTTTCTCTTCGGCATACTTGCACGGGCATCTAAAAGAACAGATTTCTTTTTCTTTAATGTGACAGCTGATATCTTCTTATTCTTTGTGGTTGTCACAATAACGCCCTTTGGATTTCCGTATTTACCGGACTTAGTCTCAATAATTGTATGAAGCTGATATGATTTTCCTATTGCTTTTTTTACTGTTTTTCCGCTCTTGGAATCTTTAACATTCTTATATGCAACTACCTTAAATTTGTAAAATGTATTCTTTTTAAGCTTCTGTTTGCCAACTACTTTTGTAAGCTTACAGCTGGCAGTGCTCTTATTCTTAAATTTTTTTGCACTAATTGTTTTAATCTTTTTGTATTTGTATTTCTTAGCCTTTGTATTGCAGTAATTACCATAAATAATATAACCGTCTGCATCCTTCAGATTCTCCCAACGAAGCGTAACTGCCTTTGTTGTTGCAGATGCTCTACCGGTCAACTGCCCCTTTGTCAGAGAATCTACCTTATCACTGGTCAGCCATTTTTCATATTCGACTGTTCCTGGCTTATACTGTTCTTCTGTTTTTTTCTGATCAGTAGATGGTGTCGGATTTGGTGTTGGTGTCGGATCTGATGTTCCATCAGTCTTAATTACAATAGTACCATCTGCTCCCTTGATAACGATCAACTGTATAACCATACTGTTATCCATACCATCCTTTGCAGCAATGGCTGTTATAGTGCTGGTTCCGGTCGGAAAAGATATTGGCCCTGTATATTTGGTTCCGTTTTTCTGATCAGGAATGCTTCCATCCAAAGTATAATAAATATCTGCGCCCTCTGTTCCTGATGAGATTATCAAAGAGGTCTTATCATCCGAAACTTTAGCAACCGGCTGTTTTACGGTCTCGCGCACCCCTGTCTCCTTACTAACAGAAGTCAGACAATATGGCAGGCTTGCATAATCAGAATAATTTCCATCTGTTACACACTCAGCAAGAAGATATACCTGATAATCTGTTCCCCAAGTACCTGTCAATGTCTGTGGTAAAGTAAATGTACCGGTGCCTATTGACTGTGTTGTATTTCCGGATAATGCTCCATAATATAACACCTTGGCATCCTTATCGGTATATGCCTTATCCGTTATTAATACAGATACCTGATTAACCGGATTTTGTGAATTTCTACTATCTGAATATGTGTATGGAATCGTTACTGTTCCATCAGCAGCAAGAACCGCTTCTTTTCCTGATGTTAACTGTATTGTTTTATTTGTATCTTTCAAAGTCAAAGTCCAATCATTTACCGCACTCTCTTTTATCTGTGCGGAAGATGCTGTTATTGCTTTCTTCTTATCAAATCCGACTGCAGTTGAAAACAGGGCTCCACTTGTATTCATATTAAATGCCGGACAAACACCAATGTTACCATCCATACATTCGGCATCTATCTGAAAATTACCCACTGAATCCAACCATACCACTTTCATTGAATTAGCCCTAGAAGACCGTAACCACCAATAATCTCCCGATACATTCTTATTGGTAGACTGCTTGTCTGCATATAGATTCCGAATCTCCTTTGCCGAAAGAATAAAGATATAATCTTCAGCTGCCTCATCCTTTACAGATTCAGTTCCTGATTCACCTTCCAGATAAGTTCGTATCGTATATGTATTTTCTTTTAATGTCGTAGGCATAAGCAGATTCGCTTCTACTTTTGAAAACATCGCACCCTGCTCTGCATTTCTTGAATCAACATATTTGCTGTTCAATAATCTCTCCAGATAACTACCATTCCATCCACCCGATGATTCATCAAAATAACTACGGTATAAAATAGAATCTGAATCAAGCAATACATAATCCTGTGCAGCACCTACACTCTGTGTCTCAGTACTTTTTCCAAGCACACGATATGCAACAGGACTTTTACCGGTCGCATCAGTAAGATTTCCATAATATACCTTTGCTCCTGTTGATTTACTCCATGATGTTGAATCCGTATACAAAGATGACATACCGAGATTCACTTCATTCTTCACCGGGCTTGCATCCGAAGCAGCTCTTGCTGTTGATCCTGTTCCCAATGGCGGCACAATGCTGACTGCAACTGCAGTACTTAATGCAAATGCCATTCCTCTCCTGAAAACATTTTTTTTCATAATTAAATTCATTTTTCTGCTCCTTTATTGTAATTTTAAAGATATCAATCTACATATTTGAAGTATATATTGTCATATTTTAAATATCAAGTGTTATCAAGCATATATTTTCATTTTTGTATATATGCACAGAAAATATATGCTTTCTACAAAAAACTGAGACACTTTTATGTAAGTCAACTAACCATATGGTTAGATTAAGCCCTTTCTATAATTATCGTTTTTATCTTTGTATTTTAAATGTCATATTTTTAATATCGGTTGTTATATCATGTGCTTCGCACATTCTATGCATTCCGCAAAATCAGCACCCTTGCAAGCAAATAATTTTGCGTTCATTATATCATGTCTAATTTATATTTTATAGAAATATACATAAAATATATGGTTGAGGTGATTAAAAGAGCTTGCAGAAAAACTGGACATTTCAAGACAACATCCGGGAGCCGTCGAAGCCCCTAACATCGTTCGATCCGTTTCGCTGGATCCGCTGTTTAATATTACAGATGCACTTGAGGTAGACGTTCGTGAGCTTCTGGATTTTCATGGAAATGCCTAAAAAAAGATATGACGTAGATTCCGAATGGAACTTACGCCATATCTTTTTATTTATAAGAACTCTTTATAATTAGTCTACTTTGATCTCTTTGATCCATCCTTCTGGAGCTTCGATCCTGCCCATCTGGATACCTGTTAATGTATCATAGAGCTTCTGAATAACCGGTCCCATCTTCTCCATTCCACTTGGGAAGCAGATCTCTTTGCCATGATCAACAATCTTACCTACCGGCGAAATAACGGCTGCTGTACCACACAGACCACACTCTGCAAAATCTTTTACCTCATCGAAGTATACTTCTCTGTGCTCAACCTTCAGTCCGAGGTACTTCTCAGCAACTACCATAAGAGAACGTCTTGTAATAGATGGAAGGATACTGTTTGATTTAGGTGTTACAACTGTGCCATCCTTTGTTACGAAGATGAAGTTTGCTCCACCTGTCTCCTCTACCTTTGTTCTGGTTGCTGCATCCAAGTACATATTCTCATCATAACCTTCCTGATGAGCTGTAACGATTGCATGAAGGCTCATTGCATAGTTCAGACCGGCCTTGATATGACCTGTTCCATGAGGTGCTGCACGATCGAAATCAGAAACCTTAATTGTAATCGGCTTTGCACCACCCTTAAAGTAAGGACCTACAGGTGTACAGAACATTCTGAACTGATACTCGTCTGCCGGCTTAACACCGATTACAGGATTTGTACCAAACATATATGGTCTGATATAAAGTGTTGCTCCTGAACCATATGGTGGAACAAAACCAGCATTTGCTCTTACTGTCTCTTCTACTGCCTTTACAAATCTATCTTCCGGGAATGCAGGCATCTCAAGTCTCTTTGCTGAATCTGCCATTCTGCTTGCATTCAGGTCAGGACGGAAACATACGATCCTGCCATCCTCTGTTGTATATGCCTTTAATCCCTCAAATACTGTCTGGGCATACTGGAGAACACCTGCGCATTCGCTTAATACGATATTGGCATCATCTGTTAATGTTCCTTCATCCCATGCACCATTCTTAAAGTTTGATACATATCTCTTATCTGTCTTGATATACCCAAAACCGATATTAGACCAGTCAATGTTTTTCTTTTCCATAACTACTCATCCTTTCAGTTTCTGTTTCGTAAAAAATAATATTCATAGCTTCTGTTATAGCACATTCTTTTCTCAATTTCTATAGTATTGATAATTTTTTTACTGTTCAAATATATATTTTACCATATCTGATACGGCATTGCTATCCTTATGCTTTAAGGTTCGTTTTGCAAGAGGCACGCGATCCGTAATAATATTATCCACACCGATCGCCATCATACGACGCATCTCACTGCTGGTATTTACCGTCCATGCACACACCATAATACCTTTCTTATGCGCTCCGGCTACCACCTGCCTGGTCAGATATCTGGCATCAATACTTAATACATCCATGGCCTCATAATTCGTCCGATTGCTGTATCCGAAGCTGTATATATAGCCGGTTACAATATCAGGATCATCCTTCTTGATCCGCACAAGAGATCGTTGCTTAAAAGATGTAACAATACATTGCTCTTCCATATGATTCTCCCGGAGCAGTTCAGCAACTTTTTTCTCCAGTTCACCATCATTCCGAACTGTTTTCAGTTCTATATTCATCATTACTTTACCTTTGCAGGTGTCGATTGCATCCTTCAAAGTCGGAATCTTGGTTCCGGCATATTCTTCCGGATATTCTGCTCCGGCATCTAACTGCTGCAGTTCCTCATATGTACTGTCACAGACTAACTTATCAACGCCTGTCGTCCGTTCCGTTGACGGATCATGCATTAGCACCAATTCTCCATCCGAAGTCAACCGGACATCCATCTCCACATAGTCTGCCCCTTCTTCGATCGCCTTCTCAAATGCCGGGATCGTATTTTCAGGAGCTTCACTGCTGGAACCTCTGTGTGCGGTGATCAACGTTGCCCCAAGGGAAGCATATGTCGGTGTAGCACCGGCAGACAAAAAACGAACATTCAGATATACTGCAAGCATACAGGCTACAGCAACCAGACTTACAAGTACATAATGAGTCTGCTTTTTCAGATCTGCATCATCCACATGGTACATAAGCATCTTCGGTCGAGCAAGCTGCAATACCGCCGATATATTGAACATACCGCAGATAAAAAGCAGCAAAGCACCTACCACGATATTGATATTATTATATACCTCATAGAACAGAATAAGCACATTATCTCCATCGGATTTTGCTTTTATCACCAATACACTTACAACGATAAAGATCGCATATAACAATACGCAGAACAATCCGACAAATATCTCCCATAACGCCTGGAATATAAAATGATGCACCGATTCCCGACAGGTCAGTCTGGTCTGTCCCGCTGCCTTTGCAGTCTCCTCATTCCCCAGTATCAACAAACGGATATATGGAATTTTTACCGACATAATCCAGATACTGATCAGATAGATTACTATAAATCCTATCCAAAATGCCTTCTTGCCTGTTTCTCTGATACAAAGCTTCAGCAGATATTTGGTAACTGTGTTATTATTCAACGCCATCAAAAACGGCGGCATATATACCGCAAATGCAAATGGAAGCATATAAAAGATACGACCAATCTTCTTTTTACCGAAGAAACGAAAGAAATACTTCTCAACCTGTACCAGATATCCGAACAGCCCTTGTCTGCTGTGCCTGAGTGCCGCATCAAACAGCACAACATACATCGTAAGGTTCAATAACATGAACACCATGAGCAATACGATCAAAAGCAGCATATATATGATCGTTCCCGGTTTTACCAGAACATCTAAAAAGTTCTCCTTCGTGACAGAACTGTAACCGGATAATTTAATTGCAAGATAAAATCCTCGAAATACAACAGGAATCAGGATAAATGACGAAACGACCAGAAACGCAAGCTGACACAGCACCACCCTTATTTTATTATGTGCCAGAAAATATCTGACTCGGAGTATATATCCCGCTTTCATATCTGTCTGCCTCCCGGTTGTTTGTTCAAAACAGGCATTGCAGAATATTCAATGCTCTATTTACAATACGTTTCTGCAATTGCCTGTTTAATCTCATAGTCTATATTATAGGCACAACCAAAGCTATCTGCAAGCACTCTCTGCCACAATAATCTGACAACCGAACACATCCGGTTTTTAGCAGTATATAAAAACCAGGGGAAATATTCTACACAGTTAATCGTACTCACCATAACGCACTATAAAAACTGCATGCTGTACATATAAAGGCAGGGGCTTACCCTTGGTTATTAGTCCTGCCATCATAATATGACATATGTGAGGATTTCGTTATTCGCTGCATATTGTCAGTAAATACGAGTGCCTGTCTGAGCCGAAGGCGAGTTGGCACAGGAGTATTTACGAATCAGACATATGCAGTGAATAGAAACCGCAACAAGTCATTTATGATGGCAGAACTAAAAAACAAGAAGTAAGCCCCTATCGTATATCCAGGTTTAGAAGCCGGTGTTTCGGTTATCGATGATACGCTTTGCCTTACCCTCGGAACGAGCGATAGACTTCGGTGGAAGCAGTTCCACCTTGGCACTGATCAGCAGAGTCTGCTTGATCTGTGTCTTGATATATGCAGCCAGCTTCTCAAGCTTATCTGCATCGTTTATATCAACATCATCCTTTAATTCCACCTGAACAGTAAGCTTATCCTGTGAATTCACACGATCAACTACCAACATGTAATGCGCAGATGTTTCTTTCACGCCCATCAGTACAGCTTCGATCTGACTTGGGAATACATTAACACCACGAATAACAAGCATATCATCGGTACGTCCTGTGATACGGCTCATCTTAACGGTTGTTCTTCCGCAAGCACAAGTTCCATGATGCAAAGTACAGATATCATGTGTTCTGTAGCGGATCATAGGTACACCTGTCTTGGTCAGTGTCGTAAATACCAGTTCACCCGGTGTATCGTCCGGAAGCGGTTCTTCTGTTATCGGATCGATGATCTCTGCAAGCACATGATCTTCATTGATATGCATACCATGCTTTTCCATACATTCAAATGCAACACCCGGTCCACCAATCTCAGTCAGTCCGTAAATATCAAGTGCATCAAAATCAAGAAGCTCTTCCAGATGCTGTCTCATTTCCTCTGTCCATGGCTCTGCACCAAAGCAACCGGATTTCAGTTTTAATTCTTCCGGCTTGATTCCCATTTCATGGATGGTTTCTGCCAGATATGTTGCATAAGACGGTGTACAGCAGAGCATCGTAGTACCAAGCTCTTTCATCATTATAATCTGTCTCTGTGTATTACCGGATGACATTGGAATTACTGTAGCCCCAATCTCTGTTGCGCCCTGATGTGCCCCCAGTCCGCCGGTAAATAAACCATAACCATAAGCAATCTGAATGATATCATCCTTTGTACCGCCTGCAGCAGTCAGTGCTCTGGCAACCATCTCTGTCCATACCTTAATATCATTTTCCGTATATCCTGATACGATCGGCTTTCCGGTTGTTCCTGAAGAACCCTGAATACGTACAATATCTTTAAGATCTGCAGCAAATAGTCCATATGGGAAATTATCTCTCAAATCGGTTTTCTGCGTAAATGGAAGCTTTACGATATCTTCAATTCCATTAATATCTTCCGGTTTTACTCCGGCTTCGTCCATTCTCTTTCTGTAAGCCGGAACATTATTATATTCCAACTCTACGGTAGCTCTCAGTCTTTCTCCCTGAAGCTTTTTTCTTTCATCAAAATCCATACATTCCATTGCATCGTTATAGATGTAATGAATCTTCTTCTGTCTCATATGTGACTATCCTCCATGTCTGATCTTGGCTTTACTTTTTCGCTTTTATGTTTTTCCACACTAAAGCGTTTACCCATAAAAATTTTAGCTGAGCAGCCTGTATATGTCAAGGAAGTTTTTACCTTCCCTTAAAGATTTTCCATATAGTACAAAACGACCACCACACAGGCGCGTCCTGCATGATGGTCGTTCTATCAATATATTGGTATATAAGATTTACGCAAATCTTGTTGTGTTAATCTTTACACCAGGACCCATTGTTGAAGCAATTACAACGCTCTTAAGGTACTGTCCCTTAGCAGCTGATGGCTTTGCTTTTACAATAGCATCCATTAAGGTCTGGAAGTTTTCGTCTAACTGTTCCTCTGTAAAGGAAGCTTTTCCCACTGGCACATGGATAATATTGGCTTTGTCAAGTCTGTACTCTATCTTACCGGCTTTGATATCGTTAACAGCTTTTGTTACGTCCATTGTAACTGTACCAGCCTTAGGGTTTGGCATTAAGCCCTTAGGTCCAAGTACACGACCAAGACGTCCAACAACACCCATCATATCAGGTGTAGCTACAACAACATCGAAATCTAACCATCCGTCTTTCTGGATCTTTGGAACTAATTCCTCACCACCTGCGTAATCAGCACCGGCAGCAAGAGCTTCGTCTACCTTAGCTCCCTTAGCGAATACGAGAACCTTAACTGTCTTACCTGTTCCATGAGGTAATACAACTGCACCACGTACCTGCTGATCTGCGTGACGTCCATCAACGCCCAGTCTTAAGTGAGCTTCGATTGTCTCATCAAATTTAGCTGTAGCCATCTTCTTTACCAAAGCAACTGCCTCTTCGAATTCGTAAACGGCTGTTTTGTCATAGAGCTTGCTTGCATCTATATATTTCTTACTCTTCTTCATTATAAACCTCCTGTGGTCTTATCGGGAGCGACCCTCCCACCAAAATGTTTTTATTCTTAATTACTCTTCAACTGTAACGCCCATTGAACGAGCTGTTCCAGCGATCATGCTCATAGCAGTTTCAAGGCTTGCAGCATTTAAATCTTTCATCTTAAGTTCGGCAATTTCCTGAACCTTAGCCTTTGAGATAGTTGCAACCTTTGTCTTCTTTGAGTTAGCTGAACCGGATTTGATATTACAAGCCTTCTTGATCAGAAGTGCTGCAGGAGGAGTCTTAGTGATAAAGCTAAAGCTCTTATCCTGATAAACTGTAATAACAACAGGAATGATCATATCTCCTTCGTTAGCAGTTCTAGCATTGAATTCTTTTGTAAATGCAACGATATTAACACCATGCTGACCAAGAGCCGGTCCAACAGGTGGTGCAGGTGTTGCCTTTCCTGCAGGAATCTGTAATTTGATATATCCTTCTACTTTCTTCGCCATCTTAGCGCACCTCCAAAAATATTGTGGTAATAACGGGGGATACCCTTCCACTCACTCTTACAATTTCTTGATATCAGCGAATGCAATCTCTACAGATGTTGCACGGCCAAATATTTCTACATCGATGGTAATGGTCTGTTTACTTGGGTTAATTGCCTTAATACTACCCACGGTACCTTCCCAGGCACCTGCTGTAACCTCAACCATATCGCCTACTTCCGCATCGATCACGATTGTCTCCTTGTTGATTCCAAGGTACTTCATCTCATCATCTGATAACGGAACCGGTTTTGATCCCGGTCCTACGAATCCTGTAACACCTCTTGTATTACGAACTACATACCATGTAGCATCGTTCATAATCATATTGAGCAGGACATAGCCGGGAAACAGTTTTCTGGTAACAGCTTTCTGTACACCGTTCTTAACCTCAATGGATTCTTCTACGGGTACAGATACTTCTAATATCTGGTCCTGTAATTTTCTGTTTTCAATTGTTTTCTCAATATCAGCTTTAACCTTATTTTCATAACCTGAGTAGGTATGGACTACATACCATTTTGCGCTTTCTGCATCTGCCATATAATTCACCAACCTTTACTCATTATATTATGAAATTCAAGCCTATTTGTATAAGCCAGTCAACGACTGCAATAATAGCTCCGAGGATTACCGTTGAAACGATTACTACGGCTGACTGCTTAAACAGGGTTGTTCTGTCAAGCCATGTGATTTTCTTGAATTCACCCTTTAGTTCCTGGGTCCAGCTTTTCTTGAGAGCTGTTGATTTTTCTTCACTTTTTGCCATTAAACCAATCCTCCTTCACTGGTCCGGAACTATTTTGTTTCCTTGTGTACTGTATGCTTCTTGCAGAATCTGCAGTACTTCTTTGTTTCCATTCTGTCTGGATGCGTTTTCTTATCCTTTGTCATATTGTAATTACGCTGTTTACAATCCTGACATGCCAATGTTATTTTAACGCGCACTTCCATCTACCTCCATTACTTATTTTAAGGCATAAAAAAAAGACCTCTTTCATCGCACGTTTAACAATAACACAAGTATACAGTGCAAGTCAAGAAATCTTTTTCTGTTTTTAGACATATTCTCTATTTTTTAATTTTATAAAGAAATATGCCGCATTTATTGGATTGTCTGCATTTACCCCTTCAGATCCTTTAAGGTATGGAATAATTCCATATCCGATTCTGTCAGTTTTACATTTGTACAGATCTGCTTTCCCTCCGGATCCGTGATCTTTACTTCTATAATATAGTCTTCTTTGATCCCGCTTGCCATCGCAGCCTGTAAAAACATCGGAAACTTCGGATGATTGGATGCAAATTTCTCCCATGCGGATTTTATCTTAAAAATTGATGCCGGATTTACCATATCTATCTCCTTATCTACCTGTAGTTTCCCCGGATTCACTCACCCTGCAGGCATATCTTCTGTCCATTTATTCTATATTACTTGCAGCATCAGAATAATGCTGCGACCGCACCAAGCAGTCCATAACTTACAACTCCCACGATCAGGCCTGCAAGTACAACACCACCCATAACGGCAAGTGCGCTCTTCTTCCAGTCAAGATCTAAGAAGCTGGCTGCCAGAGTACCCGTCCAGGCTCCTGTACCCGGAAGTGGGATTCCTACAAACAGCATCAGTGCGATATAGACTCCACCGCCTGTCTTCTCAAGCAGCTTCTGCCCGCCTTTTTCACCCTTCTGAATACACCATGTAAAAAATTTTCCGATATATTTTTTGTCTTTTCCCCACATCAAAACCCGTCTGGCAAACCAGAAGATCACCGGAACCGGAAGTATGTTTCCGAGCATACAGATGATCAATGCCCGCAATGTCGGTATTCCGAATACCGCTGCATATGGAATTGCTCCTCGCAGCTCTACGATCGGAACCATAGATATCAGGAACATGATAAGATATTTTTTAACCATTATTGTCTCCTAATTTTCTTTTTTATAGAACGGCTCTGCATTTTCCAGAACTTTTTTTCCAAGTCCGTTATCTGTCCCGGTAAGTGCGATCGGAATACCGAACGCAAGCGGTTTTATCTTCGGAAGAAGTGAATCAAATAAATCTTCTTCATCACCTTCAAAATCAATTGTGATCAGATATTCTTCATCTGAATTTTCTTTTTCCATCATCTGAATATAAGCCGCCTTTATATTTGGGCGTTCTACAAAGAATTTCTTTGCTTCCTCTAACATATCAACCGGCATATATTTCGGGCTTCTCAAACGGATCTTTGTATTTGCAGGAATAGTGTGTTTCTTGATATTCGTATTCTTTTGTTCTTCAAGAACACTCTTTCTGCTCTCATCAACTGTCTTAATCAGAGCATCCGGCACCTGCATTCCAACTGTATACGGATCGATCACGATACCCTGAATCTGTCCCTTTGAATTCAGAACCAGCGGAGCAACCTCTTTATAAGTGAGTGCCATCTTCTCAACTTCCACTTCTTTGATCGCATGCTCGAATTCTTCATCATTTGTAAAGCATGGGAAGAAATTCTTTCCTGTATTATCTGTGATAACCCGGAAGTTCACTTTGAATTTTCCGTCTCCCATGATCCTGCCCTGATCGTCTTTCACCGGTTTGGGATCCAGTGTCGCCGGCAGGATAAATCTTGCCTGTAATAACTTCTCAATAAAATTCTTTAGATTCTGCTGATTATTTTCGGCCTTAAAAACCTCAATTGCCTCCAACAATGCTTCATTCTTTATCTTGCCGCTTTCCATACTTAATTTTCACCTTTCTCTTTTATACTGTCCTTATAGGCTCTGTATTCAACTTCTGCCTTCTTGCCTTCTTCACTTCTCTTGGATGCCACCATCTCAGGCATAATATCCACCATCGGCTCGTTAATATATTCCGTCAGCTTCTGAAGGAATTCCTTTCCACCTTTATAAGTAGCTACCGGAATGGCCACGACACCCTGATTAGTCATCATAACATACCCTCTTACCACATGGTAAAACGGCTTATGCAGCTTTGCCTGTTCCTTTATATCAGAAATATCATAACATTTCCATCTTCCGGGGATCTTACTGTAATACAGATGTTCTTTATCAAGCTTCGCAGCTGACCCTACGATACATCTGCACATCATACCGATCAAAAATCCAAGCGCCAGTGCCGCAAGAATCAGGATCCGTCCGGTTCCTTTAAATACACTGTCAAATCCCAAAAGTGCTACAACGATAAATAATACGATTGCTGTACCAACAATAAATGCCAGATACCCAACTGTAGTATATGCCTGATACTGTCCATTCTTATTTTTTTTGCATTTTGAATAATAACTGAACGGTGAATCAATAAGACCAAGGTCAGCCCCGCATAACGGACAATATTTCTGATTCAGTGTCGCATTTGCAGGAATTGACTTTCCACAGTGCGGACAACGGAAAAAAAACTGATTGATAATACCCGATAATAACAGCATGATAACAAACAGTCCCCATCCGTATATGATCTTTCCGACAAATGTAAATATAAACAGTCCCAGCGTACCGATCACAGGCATAATTACAATACAGCCCTTGGCAATTCTTAACTTCATCTCTTCCTCCATCCGCAACAGAGTATTCCATCTGTTATTCTGTATAACAGCTCTGCTGTGGCTTTCTTCTTTCTATTTTCAGACCGGATCAGATCCTAGATCTGTGCAAATGCCTGTTCCAGATCCGCGATCAGATCTTCCGCATCTTCCAGTCCACATGAATAACGAACAAGATCCGGATATACACCACATGCTGTCAGTTCCTCATCATTCATCTGCCTGTGTGTTGCACTTGCCGGATGCAGACAACAGGTTCTTGCATCAGCTACATGTGTCTCGATTGAGCCAAGTTTTAAGTGCTTCATGAATTCTTCCGCTGCTTTTCTTCCGCCCTTTACACCGAAGCTTACAACACCGCAGGAGCCGTTTGGCAGATATTTTTCTGCAAGTGCGTGATATTTGTCATTTTCCAGTCCGCAGTAATTCACATAAGCAACCTTATCATTCTGTTCCAGATATTTTGCAACTGCGAGTGCATTCTCACAATGACGCTTTACTCTGACATGCAGACTCTCCAGTCCGAGATTCAGGATAAATGCACTCTGCGGAGACTGTACAGAACCGAAATCACGCATCAGCTGTGCAGTTGCCTTTGTGATAAATGCGCCCTCTTTTCCGAACTTCTCTGCATATGTAATTCCGTGATAACTGTCATCCGGTGTGGTAAGTCCCGGGAATTTGTCTGCGTATTTCATCCAGTCGAACTTTCCAGCATCTACGATACATCCACCGATAGCTGCTCCATGTCCGTCCATGTATTTGGTTGTGGAATGGGTTACGATATCTGCTCCCCATTCGATCGGACGACAGTTGATCGGAGTCGGGAATGTATTATCTACGATAAGCGGTACGCCTTGCTCGTGAGCTACCTTTGCGAACTTCTCAATATCTAATACAGTCAGAGCCGGATTTGCTATGATCTCACCAAATAACGCCTTGGTATTCGGGCGGAAGGCTGCACGGATCTCATCTTCGGATGCATCCGGATCAACAAATGTGAAATCGATTCCCATCTTCTTCATGGTTACAGCAAATAAGTTGTAAGTTCCACCATAGATAGAATTCGATGCAACAACATGATCGCCGCAATTTGCAATATTGAATACTGCATAGAAGTTTGCAGCCTGACCGGAACCGGTAAGCATTGCAGCTGCACCACCCTCTAACTGACAGATCTTCTTTGCAACCAGATCATTTGTAGGATTCTGAAGTCGGGAATAAAAATATCCGTCTGCCTCCAGATCGAATAATTTACCCATATCCTCACTTGTTGCATATTTGAATGTCGTGCTCTGGTAGATCGGAACCTGTCGTGGTTCTCCGTTTCCCGGTTCATAACCTCCCTGTACACATGTTGTATTAATCTTGTATTTACTCATTACGTCCTCCTAATAACCATATATCTTCTGTGTTTTATAATCTGTTTCAGGCTTCTGTATCCATATCTTTTCTCAATATTTCCGGTCATATGAATATTACCTTTTCCTGTAACATTCAGCACATCATCTCATTATATATAATTTATCCCATTCCTGCAAGCACATGAACTACGGCAATAATTAAAAATCGGTTAAGATTTTCTTATATTTATGACAGTTCAAAAATCTCCCTGCAAAGCTTTCTTCCCGACCGTGTCCGGAAAATCTTCTCATAGGCAGACCAGACTGCCTTAATATGTTCTTTATCCTCATACAGATTAACAAGAAAATCTGCTTCTACCAGTATCTGATAATCCGTTCCGTCAATATTCGAATAAGTATGGTGATGACCGACCAGATAGCATACTCTTTCAATAAATGCAGTATCATCCGTCAAAGACAAAAGCAGCTTTTCTGCTTCCGGCGGTCCTTCCTTCTCCTGCGTTTTCCCTGTATTATATCCATATTTCTTTTCTGAATTCTTTATTCCTATATCATGCACAAGTGCGGCTACTTCCAGTATTTCCATCTCTTTTCCTGCAATGCCTTCCATCTCACCGATCAGCTTGGCAAAAGAATGAACCTTCAGAAAATGATGGATCCGTCTGGCATCTCCTGTATAATATTCGATCATTTTTTCTTTAACCCGAGATTCCAAATCCCGGCTTATAGGGATTATGTGTTCTGCTTCCATTCTTTTCCTCCTGACTGTCTGCCGACTGTTTTGAATTATATGGTCCGACCGTTTACTGTCTTTTTATTTATTTTATATCTCTTTTCACTCCCCGATTATATATGGCAACTGCAGAATACGCAACTTTTTTTCCGGTTTCTTCCGATTCTGAAGATTTTCACCTTATTCTTTTGCCTTATTAAAATGTTTTATATCGTTTTTTACTTATAGGTTGTCTTTTCTTTTCATATAGTAGTATAATTTTCAAATGCAGGTATTTTTAGGAGGTTTTATAAATGAACGATAACTCCCGTCCAATCGGTATATTTGATTCCGGCATTGGCGGTATCAGTGTCTTAAAAGAGATCGTTGCACTGATGCCGGAGGAAAATTATATATATTATGGTGATTCTGCACATGCTCCATATGGGACACGACAGGTCGCCGATATTCAGAATCTAAGTCGGAGTTGTGTAGAATTCCTGCTTGAACATGATGCAAAAGCGATCGTGATCGCTTGCAACACCGCAACCAGTGCTGCTGCCGCCATGCTTCGTGCCGACTATCCCGATATCCCAGTAATCGGCATTGAACCGGCATTAAAACCAGCCGTTCTCTGGAAGGAACATGACCGGATTGCGGTTATGGCTACCCCTATGACATTAAAACAGGATAAGTTTCTGTCACTGATGCATACATACGAAGACCGATCCGTAATCTACCGTGTACCATGTCCAAAGCTGGTTGGCTTTGTGGAAAACGGAGATCTGGACAGTCCGAAGCTTCATGATTATCTGCAAGAGGTTCTCTCGCCTTATCTGGAAAAGGGAATTGATGCGATCGTGCTTGGCTGTACACACTATCCGTTTGTGGAAAAAATGATCCGAACCGTTGTCGGTCCGGACATCAAGATTTTTGTCGGGAGCCACGGAACTGCCGTAGAACTGCGTCGCCGCCTGATCGCAGCAGGCTTAAAATCAGATTCTACCGGAGATGGAACAGTCGAGATCTATAACAGCTGTACGACTGACGGGGACGCGCATGTTGCCCTTTGCAGGAAGCTGCTGGCATTATAATGTATCGTACGGAAGAAGCTGGAGGCTATCATCCATTTCGCAAATCACTTTCGTTCTATTTCGCAAAAAGATTAACAGGTATCCGGTTTTATATACCCTTTATTTCACAGAACGCTCGCGCTCTATTTTTCACGTAACGGTACTAACCTCACTGCCTTTAGCAGTTCGCTAAGGACCGACGTGAAAAAAGGTCTGTTACATAAAGGTATATAAAACCGGATACCTGTTAATCTTTTTCTATGATCCTGTTAGAGATTGCTGAATTTTTATGAGCATACACATTTAATACAACTCTTCATCGTAGTATCGTAATAACAGTCCGGTCACGCGGTCATAGGCTGCGAAACCGTCTGAGACACCGTTCAGGTTCAGACTTGTTTCAGTGAAGGTATTGGATGCCTGATTGACGGTATCCGTCGATAGAATGGCCTTATCCTCCACCTTTTCCCATGTCTCCGGGAGTAGAAAGATATCATCTGACAGCACCTGTTCGGATATCCTCTCATTTGCCAGATATAGCTCCGCGTCCTCCCCGATAGCCTCATAATAGGCATTATCTACATAAGATAATACACTCAGATACCCGGAATAAATAAAGAATGGATCTTCGCTGCCGATGCAGGCAAGATAAGATATAAAGTTTGCCTCATCCTCATAGATATACCCATGCAGATGCGCCAGCTCATGGCAATAGGTTGCCGGATAATTTGTGATATACATATTTGCATTACAGTTTGCTTCCATCGAAAATGGGAAATAATATCCCGCCATATAGCTCTGGCTCATCAGCCCGGAGAACATCATATGCTTGACATTCGGATAGTACCCGGATAACCGTGGATACCGGCCGGACAGTTTCCGAAGTGCATTTCGTGCCTGTTCCTGCATATCTCCGTCATATGTTATGTGTCCGTTTTCATCCCGCTCTACTTTTGTACTGTATTCGTTACACTGCTTTACGATATAATTGCGAAGCTCCTGCAATTCTTCTACCTTATACTGCCGTTCCTCTGTTTCCCCGTTTACAGAAATCGCTGAACAGTGATAGTAGATCGTACAGTTTCCGGTCATAATAAGACAGACCACAACCGTTATATATGCAACAACAAGGTCATAGATCCTGCAAAATCTCCGATATTTCTTATGTTTTCTTAAAAAGATCAACAGAATATTCAAAATCAGGAATGCAAGGATCAGCAGAATCGCCGTAACGATCATAACCTCTCCGAGCGAAAAGGAAAACAGATTGCCAAATCTTGCAAATATTGCAACGATAACCGGATTCACATATTCGGCATACCAGTCACACCAGTTTCCCCATCCCGCCTTTTCACTGATCCACGGAGCAGCCCACGCTGCTGCATTTATCACTATGACCGGAAGCACTCCTGTAAGAAGAAGGATTCTGTGAATATGCCTTTTTTTCTTGTTCTTTTCTACCTTATTCATAATCTTATTCTTTCTGCCAGATAATGTATTTTCTGATATGCGTCCTGTCGGCTTCTCATACATAGAGGCAAATAGCATCTGTAATTTACCTGTTCAGTATAACATCCTGCTTTACTTTTTACGACGCACTTCACAGATTTATAACAAAAACTCCCTCAAAGTTTGACATCTTCTCTGCCTGCTGGCAGACCTGTCATTCTTTGAGGGCATTCTATTTCCTGTTATACTTTTTACTATCAGCACATATTTACGATAAAATTATTTCAGATCTTCTACCAGCTCATACAAGGCTTCTGCAGAATTGAAATTATCAGATGTGATCTCATCACTTGGGATGATAACATCGTATTTGTCTGCAATCTCCGCAATGATCGTTATAATATCCAGAGATTCCAGTATCCCATCATCTACCAATGCATCTTCATTTTCAAAGTCAACATTTGGCTTGATCTTTTTTAACATTGCAATAAAATCATTCATAATCTTATTCTCCTTTGTTCTTTGATTCTGCTATCTTTTTTATTTCTTTTCGAAGAAGCGAGCCCTTAAATGTCTTCGGTACTTCTTCAATATAAAATATCTTCTGTGGTAGCTTATAGCTTTCTACCTGTTGCTGCATATAGATCAAGAATGCAGCTTCGTCAAAACCATTCTCTTGTACAATCAGCATAACCGGTAATTCTCCGGTAATCGGATCATGAACGGAACTGTAGGCACAATCTGCCACACCCGGATACCGGATCGCAACAGCTTCTACCTCTGCCGGCGAGATCTTGCTTCCGCCATAGTTGATAACATCATCTGCCCGTCCAACCAGAATAATACTGCCATCTTCATCCATATAGCCAAGATCATTTGTCATAACATAACCATCCACTACCGTTTTCGCAGTAAGCTCCGGATCATTGTAATAGCCCTCCATAACAATCGTACCACCCCAACCCAGTAAAGCAGGCTGTTTCTCGGATCCATTCTCTATAACATTTCCTTCTCCATCTATAAACCGCACCAGAGAATTGACGGTCGGATATCCGATACAACCATTCTTATTCTGTCGGCTAAATTCCAGAATACATGAACAGCCGGCTTCTGATGATCCATAAAAATTATAGAGTCTTGTATTCGGAAGATACCGGAGTAGTTTTTCCTTATCTGTTTCCGGAAGTGGTGCTGACCCCACCTGTATATAATCAATCTGATCCGCATATTCGGAGATCCTGTCACCTGACAGGTGAAAGATCATTCCGAGCGTTGCCGGAGAAATCGCCATAGATGTTGCATGATACTGCTCGAGCATCTTCCAGAGATTGCCGATCAGCGCCATGCCATTCATCAGACAAACGGTTCCTCCATTAATCATATCCGACTGATACCGTCTTATGCCAAAGGAATGATTAAGCGGCATCGGTATGATCTCCACATTTCCCGGTTTCATCTGTGTTCCTTCCATGACATTTCCGGCGATAGCAACGTCATTCTTATGATACATGACAACACCTTTTGAGTTCCCAGTCGTACCAGTCGTGAATAACAACATTGACCATGTATCTGAATTCGGAAGTGGATATTCCAGTTCTTCTGCACTTTTCATCTGCTCCACCAGCTTCTTTGTGGATAACCAGCACATTCCCTCTGACTCTCTATTTGAGATCAGCCATTCTGCATCCACCTTATCCCGAATCTCCTGTATACGCTCCGGTGAAGTGGATCGCTCTACAGGAATCACAAGTGCCTGTATATATTGCAAAGCCGAAAACAAAACCATATAATTAATATCCTGAGTACATCGCAAAATAACATGTGCGTCCTTTTTTATACCATTTCGAACCAGCACATTTGCCATCTTTCTGATCGCTGTCCAATACTCCGAATATGTCAGATATTTTTTTAACTCACAGACAGCCGGTGTATCCGGCTGTGTCTCCGAATATTTTTTTATATAATGAAGCACTGTTTCCATTTCTGTATTATTTCTCCTTTGCAATATTATCTTCCCATTTCTGCATAAGTGTAGTTCTCTCTTCGTGCCATAGTTCACAGGCATGCTGCCATTCAGATCTTTGTTCCTTATCTAAATCAGCGCTCAGTCCATATTGTTGTTTCATATATTTCGCCAAATATGATGTTACCTTCTGTGAGCCTGCAACATTGGTATGTTTGCCATTATACAAATCTGTAGAGTAGTCTATCCCTATATCATCCACATAAAGATTCATATCCAAATAATCATATCCCTGTTTCTTACAGTATTCACCGATCTGCTTTTGTTCAACGATCTGATCTTTGCGTGGTTTATATGGGGTAAATATTAAAAGCACCTTTTTATCCAGCTCTTTTGCCTTGTCCTCAATTGCATCTATATAAGTTTTAGATTTCTCCGATAATATCGTATCATCATCTGACTCATATACCAGTTTTTTCTTTGCTTTTACATCTGCTCTTACATTTACATATTTGTCTGAAACCGGTTCATTTTTTAATCGCTCGATCAAATAGTCTCTGTCGTATTCCATTAAATTATTATGATACTTTAATACCGAGAACATCATTTCCATCTTACTTATCAAATCTTCATCATATAAATCATTGATCATTTTTAAACGTGTAATTGACGGATTCATTCCGGATGTTACAACCTCAAATCGATATTTCTGTTCTTCCGGACTAATCGCATCATACTGATCTCTCGCTACTATATTTCTAAGCTCTACCACGATCAAATCTGCATCCTGACTTTTGACTGCTTCCTCCATAATATATGGTATCTGACAGATATCCTGACTGGCACTTCCTATAACCGTGGACGTAAACCCCTGTTCTTCATATGCCTGCGGAGCTATCCAATAACGATACAAGGCACTTGAACCAATCATGATCACATCAATAGTATTTTTATCTTCCGCATAATATGTTGCCCACATATCTGTATCATTATCATCCGGTCTTGCAAACTGACCAGTCTTAGAAACCAAATATACTAATATAACGAAAAATATTATAACAGATATTATTTTCTTTATAATCTGAAATCCTTTTGTGTTTATTAATTTCATTTTAGCTCCTTTTAGAATTGCTCATATATAAATACAATCTGGCTGCCGGTTCCATATACTCCAAATATCAGCACGCATAAAATACCGGCAATAAGAACCGTCCATCGCAGCCAAAGATTCTGACGCAGCAGCCAGTCTCTGATATCTTCCTTTATTCCTATTTGCTCCCGAATCTCCTGTGCAATTGATACACATAACAAAATCAGTACACCGATAAAGATTACTCCCCACTCCCGCTGAGATATAGAAAAATCATTTACCAGATCATAAATTTTTCTGTAATCTACTATACAGGATGTAATCATTTGAAAACTCGCACGGATTCCCTTTCCCATAAAAATGATACGTCCGATCACACATAATAAAAATGTCCGAAGCATCCGGAATATATTCCAGCTTATACAGTTTGTCCGTATATTCAGTTTCTCTGTTAATTTAGCGACCGGCTGCTCAAATAATGTCGATAAGCAGATCAGGATTCCGTGAAACAATCCCCAGCCGATATAATTCCACTTTGCCCCATGCCAGAGTCCGGTCAGGATCCATACGCACAGGATCGGTACACAAGAGGCAAATCCGGTTCCTATGGTATTTCCCAGATATTTCCGCACCTTGGTATTCCATTTCAACAGGATCTTTGAAGTCGATACCGGATAGAATACATATTCTCTGAAGAACGCTCCGAGTGAAATATGCCATCTTCTCCAGAACTCCGGCAACGTCTGGGAAAAATATGGCCGCCTGAAATTTTCTCCAAGCGTAATGCCAAAGCACTCCGATGCGCCACGTACGATATCCATGCATCCGGAGAAATCACAGTAAATCTGGATGGAGTACATAACCGCCGCCAGAAAGAAGATCATACCTTCATACTGATCAGAATGTTTAAATACTTCTGTCACAAATGGACTGATACGGTCTGCCATCACCATTTTCTTAAGTGCTCCCCACAGAATCAACCATGTACCTTTTATCACCGTATCATAATCAAACTTATGCTTTTCCCATAGTTGATGCGCAACCAGTTCATATCGCGCAATCGGTCCCTGCGTAATATGTGGAAAATATAATACATACGACAGATATTTCAGAAAATTCTTCTGTGCATGGATCCTTCCGTTATAGACATCAACCAGATAAGAGATCATCATAAAGGAATAAAAAGAAACTCCAAGCGGTGCAGGGAAATGCCAGTCCGGAATCCGCTGTATCGCTTCGTATGGAAGAAAACGTTTGATGTTCTCGATGGCAAATCCTGTCACCTTGAATACAATAAGCGCACCTATTACGATCAGCAATGCTAGCACCAGATATTTCTTTCGTTTCTTTTTCTGTGCTGTTTTTATCTTTCTTGCAGTTCTCTTATCTGCATCCAGAAGCAGCCGGTCCTGTTCCTCCAGATTTTTCTCCATCAACATTGTCAACGGATATACCAGAAATGCGGTTCCAACTACGATCAGGAGATCATCAATCCCACTATAAGCATAGAAAACCACACTTGCGGCAAGGAGCACCCACCACTGGATTTTCTTTGGTACTATATAATATATCAAAACTGTAACTGCTAAGAATACTATAAATATGTATGATACGACAGACATGCCTTCTCTCCATTTCTTTCTCTTTGTTTCACGCCCGTTTCTGTATGGCTTTTTTTACACCGTACTGAATGTGCTCCAGTATTTTAACAGCAATGTGCAAATGATCGACATTACAAGAATAATGATAAGGGAAATCTTCCAGCCTTCCCGGAACATATACTTTGGTTCCAGTCCATATCCCACCGGAATCGCACGAATCGACGTTGGCAGCATATAAGACAGGTTCACACCAATGGATGCTACGTATATATACGGAATCGGATTCAGCCCACATCCCTGTGTGATTGAGATCACAAGTGGAATCGCAACCGCTGCCGTAGCTGTATTTGAGGTCACATCCGACAACAGTAGTGTTGCAGTCAGAATGATCAGGATCGTTACAAAACCACCCTTCATATCAAGGGAAGAAATCACTTCTCCAAGTGCTTTTGCAACACCTGTTGCATTGATCAGGCTTCCAAGTGCCAGACCTCCGGCAAATATATACATCAGATCCCAGACGATCTTTCCCTGCACCTGTTTCCAGACCATGATCCGTTTTCCCTCTTTATTTGTAAAAAGAAAGGCGATGATCGCACAGATGATAAATACATATGCAGGCTTTAATCCCGGCAATATATCCTGATAAAGCTGTCTGGTAAATGCCAGACCTGTTGCCACTACAAACAGCACAAGTGCGGATTTTTCTTCAAAGCTCATCTTTGGAAGCTTCCGGTACTGTTCCGCAAAATATTCACTGGAACCACCTAACAGATCTGTCTTCTTTACATCACGAAGAATAAATACTACATTGATCAGCATTAAAATCAGCATAACCGGAAGGAACCGGATAACCCAGGAGGAATACATATATTCTTTTCCGGTCAACTGCTGGATATATTCCACCGTTACCAGATTCATAGCCCCACCAAGTGGAGATGCCAGACCACCAAGTCCTGTCGCATAAGCGATCGTCAGCAGGATCTTCGATGCCGTCTTGCTGTTTTTCACGTCATCCATTCCAATATATTTCAGCATAGAAACTGCGATCGGCGTGATCGTTGCGCATACTACTGCATTCGGAAGCACCGCAGATAATACCATTGACAACGCAAACCAGAACACAAGCTGCATTCTAAGACTGTTTCCGATCAGACGCAGAAACGTGATCGCAATTCGTTTGTCCAGTCCTGTATTTTCCCATAATACTGTTATGATCGAAGCTCCAAGCAGCAGCAGAATCGTTTCGTCCGCATAATTCGATATTATGACCTTCATCTCCGCCATAGGAACTACTGCATTGATCGCAATCGGCAAAAACGCCGTTACTGCATAATCTACCGGACCTGTTACCCACCAGTATGCCATCCAGAATACCGTTCCAACTGCTGCCCGTTCTGCAAATGTCGGCAGAACTGAATGCGGTAAAAGAAAGCATGCCAACAGGAATAGAACCGGTCCAAGTAACAAATGAATCAATCGTTTATAATTTCTCATATAATCCTCCAAGCAAGTCCTACTCGATATATTGTTCTTTCTACATAAAAAAAAGAACCCTAATATCGGATTATAAAAATCCAATATTAAAGCTCTATTAAAAATTCGACATTCTTCTATTTATTTTTAAGGTTTTGGAATAAAAAATGTGAAAATACTTCCTTTATTCTTTGTACTTTCAACATAAATCCCTCCCCCATATAACTCAGCAATCTTCATTGCCTGTGAAAGTCCCAGACCAAAGCCTTCCGCATTACGATCTTTTTTTTCTCGATAAAAGCTTTCAAATATTTTGGATATATTTTCTTTCTCTATTCCACAGCCTTCATCCTGAATACGAATATACGACTTTCCGTCTTTCTCTCCACAGGACACATAGATTTTAGCTCCTTCATTGCTATACTTTACAGCATTTGAAAGCAAGTTATTTATAACAATATAGATAAGATTCATATTTGCCTGTATGATAGTCGGCTGAAGGGAATATTCAAATGTAATGTGTTTCGTATCAATATATGCTATATCATCACATGCAGATTCAATTACATCCCGAACATCAATATCTTCTATACTGAATGTTGTCCCCTTTCTATCTATTGCAGTCATCTGAAGCAATTGATCAACCAGATTCTTCATACGGTTTGTCTGTCGCTCAAATACCTCTATACTTTTTATTGCTTCTTTATCCTGCTTCTTTTCTGCCACCTCTCTCGACACCTGGCATTGTGCATGCATAACAGCAATAGGCGTACGAAGTTCATGGGATACATTCGCATTAAATTCTTCCTGACGTTCCAACTCCTGCTGCACTCTCTGGTACAAATGATTATTTGCATCTGTTAACATCTGAAGTTCTTTAAAACATCCTTTATATTCCAGACTATCCGTAAAATCCAGATTCTCCCCGCTCTTTTTTATCGATTCATTCAACTGTCTCATTGGTACAGCGATCAGATATCTTAATAAAAGGGCAAATAAAATAAAAAATGCGCCAACAACTCCTATCACCAAATATGACTGATGCCACAGTTCGCGATAATTGTCTTTCACCGCCTGTTCCGATATCATAGCACATACCAGATAAAAACTGTCATCCTCCGTTCCATTCTTCATTTTTCCACGTCTGGTTGCTACGTAATAACGCTCTCCCTGAAAGGTTACTTTTGTAAGACTCTGTAATCCGATATCAAGCCCGGTTCTGAAATCATCCGGCATTCTGCCATCAAGAAAACTTCCGTCTCTTGACTGTAAAAACACATATACATTTTCGTTATAAGTATCTTTCTCTTCCAGATCGTAAAAATCGCTTTTTATATACGGATTCTCACTCTCATCAAATCCTATATTTTTTTTTGCACGTTTCACTTCCTGCGCCAGTTCTGTATAAGCCAGATATTTAGTATCCTCTGTGATCAGATTCTTCTGCATCAATAAAAGACATATCGTTCCTGCTGCAATGATAAGTCCACAAACAATAACAGTAAAATTAATAAATGAGATTTTCCTTTTTAACATTCCAGTCTATAACCTACTCCCCGGATCGTATGTATCAGTTTTTCCTCAAATGGATCATCGATTTTTCTGCGAAGATATCGAATATATACATCAACTACATTTGAATTGATATCATCATCAATGCTCCATATATTTGCACGAATCTGTTCTCTTGTGACAACAATGTTCTTGTTTCGCACCAGATATTCCAGGATTGCATATTCCCGGACTGTAAGATCGACAGTCACACCATCCCGGACAACCCGGTGATTATTTGTATCAATCTGTAATGACCCATAATTCAAAATGCTGTCATTACTTATATGTACAGTACGAAGCATTACCCTTAACCTTGCGAGCAATTCCGAAAACTCAAACGGTTTTGTCATATAGTCACTGGCTCCTGCATCCAGTCCCCTGACAATATCCTGCGTTTCGGACTTTGCAGTCAAAAAAAGCACCGGAACCTGTATTCCTTCTGCCCGGATTGTTTTTAAAACCGACATACCATCTTTCTTCGGAATCATAATATCCATTATAACTCCATCGTAACTTGCTGTCTCCAGATAATCAAGTGCTGCCTGTCCGTCAAAACAGGCATCTACATTGTAGCCTTCTTTTGTCAGTTTATTACATATTATATGATTCAGATCCAATTCATCTTCAACAACCAAAATGCGCATGGACACAACCTCCCTATCCTAATATACAATGGCATACCATCATTAAAATAAGATTAAAGGGACTGACACCGAAAAATATTTTCAATGCCAATCCCTTTTATCATGCTTATTTTAGTTGTTACCAGGCATTTACTACCTGTTTATATTACTACTTCTCATTTCTCGCTGTCAATTTCTGACCGTCATAGTCAATGATGATCGCTGACTGGGTGGACACTTCACCTGCAAGGATCATACGGGCAACCAGCGTCTCGACATTCTTCTGAATAAAACGCTTCAATGGTCTTGCACCATAGACCGGATCATAGCCCTGATCGATGATCGCACTCTTGGCCTCATCTGTAAGCTTGATCGTAATCTCCTGTCCGGCCAGACGTTTGTTCAGATCCTTGACCATAAGATCAACGATACTGCCGATGTTCTCTTTGCTTAATGACTTAAAGATGATCGTCTCATCGATACGGTTCAGGAACTCCGGACGGAAGTGCTGTTTCAGTTTATTCATAACTGTCTCCCGTATCTCATCAGTAATCTCGCCACCGCCTTCTGCGATATCCACACCACCGATATTCGATGTCATAATGATGATCGTATTCTTAAAGTCTACCGTTCTACCCTGTGAGTCCGTGATACGTCCATCATCCAATACCTGTAATAATACATTGAATACATCCGGATGTGCCTTCTCAACTTCATCGAATAAGACAACCGAATATGGTTTCCTACGAACTGCCTCGGTAAGCTGTCCGCCTTCATCGTAGCCTACATATCCAGGAGGCGCTCCGATCAGTCTGGATACACTGTATTTCTCCATATATTCACTCATATCGATACGAACCATGTTCTGTTCATTATCAAATAAAGCTTCTGCCAGTGTCTTTGCAAGCTCTGTCTTACCTACACCGGTTGGTCCAAGGAACAGGAATGAGCCGATTGGCTTGCTTGGATCCTTGATTCCTGCTTTGGAACGGATGATCGCATCGCTGACATATTCAACAGCTTCATCCTGACCGACAACCCTCTTATGAAGTTCATCTGCAAGATTCAGTGTCTTACTCTTTTCACTCGCCGTCAGTTTGGCTACCGGAATACCGGTCCACTTGGATACAATCTCCGAAATTTCTTCTTCTGATACGACCTCATGTACCAGCTTTCGTTCTTTCTCCGATGCGGACTGCTCTGCCAGTTCCAGCTCTTTCTGAGCTGCCGGAAGTTTGCCATACTGCAATTCGGCTGCTTTGTTCAGATCGTAATTTCTCTGGGCAACCTGAATATCATTCTTGATCTTCTCGATCTCCTCTTTCAGGTTACGGATCTTCTCAACGCCTGCCTTTTCATTCTCCCATTTGGCTTTCAGATTATTTGCTTTATCCTTTAACTCTGCAAGCTCTAACTGTATATCCGCCAGTCTCTGCTTGCTCAGGTGGTCTTCCTCTTTCTTCAGTGCGGCTTCCTCGATCTCAAGCTGCATGATTTTTCTTGTGATCTCATCGACTTCGGCCGGCATGGAATCCAACTCCGTCTTGATCATCGCACAGGCTTCATCGACAAGGTCGATCGCTTTATCCGGAAGGAAACGATCTGTAATGTACCGATTGGAAAGTACCGCTGCACTTACCAATGCACCATCCGAGATCTTAACTCCATGGAACACCTCATATCTTTCCTTGATACCACGAAGAATGGAGATCGTATCTTCTACCGTCGGCTCATCGATCTGTACCGGTTGGAAACGACGTTCCAGAGCGGCATCCTTTTCAATGTACTGTCTGTATTCGTCAAGTGTCGTTGCACCGATACAATGCAGTTCGCCACGGGCAAGCATAGGCTTTAACATATTGCCTGCATCCATTGCGCCATCTGTCTTACCGGCTCCAACAATCGTATGCAGCTCATCAATAAAGAGGATTATCTCACCTTCTGATTTCTTTACTTCATCCAGAACTGTCTTCAGACGTTCCTCAAATTCACCACGATACTTGGCACCGGCAACCAGCGCACCCATATCCAGTGCGAATATCTTCTTATTCTTCAAGCCTTCCGGCACATCACCTCTGACAATACGCTGTGCCAGGCCTTCTGCAACCGCTGTCTTACCTACACCAGGTTCACCGATCAGAACCGGGTTATTCTTGGTCTTACGGGAAAGGATCCGGATCACGTTTCGTATCTCAGCATCTCGTCCGATAACCGGATCGATCTTCTGCTCTCTTGCCCGTTCCACCAGATCGTATCCGAACTTCTCCATTGCTTCATAGGAATCTTCCGGATTCTCACTGTCTACCTTTTTATTTCCTCTGATATCTGCCAGAGCCTTTAAAAATGTGTTCCGATCGATCGCCCATGTTTTAAGCAATGGCTTCACATCGGAATCGGCTTTTTCGATCAGTCCAAGGAACAGATGCTCAACCGATACAAAGCTGTCTCCCATCTGCTTTGCTTCCTTTTCAGCCTGAATGAGCGCCTTTGAAAAATTATTTCCGGCATACAGATTTCCGCCACTTACTTTTGGCAGTGATGCAAGCTTATCTTCCACCCTATTTACCGCTGCTGTTACATCTATATCGAGTTTTTCAAAAATCTTCGAAATAAGGCTTTCGTCTATCTCAAGCAATCCTGCAAGTAAATGAATCTGTGCAAGCTCCTGATTATCATATTCCAGGGCTTTATCTTTCGCTTTTTCTATTACTTCAAGCGACTTTCTTGTATATTTGTCCATATCCATAATCATTTACCTCCTGACATATAAAAACTACTGTAATTCAAGATACACTTTCATTACAGTAGTTAACATAACACTTTTTGTTAGCACTGTCAAGAGGTGAGTGCTAATTATTTTTTTATTTTTTCACACACATTTCAGGAATGATCACTGGGTAAAACTCACATCAAAAATCGTACCTCCGGATGGATTAGACCGGACTGTAATTGTCCCATCATGCGCACTTACGATTTCATGAACAAGTGCAAGTCCAAGTCCGACACCACCAAGTTCCCGGCTTCTGGATTTATCCACACGAAAGAACGGTTCAAACACACGCTGCCTGAGTTCCTCCGGGATTCCATTTCCGGTATCCTCTATTGACAGGTAAATATGTTTTTCCTTTTGATATGCGGTCACTGTAACCCGTCCCCCAGAATGATTATATTTTATAGCATTCTCAACAAGATTGTATACCATCCTGTAAATAAGGATATCACTTCCGATCATCCTTATATCCGTGCATTTTCCAATAAGTTTTATATTTTTTTCCTGTGCAAGCGGTTCCAGATCCGCCAATACTTCATCAACAAGAGCATTGACCATTATTACATCGTCTCTCCCCACAGTTTGAAGCTCGCTCATATCCAGAAGGGTTTTTACCATTTTACCGAGTCTGTCATTCTGTTCCGTAACCATCTTTATCGTTTGCTCGGTATCTGCATCATTGCCCGGATGCGGATTGGAATTATATGAATCAAGCTGTATCTGCATTAAAGATAATGGGGTTCGAAGCTCATGTGCCGCATTTGCGGTAAATTGTCTCTGTATATCAAATGCATCCGAGAGACGTTCAAGCATCTTGTTATACGAAACACTCAGTTGGTTCAGTTCTTTAACATTGTTTTCTTCTATTCGTGAATCTGCCAGATTTTGTGCCTGTACCTCTTCAATCTTATCAGAAAACTTACCAATCGGCTTTAGGGCATGTCCACTAATAAAATACGTAGCTACACCACCCAGAAGCGCCAGCAAGGCTGAAATTATCAGGCTGTTTTTTTTGTAGTCTGCCTTGTTATTGTACACCTGAACGGAAAAATCATTTGCAAAATCATCCCAGTTATCCTCCGGAATGCTGATATATATTTCATCCGAAGAGCTTCCGTTATCATCTCCCCTGGCATCAACAGTCTCTTGCAGAGAATCAATATAGTACACACCGTTTTTATAAATAAGCATAGTCAGACATCCACATATAAGCGCAATATATAATGTAATTATACATGTAAGCCTCCACTGTAGCGACATTTTTTTCATCTGTCGGCCTCCTCCCGTATTTTATACCCTTCTCCCACCTTGTTCAAAATCGGATCATATCCGAGCACTGCCTTAAGCTTTCTTCTAAGCGAAGACATATGTACTCTGATTGCTCCACTAAAGCTGTCCACGGATGCATCCCAGACATGCTCCATCAATTCTTCCTGACTTACCGGTCTTCCCAGATTGAGAAGCAGATATTCTAAAATACCATTTTCTTTTCTTGTAAGGGAAACCTTTTTCCCTTTTGCATATGCCTCACGTTTTATCGTATCAAAGCTTATCCCGCCGCTTTCCAGACATACATCCTTCTGCACAAATTTTCTTCTTGTCAGACTTCTGATACGTGCTTCAAGTTCCTTTATATGAAATGGTTTTTCCATATAATCATTTGCACCTGCATCCAGTCCCTCAACCTTATCCGCAATCTGTCCTCTTGCAGATAATATAATAACCTTTGTCTCCTCATTTTCCCGTCTGAGTTCTCTTAAGATTTCCATTCCATCCATACCGGGCAGATTCAGATCCAAAACGATCAGATCATAATCCTCCGTAAGGATACATTCAAGAGCTTCTTCCCCATCATAACAGGTATCCACTTCATACCCAACACCATACAGGCTTTTCGCAACCATATCACATATTTGTTTCTCATCTTCAACTATTAATAATCTCAAAAATCTTTCACCTGTTTCTTAACAAAAATTTTACATCAGCTATTGTATAATACCCAGGTCAGTTGGTCAACAAACACAACAAATGAAAGGAACTACAATATCTTGAAATGCAGAAAAATATCTCAGATCATTTTGCTCATCACAGGAATAGCCATGATCAGCTATGGCGCTGTCAGAGGTGAAGCAGCCACCGTGCTCGGAAAAGCAGTAAAATTATGTCTGGAGTGTGTCGGAATTGGATAAAATTAAGAGATCATTATCAAAAAAAACAGCCAGAATGCGCGGGTGGATACAGGCAGCCGCCACCCTGCTTACCAATATTCATATTTCCAATTTATTTAAAGGTAAAATCTATCAGGGCAAAGCGAAAACAATATGCGTGCCGGGATTAAACTGTTATTCCTGTCCTGCTGCTACCGGAGCCTGTCCTATCGGGGCATTCCAAGCGGTTGTCGGCTCATTCAAATTTAAGTTTTCGTACTACATAACTGGTTTTTTCATTTTACTCGGTGTGATCCTCGGAAGATTTATATGTGGTTTTTTGTGCCCATTTGGATGGTTTCAGGATCTGCTTCATAAAATACCGGGGAAAAAATTTTCCACAGCCAGACTGAAACCGTTAAGATACCTGAAATATATCATCCTGATCGTTTTCGTTATACTTCTGCCGATGCTTGTAACGAACTCCATAGGAATGGGTGATCCGTTCTTCTGTAAGTATATTTGCCCACAGGGTGTTTTAGAGGGAGCTATACCACTTTCACTTGGAAATACCGCTATACGGTCTGCTCTCGGAAAGCTTTTTTCTTTTAAGTGCCTTATTTTAATTACGGTTATTATACTGAGTATTTTGTTCTACAGACCTTTCTGCAAATGGATTTGTCCTCTTGGAGCAATCTATTCATTATTTAACAAGGTCAGCCTTATGAATATCAAGGTTGAAAGCAGCAAATGTGTCGGATGTAACCAATGTTCAAAGGTATGCAAAATGGACGTCGATGTCTGTAAGACTCCGAATCATCCTGAATGCATACGATGCGGAGCCTGTATAAAGGCCTGTCCAAAAGACGCAATCCACTACCAGTTTATGGGAAAGCCATGTTCCCCAAAGGACATCTGCAATCATCCAAAATCAACAAGTAACAATTAGCCACACTACTATTATTTAAAGGAGCAATTATTTATGAAAACAAAAAGAACATTACTATCTATTATCACTCTCTGTGCAGCATTATCTCTCACAGCATGTAACGGATCAGGAGCTTCCACCACTGAAAATTCACAAAAAGTCCGGACAGAATCCACCACTGAAGCTGTGGACAATTCCAACACAAAGCTGGATGATCTATATCAGCAGGAGAACCAGATCTTTGCAGATCATGCAGATGTATGGAACAAGGCATTCGGCATGATGAATAAAAGCAACGCTGATCCGAGCGGCAATTATGCAGATTATCTGGCCGGCACCGTAGAATCAAACAAGGAAGCCTTTACGGATGATGAACTGAAAACGCTTACCGATGATATTGAAACTATCAGACAGATTGAAGAACAGATATCCGAAATCGAAAATAAAAATACAGGATCAGAAAGCACTGACCAGAAAGACAGTTCCGAAGAAACCTCCCCTTTCAAGAGTTTCTCCGGTAAGGATTTTGATGGTAATTCTGTTGATGAAAGCCTGTTTTCCAATAATGCGGTAACCGTCGTTAATTTCTGGTTTACCGGCTGCAAGCCTTGTGTCGCCGAATTGTCCAAGCTTAATGAATTAAACGATGCCATCAAATCGATGGGAGGCGAAGTAGTAGGTATCAACACAGAGACCTTTGACGGAAACGAAGATGCTATCAAAGAAGCTGCAGCCATTCTTGACAGTCAGGGTGCCAAATACCGCAATATTTCCATTGACTCTGATTCAAACGCAGGTAAATATGCCTCCGACATCATGGCATTTCCTACAACCATACTTGTCGACAGAAATGGTAATATTGTCGGAGATCCTATGCTCGGCGGTATAGATGACCAGAATAACTATGACACTCTTATGAAACAGATTCAAACAGTAATCGATGCTGACAAATAGAATGAATAATCAGATTCAGGGGCAGGATAAAAAGCAAACTTTTTATCCTGCCCCTGATTGCATTCTTAATCATGCTCCTTTACAATCAATTGACCATACAATAAATATATCCGGGAATATACCTGCTGCTGCAATTAACTCTGCCTTGTCTAACAAAACAACCATTTCACTTCGCAATATATTATTTTGTTATCTTGATCTTCTTTACTGTGCTGTACTTACCATATACCTTCCTGCCTGTGGAATCCTTCTTATATGCACGAACCCGTACATAATAGGTCTTTCCTTTTTTCAGCTTCTGTATGGTCTTCGTTCTCTTCGTTGTATTGACAACCTTTTTACCCTTGGTGAACTTAGAATTGGTCGCATATGTGATCTGATATCCCTTTGCCCCGGATACCTTTGAATACCTCACAACCAGATTCTTGCCCTTCGTATTCATAACCTTAAGTCCGGTTGTCTTCTTCACCTTTACCTTCGACCACTTCGCATATATGGTATAATTTTTCTTTGAACCTTTCTTGATCGAAGTGATTTTCTTCGTGCATTTACGATCTGTATACCAGCCCTTGAATGCATATCCCTTCCGGGTCGGTTTCTTTAATACAACCTTCTTCGCTGATGTATAGGTCTTCGGATTCTTCTTGTTATTCTTACCCTTATTTAACTTATATGTAATCTTATACTTCTTCTGGCTTAACTTACTAACCTGATGTTTCTCTGTCTGTTTACATACGGAACAGGTTCTGCTTTCTTCCCCTGCCTTTGAGGTAGTCGGCTTCACTGTCACTGTCCATGCAGTCCAGATATGACCCTTTGCTGCTATACTGACATTCTCCTGCACCGTCTTTCCACAGGTATCACAAACATAATGTCCGCTTCCTGCCATCGTACAGGTTGCTTCCTTATCTGTTATCAGACGTTTTGCCTCATGATCACAGATAAGCTGCGCCAGCTCTCTTATCTCAACCGCTCCACATACAGAACAGGTTCTTGTTTCTTCTCCTGCCGCATCATAGGTAGCAGGTGTAACAACCTTCCATTCTCCACAGGTATGTTGATCCGCAAATTCAACCACGATCTTCTGTGGTTTTGTCACATTTTTGATCGTATACTTTCCATCTGCAAATTCTATCCTTGTGCCATTTGCAGATACAAGAACACATCGACCGGCTGCAGCCTTAACTGTAAAGGAATAATCCTCGCCATAACTGATCGTTTCTCCCTCTTTCTCCGGAAGGATCGTATAATCATCCCCACCGGATGGGATCGTAACCTCATACCGGTTCGGGATCACATCTTCTGCTTTCACATCTATGATGTAGTCTTTTCCAATGTTCTTAATGGTATAGCATCTGCCATCTGTCTTAAGTGCCTCTGCCACTTCATCAGACAGTTTATAATAGTTGCCATCAAATCCCCTCACCGCTTCGTACACATAGACAACCGCATGGGCATTGCTATATCTATCTCTTGCCGATAATGTATAGTCTGAATCTTCAACTACGTCGCCACCTGTCTCTTCCAGGTAGTCCCGCGCATTCTCTGTAAGAGTAACTCTGTAATACTCGATGATTCCGTCAGGTTTCGTATTTGTCGCTCTGTTCATCGAAAGCTTAAGATCCCGACCGGTTACATCCGATTCCTCTAATCTGACACCGACTGTTTCACTCTCTGCCTTCCAGTTATTCTCATAGTACTTTATGGCTGCTAACTGATATTCTGCCTCTTCTAATTTCTCGAACCGATAAGAGCCATCTTCTGCTGATGTCGTCTTTTTTGTATCATCGTTTCCTTTTAATTTAACTGTTACACCCGGCACAGGATTGCCTTCCGGATCGCGAACAGTTCCGGAGATCGCATAGGTCTCTATATTCTTTTCAAAGATTGCTGTGTAGGTCTCGCCCTCAAAAACACCGTTTACCGCAGTTGGATAGAGTCCGGTTATGGAATAGGACGGACTACCCTCCTTGCTGTCAACCCACTTCACGAAATGCCAGCCAAGATCTGCTACCGGAAGAACTCCCTTTGGCGTTCCACTTACTGCCTTGATCGTCTCTGTCAATTCACCGGAACCGGTCTCGTCACCTACCCATTTTACTGTTCCATGCTCGCCGGCCTTGTAGGTAAATGTAACCTCTGTTTCCTTTGTTGTAATCTCTACCGTATGATTTGCCGAGATATCGGATATCGTATAATTGCCATCCTCATCCGGCGTCAATGTCTTGCCTTCTAAGCTTACCCCTTCTAATATGCATCCTGTATCCGGTGTTACTGTAAATACAACAGTCTCACCGGTCTCGGTGATAAGCTCTTTCACTTTCTTCTTATCAACGCTTGCCGATGCATAACTACCTTCCGTCAATTTAAATTCCAGAGTGTACAGGTCATATGCTTCTGCATATACATCCTTATCTGTAGTTAATACATGCGTGAAATCATACAAGGTCGTAAGTTCCTTATCTTCATACCAGTCGAATGTATGAATCGTATCATTCTTTCCTGTTACAGTCGGTGCCTGGGTCTCGGTAACTGCATGGTTGTAATTCGTATATCCATATCCTGCAAGATCTTTACCACCGGTCGTATAATGGAAGGTCATCTGCATAACGCTTCTACTTGTTTCTTCCTCTGTTAAATCAAGATACGGATATCGTTCGATTTCTGCTCCGCTTATTATCTGTTTCCATACAAATAACTGCTTTCCTCCGGAAGCCTTCAGATCTTCATTGATACCATTCTGCAGCTTCCAGGCAGCCTTACCGGATTCAAAATCTTTCACTGTCATAGCTTCATTATCAGTAAATGTCACCTTATGTCCCTTCAAATCCATGGAATATCCGTAAGCTTCCACATCAATATCTCCCACATAACAGCAGGCAGATACCACTGCATTTCCCAAATAAGATGAAACACAACCTGCAATAGGCGCTGCAAATGCATGCGGTTCATTATTCTGGAAGCTGGTTGCAACATTTGTTGTCTTTATATTCGTGGAATAATTATAGCAGTCTCTTATCAGAGCATTCTCTACCCCTCCTACAATTCCTCCGGTATGGGAACCACCTTCAACGTCTCCTGTATTATAACAGCCGTAGATCGTACCCTTACTACATATTGCATAAGCAGCAATACCTCCGGCGCAACTGTCCGAAGCTGTAACAGCTCCTGTATTATAACAATAATAGATTCCATACTGTGACAGAGAAACCGGAACCAATTCCTCCGCTTCCGCAGAACCGCTTCCCGAATCATCTGAAGATCCGCCGGATGTATCTTCCCACCCCCCAATGGATGGATTTACGATTATTACATCACCGCCTTCTGCCACACCGGTTCCTGCTGCAATACCTCCGACATATGTTCCTGTAAGTGCTCCTTTATTATAGCAGTTAGCAACATATCCCTTGTTATCTCTTACAATACCGGCTGCCTGACCGGTTGATGTAATTGGCGCTTCATTATAACAGTTCAGGATCTTGCCATTATTCCAATCACAAATTCCTCCCACATCTCCGCTAATGCGTCCTCCGGTATTATTGATTGCTCCACGATTGACACAGTTTTTTACAATGCCATAATTCATATCTACTATGCCAAAGCAATTTTCACGCTGTTTATCGATCCATTCTACATCTGCTGTATTCACACAGGCATCCATAATTCCATAATTCTTATATACAAAAACAGCACCGCCATGCCCACAATATTTTGTGCGCAGTCTTCCGGCTGTACAGTTCGTAACGGATCCATTATTGAACCCTGCAAATACTGCACATGCAGTTACATAAGACTTCTCTATCGTCAGATTCTTTAAAGCTCCCAATCTGCCGATATATCCGATCAGTCCGCCCTGATTATCATATCCCGGATTTTTCCGATACAAGCCCCGGATCGTCTTATGATTTCCGTCAAAAACTCCCTGATATATAATGTTATATTTCGTAAAATTAACATTATAAGATCCGAGAGATGGCCAGTTGATCACATTTGTCGTTTCATCTGTCCATACATCCCATTCACTTGTATCATTCATCTCAATATCATTGCAAAGAACGACATTCTCCGACAGATGTGCCGTAGCATCATCTCCGTTTCCATTTACATAATCAGCAAACCAGTATAACTGTCCAGCATTGCTTACTGCATAGTATCCTATGTAATTTTCGTCTAATCCAAATGCCTTACAATTCTCCGCCGTGACCTGCTCAGCCGGCTGATAGGAACCATCCACCGTTGCAAATCCATTTTCATCATAGGTCAGGCTCTTGCTGACTTCTCCACATGTACTACATTCTGCCGTATAGGTATATATGCCATCCTTTACACCGGTCAACTTCCAGCCCACCTTTTCCTCATGGAAAGTGATGTGATCTCTTGGCACACCAAAGGTCTCCGTCAGGCATCTGTAAATCTCAAATGAATGTACCATATAGTACATGCTCTTTAAACTATTCGCTATCGTCTCTTTTGATTTATCTCCATAATCTGTTAAAGTTAACTGTAAAGAATCGTTATCTTTGTGCGGAATCTCTACCATCGTTCGGTTCCATGAACCACAAAATACATTCATATTTAACTCTTTTAAAGAAAGAGGCAGCTTAATCTCACGTTGTTCTTTCAGATTTGTATTATTTTCTTTATATGTAGAAAATAAGCCTTCCGGCAAGGTATTCAAGGCACATCCGTCTTCAAATGTTATGTACTTGATTTTTGCATTTCCGCCACCATCCAATGAAGTCGCTGTAAAATCCGTCAAGCATTTTGGATATTCAAGGCTTCGCAGATTACTGATGCTAAATGCCCGGGTTCCAATGGTAGTCACGTTCTGCATATACGGCAGCTCGGTTATATATATATAACGGAACGCTTCATCTTTAATTGTCTTAACACTGTCCGGAATCCGAAGTGATGATACCTTTGAGCATCCCATGAAAGCCTGCTCTTCAATCATCTCTAACTGATCAGAAAGTTGTATATCGGTAACATTACCGCAATATGCAAATGCTGCTTTTCCAATTGATGTCACGGAATCCGGAATTACGATCTCCTGCAATCCGTCACAATCATAAAATGCACATATACCGATCGTTGTGACTGTACCAGGAATCACAAGCTTCTCCATCTGATCCAGATTTCGGAATGCTGATTCTCCGATCGTTGTAAGTCCTTCCGCTAATTCAACATCTTTCAAAGCGTAACAGGCATAAAAAGCTTCCTTTCCTATGCTTTCAACCTTTGAGCCTTTTTCGAACCGGATCGTCTCAAGATACTGTGAATTATAAAAGCACCTCTCCGGTATCGTTTCAATGGAAGCCGGAACCGTAAATTCTTTTAAAGACTTACAACCGTAAAGTAAATATTGAACATTCTTTCCAAATGAAGTAAGCTTGCATCCTTCCTCAAATGTAATCTTCTCCAGTGACTCATCCATATAGAACATGCCATGATTGAACGAACCTGAATTGAATTCTGTAACAGATGCCGGAATCGTGATCTCCTTCAGCTTCTTCTGTTGCTGCACCAGTGCTGTTGTTAATTTCTGCATCGTACTTGGAAGATAGATATATTCATACTGGAGATTTTCTGGTGGACTATATACATTAAAATATGTCAGTCCTTCTCCAACTTCTACCTGCACGATATTGTACTTGGCAAATACGTCTGCATAACCTGAGAATACACTAAACTCACCAGCCCTGCTGCTGTTTGTATCTACGCCTCCATATGTGATCGTAGCAATATATTTTTTCACTGATGTATCTTCTGTATCCACTGCATCTGCTGTGTCTGCCGTAGCTTCCGTATCTGCTGTATTTTCTGCAGCTGCATAGATCCGCCATATATTTCCGTTGTTATCTTTTTCCTCCACCAATGGTTCACCGGTCTTCTGATAGTGATATCCGGTTTCTTCATTGGTTACTTCACCAGTATCTTCACCAGATTCTGCCCCGGCCGCGTCATCCGTCTGTGCATACGTTGTCACAGACCCATAAAGCGTTATCGGCGTCGCAACCGCAAGCATGGCAAGCATGGCGGCTGCCAGATAATGCTTTTTTCTCTTTGTTTTTAATTTACTCATATTTACCTCCCTTTCATTCATGCACGTATCCCTTATATTCCTAGTACCCCTGCATCCTGTTATACGGATGCTGTCGCATAGTTTATGATCATTTCCTTTAAACGTATCAACTCCGGCATATAATCCCTGTTATCCTCTGCGCCCCATATAAAGCCTCCCGCGTAGTAGGTACATGCTGCCATCATCGTATGTACGGTCACACGGATAAATTCATCCTCCGGTATATCCGTGCGAAAGGTATGATCTTCCTTTGCTTTCTCATACATCATATGCAATCGGGTATCAGCCGAATACACCGACGTATGAATATTCTCAAACTGTTCCGGATCTACGCCCTCATGTGTGACGTAGTGATTAAAGTTATCATTGTACTGAAGCAGTTCCTTATGGTTCAGATACATTTCAATATAACTGTCCAGCGTGAATATGAATCGATCGATCGCCGGAATATCCTGAACCGATGAAATCGGTCTGTTTCTATCGAGCTCATCCAGATATGATTTCCACTGTGCCATACAGACTGCGATCGCCAGTTCTGTCTTATTCGAATAACACCGGAATAAGGTCGCCCTGCCGATACCGACCGCCTCTGCGATCTCGCCCATACTTACCGCTTCAATCTTCTTTTCTACAAAGATTCGAAATGCAGTATCCAGGATCCGCTGTCGTCGTTCATTTTCTTTTGCTTTTTGTTTCTCTGATTTGTTCATTACCATGTTCCTTTTTGATACGTACTGTATCATTAATTTTATAGGAAATAAAATGTGTTGTCAATACGCACAAACACCTCTTATATATAAGTCAAGGATTTTTTCTGACCTCAAAAAAATTAGGCAGCCCTGCTTTGTAGGCTGCCTGTCTCTATTTAAGCTCCAGATATTTTTTAAGCTTTGGCTTTTTCTTTTTATAGTATTCCTGCAGCTTCTCCACCAACAGGGTGAGGTAGCGGAACAGGGATTCTGCCGCGAATCCGAATACCACCATAAGCAGTACGCAGATATTTGACAGATCGGTCAATGCAAATAACTTCTTCAGGAAAAATCCTGAGAATATAAATCCAACGATGTTCAGTCCGATCACACCATATTTCATCTTGTTTAACGGCTCACTGATCTTAAACAGGATCATAAAGCCAACAACGCAAAGCACCATTGTTGCGATCGTACCGATGCTTTCTCCCGGCAGGGCAAATACCTCACCGCAGATTACTAACGCACCAACCGCAATTACATCAGTAAGACCACCCGGAAATGCTTTGAACATAACATTTGTAAGGAAATGTCCTTTGATCCTGTCTCTGTTCGGTTCGAGTGCCAACAGAAATCCGGGAGCACCGATCGTAAACATACTGACCAATGAGATCTGCGCCGGTTCCAGCGGATAGGTGATCATAAAGATAACCGAGAACAGCGACATCAACAGTGAGAATATATTCTTAACAAGGAACAGGCTGGCGGAACGCTGTACATTATTTACAACCCGTCGTCCTTCGTATACCACATCCGGCATATGTGCAAAATCTGAATCTAGCAAAACGACCTGTGCTGCCTGTGTTGCAGCTTCACTACCAGATGCCATCGCCACGCTGCAATCCGCATCCTTCATTGCAAGGATATCATTGACACCATCACCTGTCATGGCCACGGTATGCCCCTGCTTTTTAAGTGCCTGCACAAGCTTCTGCTTCTGCTTCGGCGTCACACGGCCAAATACCGTATATTCTCGTACGGCTTTCTTAATCTTCGTATCCGTATCAAGTGTCGTTGCATCCACATAACTTTCTGCGTTGTCAATACCCGCCTGAACTGCGATCTGTGATACCGTCTTTGGATTATCACCGGATATAACCTTGATCGCTACATCCTGACTCTTAAAGTATGCAAAAGTCTTTACCGCATTTTCACGGATCGGATTTGCCAGTGCCACAAAGCCAAGCGGTGTTACTCTGTCAGATAATCCATTTGCAATACTGCTTCCTTCATATCTTCCAAATAACAGCACACGATCTCCCTTTTCGGCATAAGGAAGAATCTCTTTCTCGATTGACGCATAATCATCTCGCATGATGAATTCCGGTGCGCCAAGCAGATAGATGCCATCCGAAAATGTAATACTACCGTATTTCAAACTGGATGAAAATGCCAGACGATCAAGCGGTACTCTGTGTTTTCCGACACTACCGTCTGCCTCATCGGCATATTTCTTCAATGCCTCCATCGTAGCGTTATTATCCTGTGACGCTGCTGTATAATCGATCAGCAGCCCCTTTAATTCGTCTATCGTCTTTAACGGATTCCGGCTGTCCTTACTTAAGAATACATCCTTGATACTCATAACCGGTTCTGTGATCGTTCCGGTCTTATCCACGCACAGCACATCGACACGCGCCAACGTCTCGATACTTTTCATATCATGCAGCAGGACTTTTCGTTTTGCCAGATTCATCGTACTGAGTGCCAGTGCGATCGTAGTAAGAAGATATAACCCCTCCGGGATCATACCAAGGATAGCTGCAACCGTCGAGGTTACACTCTTCCGGATCGAGTCATCATTTACGAAATGGCTCTGCCAGAACAGAATGATACCGATCGGTATAATGATGATACCAACCCATTTTACGATCAGGTTGATCGACCGGATCATCTCGGACTGTTCACCGCTTCCCATGGTCTTTGCTTCCATGCTGAGTTTTGAGATATAGGATTCATTTCCGACCTTTTCCAGTCTGGCATAACATTCACCGGACACCACAAAGCTGCCGGATAACAGAGAACTGCCGCTCGTCTTTTCTACCTCGTCCGCTTCACCGGTAAGGAGGGATTCATTTACCTGAATGCTGCCATCGATAACAACCGCATCTGCACAGATCTGCTTTCCGGCTGTCAGTAAAATGACATCATCCTTTACCAGTTCTTCCGAACGGATCTGCTGTAAAACCCCATCTCTGACTACATCTGCATGAGGTGCATTTAAGAAATTCATTTTTTCCAGTGTCTTCTTCGCACGCAGCTCCTGTATGATACCGATCAATGTATTACCTATGATGATCGGCAGAAAAGTCAGGTTCCGAAAGGAACCAACAAGGATCAATAATACTGTGATAATAAGAAATATTAAGTTAAAGTATGTAAGTGTATTCGACAGAATGATCTCTTTCGTTGTTTTATCCGTCGATATATCGGTCTGATTCGTCAGCCCTTTTTCGATTCGTTTCTTTACTTCGTTTTCTGTCAGTCCCCGGATCGAAGGATTGATCTGATTTGCATTTGTATCGTCCATAAGATTTCCTCTCTGGTCTGTGTTATCAAAACTTTTACACCATTCTACTACATTCCTATGAAAAGAAAACGAAAATAACTGTTAAATTTTGTTAATTCTTTATTCGTCTTTATTCAGGCGATAGCCTGTCCCCATTTCCTTTCTATTCATTCAATGAATTAAACTTCAGTTTCTTTTTTGTGATCAGATATGCTATTACGCCACACAGAATTCCAACCAGAATACCACCTAAGATATCGGTCGGGTAATGCACATACAGGTATAGTCTGGAAAATGCGATCAGCACCGCAAGCACCAGTGCCGGATACCGGTATTTCTCTTTTGCAAAAAACAATGCAGTTACTGCTGCAAAGGACGCTGCCGTATGACCGGATGGGAATGAATAATCTGTCGGCTTCTTCACTAACAGGGAAATCGCTGTATTTACATCAAAGGGTCTTGTCCTTGCTACCGCATTCTTCAATATGCCATTACAAAGTATAACATCAAATACCAGTGCAAGTGCCATCAGGATTCCTGTCTTTCTGTGTTTCTTACTGATCAACAGCACGATCGTAAGTGCGATCCAGATGACCCCTGCATTTCCAAGTGTCGATACAAATGGCATCACTACATCAAGAAATGCATTTCTCATATGCTCCTGTATAAAATCCAAAATCGTTAACTCCATCTGATTCACCTTTTGTCCTCCTGCCTGTATGTAAATCGCACACTGTTTCTACCGATCTGCTCTGTCGCTTCACTTATGCAAGTGATTTTGTATGTCTTTCAGATAAGTATCATTTATTTATTTTTCCCGGAGGATCTTCACACCACGAACAATCATGAATACCCCTACGATCAACAATGCTGCTGACATTACCGTTGGAAACAAAGAACCCATAACAATCGTGAGGCTGGCCGTCTGAATGAGCATAAAAATAAAGCTAAGCACACTAATGCCATTTACTAATATAAAGCCGGCTCCGACTACAATACATATGACTCCGGCATAAATATTCGCGCCTTTCCGAACTGCGGAACCAACCTTTCTTGCCTGCTCCCGCTGTGCAGGATCCATACCCATGCCATTCATCATCTGATCAAATTCAGGCGACATACCGCTTCCATATACTGTACCACCACTATTCACCTGACTGGTATAGACCTTGTTTCCAGCATCTCCTGAAAATGGTGTGCCCGGAGTTCCCTGCTGCCATTGTGAATTCTGCCCGGTATCTGTAGCCCCTGGTGATGTTTTCTCGCTATTTTCTATTATTATGTCTGCCGGCTGACTGCCATACACACCATACGGGCTGTTGTATCCGGACTGACTATTGTATCCGGACTGGTCGTTATATTCGCCGTCATAACTTCCATATTCCGGCGTCTGATATGGCTGATATCCACCGTCCATTTCCTGTCCATTAATTCTATCACCGACACCGCCGCTCCATTGAACCCTGCCGGATTTCTGGTCTGCATCACCGCTGTCTCCTTTTAAAAAGTTACGAATTCCCTGGATCAGAAGCAGCACTCCTATGCCCCCGAAAAACAGAAGGAAAAGTCTCATGACACCTAGTCCTTTTGCAAAAAGGCCCACAAAGCCAAAACTCATGAATACCAAAGTTCCCAGAATGCAACCCAGTAATTGTTTGACCCGATTGGATACACTTTCCATCGAATTAATAAATAATACAACACCTGTCAATGCAAATATTAATCCGAATCCAAGTACGATCCCCCATGTTAAGATTCCACCCTGATCATACAGGGTTGTTATGCCCCATACTCCGAGTGCAAGCATCATCACGCCAAAGCAAAAGAAAACAAATGCTCCTATTTTTGCTCCTTTTTGTTTCTGCATAAAACCACCTCCGTTTATAGAGTATCACATAACTGTGGTTTTTTACACTTCTCCATGTATATTTTTTTGATTTTGTCACCAAAGCCCTTCGATGGAAATTCTTCCGATGATACTTCTGTTCCTATAAAGCAAAAAAATCCCCCGCACTTGTCTCCTGTAGTTCTTCGGGCTACAGGCAAATGCGGGGAACCTTTTCTTTGTTTGTTGATTTATTCACTCTAATAAGTATGTTTCTTTGACTTTGGTACTGCAGCTTCAACCTCCTGTGCATTATGATTAGCTGTTGCACATACCTTCTGAACTGCTTTCTTTTTCTTCAATGGATGCTTTGGATTCTTATCCATAATCTACACTCCCTTTCTTATATCTGTATACATATACATAAGGGGTCATGTTTTTATTCGCACGGCTCGATATCAACACATTTTATTCGATGGCAATGAAGTTCTCCTTTTCGATTGCTTCCGGTGCTTTCTTTGGAAGGGTCAGACGAAGAATACCACTTTCATATTTTGCATGTATATCCTTCTGACTGATACCGTCACCAACATAGAAACTTCTGCTCATGCTGCCGGCATAACGTTCACGTCTGATATACTTACCGGTCTTCTTATCTTTCTCATCCTTATCCAGACCTTTTTCAGCGGAAATAGTGATGTAGCCATCTTCCAGTTTGACATTTACTTCATCCTTCTTAAATCCAGGAAGGTCAATGTCTACTTCATAGCTGTCATCTGTTTCACGGACATCCGTCTTCATCATGTTCTTAGCATGTTTGCCATACAACGGGCTTTTCTCTGGAAACATTTCCTTTTCAAATTCCTTACCGAATGGGAAATCATCCATCCAATCATCAAATAAACTTTCTCCAAAAATACTAGGTCTTAACATAAGTCATTACTCCTTTCAATTTCAAACCAGTGTCGGAAATCTCAGCTCCTTATGGAACCTTGAGGCACTTAGACTTTTGTATGTTTAGCACTGTCAGAGAAACTGAAGTGTCGAATTTGTATGTTATAAGTTCCGGGATTCTTTCTTTTATCTTCTTTCTTAATCCCTTTCCTTATCTTTATCTATGTTATAGCACCGTTTATTAGCACTGTCAATAGGTGAGTGCTAATTTTGTGTGAAGATTTTGTGAACTATCTGATTTCCATTTCTACACTTAAAAGAAAAAGCCAGACCGGTGCTCACCGGCCTGGCTCTTTCTTCTATATAATTATAAGTTATTTGTAATTTACTCTACATCCTGTAAAGCTGCAAAGTCTTCCTCACCGGTACGAACCTTAACAACCTTGTCAACGCTGTATACGAAGATCTTACCATCACCGATATGTCCGGTATACAGAGCCTTCTTAGCAGCTTCAATAACTGCACTGACAGGAATCTTGCTGACTACGACTTCTACCTTAACCTTTGGAAGAAGGGTTGCATCTAATTCAACACCACGGTACATCTCGCCGGCACCCTTCTGGATACCACAGCCCATAACCTGATTCATTGTCATACCTGTAACACCGAGGTCATTTAAAGCTTTCTTTAAGATCTCAAACCGTGCAAGCTTTGCAATGATAACTACCTTGTAGATACCGCTTGGGGATGCTGTAACAGGAGCTTCCGCAACCTTGACTGCTGCATTCTTTAATGTGTCAGAAGCCTTATCATAATCAGCTACACCAAGATCTGTATTTTCATTTACATCCATTGTCATTGTATTTGATACATCAACAATACTGAAGCCGGCATATGCAGATGGAAGACCATGCTCGCATGAATCCAGACCAACAATTTCCTCTTCCTCTGATACACGAAGGCCGAAGATCTTCTTAATAAGAAGGAATGCAATTGTAATCGTAACTGCTGTCCAGAGGATGGTTGCGCCCATACCTACGAACTGAATACCGAGCTGCTTGAAACCACCGCCATAGAATAAACCTTTGGCTGCGATCTGGTTTGCACCATATGTTACACCATCACCGATACCTCTTGCAAATGCAGGAGCTGTATCTGTAGCGAAAAGACCAACTGCGATTGTTCCCCAGATACCATTTAAACAGTGAACTGCAACAGCACCTACAGGATCATCAACATGTAATTTGTAATCTAAGAACCATACACCGAATACAACCAGTACACCGGCAACAGCACCGATCACGATAGCACCGAAAGCATCACAGACATCACAAGGAGCTGTAATTGCTACCAGACCTGCAAGAGATGCATTCAGACACATTGAAACATCAGGCTTACCATATTTTACCCAGGTAATGATCATTGCTACAACTGTTGCAACAGCAGGAGCAATTGTTGTTGTTACGAATATGGAACCAAGTTCTGAAACGGTTGTTGCTGCTGCACCATTGAATCCATACCAGCCAAGCCAGAGGATAAATACACCGAGACAACCGATCGGAAGGTTATGTCCAGGGAATGCATTTACTTTTTCAACCTTACCATCCTTGCCCTTTACAAACTTACCGATACGAGGTCCAAGGATTGCTGCACCGATCAATGCACAGATACCACCAACCATATGAATACAGTTAGAACCGGCAAAATCATGGAAGCCCATCTGAGCTAACCAGCCGCCGCCCCATGTCCAGTGTGCCTCAATCGGATAAATAACTGCTGAGATAACTGCTGAATATACACAATAGGAAATGAATTTTGTACGTTCTGCCATCGCGCCGGATACAATTGTCGCTGTTGTTGCACAGAACACTAAGTTAAATACGAAGTTGGACCAGTCAAAATTTGCATAATCAGTAAATATGTCAAATCCCGGTTTACCGATCAAACCAACCATGTCTTCACCAAGTAAGAGTCCAAAACCAAGAAGGATAAATACAACTGTACCAATACAGAAGTCCATCAGGTTTTTCATCAGAATGTTTCCGGCATTCTTTGCTCTGGTAAATCCTGTCTCTACCATCGCAAATCCTGCCTGCATCCAGAATACCAATGCCGCTCCGATCAGGAACCAGACACCGTACACTTCACCAGAAATTGCATCTAAAATTTCACTTGTCATAGTTCTTACCTCCTAAAACTCAAAAATGCGATACATGGAGACTTATCCTTAACAGACGCCCCATTGCATCGCATTTTACTTCATTTTTCCCCTCATCCGGTCCGCGCGTATAGCCGGATATCAGGCTTCTCTTTATCCTGTACCGGGATACCTATACCTCCCGATAAAAGAAAAAGGCACTACGAATATTTCGTAGCGCCTTTGCTATGTCCATGAGTATAGCACCGAGGATTACTCATGTCAACGAAAATTTATATTTTTTTTAGAGATTATTAACCATGCCTTTTCCAACTGATCATCACAGTTTATATTTACGCGTTCCATACAAGTATTTATCTACTTTCTCTTCATCTGTGGGATCAGTATAAAGCTGCAATACAGGATAGCTATAACTGCCATGATCCCCCCTGCAAATCCGATATACCCCATCGATGCATGTGTACATACCAGACCACCGATCCAGGTTCCGCATCCGATTCCCAGATTATAGATTCCTGAGAACATCGACATGGCCACAGCGGAGGCTTCCTCCGGAACCGCTTTGATCGTCTCTGACTGGAAAGTAACGCTAAATGCCGTTACAGCCATACCCCACAGCATACAGATCAATATCATTGTCCATGTAAATTTCGATGCCGGTTTCAGGCAAAGCATGACAACAGCGATCAATGTGATCGATGCACGGATAAAATGATATCTGTGTTTGTCATATACACAGGAGAACAGAAAACTTCCAAGAATTCCGGCAGCTCCAAACAACATTAAAGTTATAGTAACAAGATTATCCTTAAACATTGCTACCTGCTTCAAAAACGGCTCAATATAGCTGTAGCCTGTATAGTATGCACCCGCAACTAAGAACGACATTAATATGATCCCAAGCATAACCGGGTTCTTCAATATCACCGGCAGTTCTTTCATTTTAAAGGATGTACCGCCTTCAACCTTCGGAAATACAAATGCCATATAGATAAGGGCAAGAAATGCAACAACTGCAACACAGAAAAATGTCATTCTCCATCCTACATATAATCCAACGATCCTTCCAAGCGGAAGTCCAAATATCATCGCAATGGATGTACCGGTTACTACCATACTCATCGCAAACGACCTGAACTTCTCCGGCACGATCTTAACTGCTGCCGGTGATGCGATCGACCAGAAGACCGCATGTGCACAGGCAACTATGATCCTTGCCGCCATCAGCATCGCATATCCGGCTGCAACCGCTGATAATACCTGACCGATTCCAAATAACGCAATCGTTCCCAACAGCAGCTTTCGGAAGCTGATCCTTGATGCAAGCAGCATAAGTGGCAGTGATAACAGCATAACCGCCCACGAATATGCTGAGATCAGCATCCCCGCTTTTGCCTCCGTGATCTGAAAATCATCCGCGATATCGGTCAGAAGACCGATTGGCATGAATTCCGATGTATTAAATATAAATGCCGCTACCGTCATTCCGATGAGCGGCAGCCATTCCCTGATAGTTAATTTCTGATTCATTCTGTGATTATATCCTTTCCTGTATTTTTCTATTTAAACATTTACCATTTTGCAACGCAGTCCGTTAATATATATTCTTTACCATGCAACATAGTCTGTTAATATATATTCTTTACCATGTAATGCAGTATGTTAATATGACTCCGTATTATGCAACACATTTATATGAAACCTATCTTGTATTATATGGTATTTTTTCTATGAACCGCATCTGATATTATCCGGCATTTTTATTTCCATAGTAATTTTATTATCGGATTCCCAACTCCGCAAGTCAAAAAATAGTCTTCTTTTTGTAATTTTTGCTGTGTTTACCGCTGTTTTTTCACGAAATTAAACGAATTCTGTTGCATTAGCGTAGAAAAGTATGTATTATATTAAAATATTGTGTTATTTTTATAAATATTTGATTTTTCTGTAATATAATTCTTTACTTTATTCATATAATTTATGAGAATAACACATCACCACAATACAAAAAATGAAAAGGAGAAAATCATGTGGGCAACTGTAAATGAAATCTTAACAAAAATCGATGATTTTGTGTGGGGTCCTCCACTTATGGTCCTTATTATGGTCGGTGGAATTCTTCTCACAATCCGGATGGGCGTTCTTCAGATCCGCAAACTGCCATTAGCACTCAAATGGATGATCAAAAACGAAGAAGAAGGCGAAGGCGAAGTTACTTCCTTTGGTGCACTGTGTACTGCTCTTTCCGCTACGATCGGAACCGGTAATATCGTTGGTGTAGCAACTGCGATCGGAGCCGGTGGACCGGGAGCATTATTCTGGATGGTACTTGCTGCATTCTTCGGAATGGCAACCAAATATGCAGAAGGTCTTCTGGCTGTCAAATATCGTGTCGTTGACAAGGACAACCATGCACTTGGCGGACCATTCTACTATATCGAAAGAGGTATGGGATCAAAATGGAAATGGCTTGCAAAAATATTTGCTTTCTTTGGTATCTGTGTAGGTCTGTTCGGTATCGGAACCTTCTCTCAGGTAAATGGTATTTCTTCCGCTGTTAATTCATTCTTTGATCCTGACATGCAGTGGACGATTAATATTCCAGGGATCGGTACTTATTCATGGACCGTTGTTATCGCTTCCCTGATCTTAAGTGTATGTGTTGCACTCGTTCTGATCGGCGGACTGAAGCGTATCGCAAGCGTATCCCAGATCATCGTTCCATTTATGGCTGTTATCTATATTGTTATATGTGTGATGTTACTGATCTGTAACATCACTAAGATTCCTGAGGCTGTTGTTATCATTGTAAAGAGCGCATTCAAGCCTTCTGCTGTTGCAGGTGGTATCGCCGGTTCATTTATCATTGCTATGCAAAAAGGTGTAGCGCGTGGTATCTTCTCAAATGAAGCCGGTCTTGGTTCTGCTCCTATCGCAGCAGCCGCTGCCCAGACAAAGGAACCGGTTCGTCAGGGTCTTGTATCCATGACAGGTACTTTCATCGATACCATCATTATCTGTACAATGACAGGTCTTTCCATCGTTCTTACCGGTGCATGGAAAGTAGAAGGTTTACAGGGTGTTCAGGTTACCACATATGCTTTTAACGAGGGACTTCCGATTCCTGCAACGATATCAAGCTTCCTGTTAATGCTCTGTCTGGTATTCTTTGCATTTACAACTATCCTTGGATGGGATTATTATTCTGAGCGTTGTCTGGAATACTTATCCGGCGGCAAAAAGAAATCCATCATGATCTACAGATGGTTATACATTCTTGCTGTATTTATCGGACCTTACATGACAGTTTCTGCTGTATGGACGATCGCCGATATCTTCAACGGACTGATGGCTATTCCTAATATGATCGCCATCTTTGCTTTAAGCGGTGTGGTTGTAAGGGAAACGCGTGATTTCTTCAGCCGTCATAATAAGCAGCCTTTTGAATAAATTGTTAAAATAAAATAGAGGACCCTGAGATCTAATTCACATATTATTACGCAAGACACTTTCGTTCTATCTTCATGTAGCGGTACTAAGCTCCTGCTTTCGCAGATCGCTAAGGACCGACATTCAGATAGGCTTGCTTCATAATAGTGAATATATATCTCAGGGTCCTCTATTTTATTTTTCTGCACTATACTAATTCTTTTCTCCTGCTTTATATAGTTAATGGGTACCAAACCACTTTATAACACTTCATACCACATCAAATTTTATTTTTAGGGTATATGCTTTTATTTTGATAATCTATACCCTTATCTCTACCTTACTTTCGGGTATTATCATCCATAGAAATCTTTCATACCCTGAAATCATTTTATTTATGGGTATAAAATCATTTTATTTCACACCATACCCATCTTCTTAATTATTTCCGGGTATCAATCCGCCCACGCACTCTTTATACCCATTTTATCTCGTCTCAACAAAATCCTTTACATGGTCAAGGACGATCTGCATCAGGCGGGTGCGGGCTTCGGTGCTTGCCCAGGCGATATGTGGCGTGATGAGTAGCTTATGGCTGTCCTTTATAGCAAGCAAAGGATTGTCCGGCTGTATCGGTTCCGTCCGAAGGACATCTACGCCTGCGGCTGCGATCGTGCCCTGCTTCAAGGCTTCCGCAAGATCTTCTTCTACTACGATCGGTCCACGTCCAAGGTTCAGGAAGATCGCGGATCGTTTCATCTTTGCAAATGCCACTTTATCCATCAGGTTCTCGGTATATTCATTTAATGGCGCATGAACCGATATAACATCAGATGTCCGAAGAAGTGTATTCAGGTCAACCTGCTCATAGCCCTCCTGTGCCGGTCTGCCGGATGCCGAATAATAGATTACATGTGCGCCAAATGCCTTTGCTATATCTGCTACCTTCCTTCCGATCGCTCCAAGTCCGATGATGCCCCATGTCTTTCCGGCAAGCTCTGTAAACGGCTCGCCAAACCAGGTAAATACATCATTTTTCTGATATGATCCATTCTTTACATAATCATCATAATACCGAAGCTTTTCGAGCAGATAAAAGAGCATGGCAAATGTGTGCTGTGCAACGATCGTGGTGGAATATCCGGCTGCATTTCTCCATTCAATTCCCCGTTTATCCAGATAATCTTTATCCAGATTATTTGTTCCGGTTGCTGCTACGCAGACCAGCTTCAGATTCTGAGCAGTTCCGATCGTCTGCTCGTTTACCGGTACCTTATTCACGATGATAACATCTGCATCTACTACCCGCTCCGGAACTTCTTCCGGCTGTGACATTTCATATGTTACAACCTCACCCAAAGTCTCAAAGTCTGTCAAGTCAATATCTTCTCCTATCGTCTTACGATCCAAAAACACTATCTTCATAATCATATTTCCTTCCCTGTTTTATCTTTGTTATTCGATATTCCATTTACCTGTACCTGCGGTCAGCCGTGCTTGGTAAAAACAAGCTATCAACATATACCGCATTCCATCCGCCTGTACCTGCTGTCAGCCGTACTTGGTAAAAACAAGCTATCAACATATGCCGCATTCCATCCGCCTGTGCCTGCGGTCAGGGTGGAGAGAAAACGCGTTTCATTTCCTATTCTGCCCGCACGCCTATTTGCCGTCAGTCGCCCTAACTCACCCTTATGGGTTCAGACAAGGGCTTTGTGCCGGCAGCTAGTGCCGGCATCATAACGGAAATTACACTTTATGTTTTCCTCTCCACCCTGACAGCAGACACAGGCGGATAGAACATCGGAAAAACTAGAAAATATGGGAGAATCACCCAAGATCCTCCCATATAGCTACCATCACTAATTTCATGTTTCGTTTTACCTTCCAGACAGGAATGACCGCCTCATCTGCAAATATGTAAGGTATGACATCCTTTGTCTCATCGAAATCCTTCTTGATATGATACAATCCATCTTTACAATACCAGAATGTATTTCCATCTAAGGTTACGCGAAGCTTCCAACCAACGAAACGTTTTCCCGGAACCGAAAATTCACATTTACGAAGTGTTCCTGTTCCGTCATTCTCCCAAACCGTTTTGTCCTTGTACTCCAGATTTCCCTTCTTCGTCTGTAAAAACTGATCTTGAACATCTTCTGAATAATGATTTTCTACATCAGCTCGATCACTGTTATAGCATATATAGAATGGAAAATATCCAAACCCATCCGCCTCATCCAACAGCTCCTCTGTAACAAAATCCGTACAGATTGTATCAACACCGGAATCCAACAGGTGTTTTGCATAATCTGCATCTTTCTTAATCGTATAGCAAAATACATACAATCCTGCATTATGAACTTTATGAATCATTTTCTCATTCACATAATTCATCCGAATAGCTATGCTGCATATTCCATGATCCAGACAATACGTAATAATGGAATCAAGCCTTTCCGTCCGCCGTCCAACCAGATACATATAATTTTTAAAAAGATATACAGAATCTATCTGTTCATACATTGTCTTATTGTATACCTGTACCAGCAGTCGATCCAGGAATGCCTCATCATGCTGAAAATCATCCAACAAAATTTCTGTGATTTCTTTAATTTCATTTCCATCTTTCTTACTATGAAAATCCACCTCAAACCTGTAGTCCGGTTCGTCCTTTACTCTTTCATAAAATTGTCTCGCATCCATGATCGGATTCCCATGAATCGGCATATTCATCACACGTTCATATGTCATGTTATCAAAATCCGGTTTATATGTAATTCCGAGACACTTGCAGTTACTCGGCGACCAACCATGACTAAGTACCAACCGACCATCAGTGGTATAGGAAAAATCGATCTCAAAATCCTTATAACCTGTTCCTATCCCATGCTCCAGTGCTGCCATCGTATTATGATAAGTCTTGTCATCCATGCCACCAAATGCATGTCCCATCAAAGGCTTTGAGAATATATCTGATCCGCAGTTCACGCGAATTCCATGCTTATCTTCCCACTGTGTGACAAAATAAATACTATTCTCTTCCTTATACAGCTCTTTCACTGATGATCCAACCGGAAGCAGCATTTTTTCCGGCATATCCGCCTCTGTTCTGTGCCAGCTTCCATCCGTACAGTACCATTCCCATACAGCAGGAGTCCGTCTTCTGGCATAAAAACCGATACAGTCTGCATCTTCTCTTACAAAAGGGTTCTGTAGTTTCGGATATGAGAATCCGCTCCATATAGTACTGACAAAGCGTCGGTCACAATCTGCCGATCCTGTCTTATTATATTCACTGTCTACTGATGTTGCACCATTTCCGACATATACAAGTCTTCTTGTCTTATGCCCTAACTTCAAATGTGGCACATGAACCTTCATGCTGATTAACCGCCTTTTATTTTCCTAAATCATCTTTGATCTGTGTCGTTGAGATATCCGGTGTTCTTGGCAGATATACAACCTCACACTGCTCTTTTAAGAAGTCAAATTTTCCTTCCCAATCATTTCCCATAACAAAGGTATCTACTTTGAATTCCTTGATATCTTCTTTCTTCTGCTCCCAGCTTTCCTCCGGAATAACCAGATCTACATAGCGAATTGCTTCCAGAAGCTGTTTTCTTTCTTCATATGAAAAATAACATTTCTTCTTCTTCTGATTCCAGTTAAATTCATCTGTTGATAATGCAACGATCAGATAATCGCCCATCTCTTTTGCTCTGCGGAGCAGGTTAATATGTCCATAATGGAGCAGATCAAATGTTCCATACGTAATTACCTTCTTCATATCATTCTCCTTCATCCCTGACAGCTAACGCAATCAGATTCTTTAAATCTTTTTCATTTGTAATAAGCTGAACTGCATATGCATCACCGTATATGGCTTTGAAAATCATCCGCTGTTCTTCTGTCTTTACAAATACTCCCCTCATGTATGGCAGGCACACCTTCAGGGCATCCTTAAGAAACTGATCTTTTTCTACCACCAGTTTCCTGAACATGTCATCACTGATACATAATATTTTATTTGGTGTTTCCATAAATGTCAATGACAGAAGCTTTTGTGCATCGATGACATCATATAATAGGATCAGATCAAATGGCGCCTGTCCAAAGAAACGTCTACCGGCGGCCGCATAGTCGTATTTCCATACTCCCATTGCCTGTTCGATCGTGATCTTTTTATTGTCATAGAGCTTCTGTGCTGCAATACCTGCTCCACTCAAATGATATTCATCATGAGTTCCAATAACCGGTATTTTATTCAGCATCGGATAAGCTGTATCCTTATTGTCATTTGTCAGATATCGGTTACATGAAATGAATACATCCATATCATCATGCCCGTCAGATTCTATATAGGTTCGAAGACGTCTGGTATCTTCCGAATCTCCACAGGAATCCGAATAGATCAGCACCTGTTTCTTCGCATGATCCGAAATTGGCTCTACATCTACATATTCCTCTGTACCTGTAAACAGACTACAGAGCTTCTTCGCATTATCCACAGAATCATAAGCGCAGAATTCCTTATATGCAGCTTCATCGTCATATGTCTTTCCGCGGTTAATTGCTTCCAGCACTTCTTCTTTCGTACGCACTTTGTCAAATGGAAGCTCCATCAGATCCATGTATGTTCCACGTTTCTTGCGATATAATTCATAATCATTGCAATACAGAATGATCTGTCTGCGCAGCACCAGATAATCATAAAATACACTGGAGTAATCCGTGAGCAATGCATCTGTAAGCGCAAGCAGCTGGTAACTGTCTACCGTCGGCGGGAATTTCTTAATTCTCTTATATACACTGTAATCAAGAGAATCACTGACTTTATGATGCAGATTTACATATAAGATCTGATCATCTCTGAGATTTGCATCCAGATAATCTAATAATTCTTTTGACTCATCTATAACCTGTTCTACGTCCAGATAATCTTTCCAGGTAGGCATATATGCATACAGATGTTCACCGTTCGGCGCAAGTTCGGCACGAAGCTCATGCAGATCTGCTTTTGATGCTGCAAGCATTCCGCCGGTTCTTGGATAACCAAGGTTCAAAGCTTTTCCCTGCATCAGTGTTGCTACCTTATATGACTCCAGCATATGCACCTTTGTGTATTCATTTGGATATAACAGATAATCTGCATCTATAAAATTCTTCTGTGTGTTTCCATCTTTATGCTTTCCGTTTGCATTCTTGGCAAGTCCCAGCTTCTTTAATGGTGTGCCATGCCAGATATTGATATAGGTCTGGCCATCCTTTTTCACCCAGCCAACCGGGAAATATACCTCAGTGAGCAGATACTGTGCAGACTCTATTATCTCCATATATTGTGCATCTTTTATAATGGTCTGTGTCCGCGTCCAGTTATTATTCTTAATATAGGTCTGAACTGTTGCATCCGTTTCCTCATCCGTCCGCACATAGATCTTAAAATCCCTGAAGCAGTCATTTGAATTCAGTTCATTCAGGATATACTGCATGGAACCACGCACGCCTTTTCCAAGTCCTACCAGAGCAACCGTATTTGGAACGATCTTACGACCGTAATAAGCATCTGTTACATTTTTCCTACCGGGTTTTACCTTGTTCTCTTTTGCAAGCTCTACCATCTCCTGAACCTGAGATTCCCATTCCTTATGTTCTGTAGTATCCGGTTCTGTGGTCTTCTTACAGTCAACAAGTCCTTCTGACTGATTCGGAAGCAAATGGATCTTTTCCGGTTTCTTTTCCTCGCTCAGTTCCAGTTTAATGCTGCTATATATTTCAGATATGTCTTCTTTGTAACGCAGAATATCTCTTCCGTAAAATCCATATTCAGGTCTCTGCATCTGAAGCATCTGTTCTTCCGATGTACAGAAATAAAGCCGGATCGGAGTCTCCCAGCGATATCTTTCCATAACAATATCTGTCCCCTGTCCAGGCTCTCCTATACATACTACATCAAAATGTATTAAATCTCTGACATACTCCATCTGCTCTCCATCAAATGGAATATACCCCCTTAAGTCCGTAGTCGATACGATCAATCTGTCTGCTAACAGCATTAACAGTTTATGCTGCATACTGTTCTTTTCTACCATTCTGCCCCCGGCAGCTTCCAGGTTTTTCCATACTGTGCTTCCAGGTTCTGAAACAAAATAATATTCATTTCCATCTTTTTCAGATACTGCATATTGATATAATTCCGTGATACGACTCTCTGTCTGATCCGTATCAGCCATGAATAACACTACTGCATTATTCTTATTTGCAGTCTCTTTATAGAACATTTTTCTGAGCCTGCAATTTTCTTTTGCAGCCTGTGTACGAGCTTTTCCCAGTTTCTTCTCAAATAATTTTTCTTTCTGGCATTTATCCTGATTAGAACATTTGAAAAAATAAATACCATCATTTTCTGATCTGGCACTGTATCCGCCAAGATTCCATTCAATTCCAACATTTGGATCACTTATCGGAACATATGCCGAATCAAATCCCAAAGGAATCCTGATAGATTCATCACCGAAATTAGCAAAACATAAGAGATAACAATCTTTTCGATCCTCAAATGGCATATCTACATGTATCATCGCTTCCTGATACATCGTCTGCCCCATAATCTCTTTTCCTGTATAACTGCCGCTGTAAACAAATACTTTCTTCTTGCCACCAAACATAAAATAAACCTGATCAGCCATAGCAGCAAGGATCGGATGAACATGTCCATCCACACACAAATTTCCATCCCTGTATTTGATCTGATCGATCTGAAGCTTCAGATTACTTATCTTATCCAGGATCGTATTTTCCGATCCATAATATGCTTCTGCATCAAAATACTTCTTCTCAAAGACATATTCTTCGTCATACTTTAATTTTCCATAAAACATCTTTACAATATCCGGAACCTGTGTTTCCTTCAATTTGTAGCAGTTCAGCATAACATCATCTTCTACATATGAAAGCAGCTGTTTAATCTCGGAAAACACCACTTCGCGATCAGGATCAGTTTCTCCAAATCCGCAATCCGTCATATTCTGCTCTATAAAGCCTTTTAACACATGCATCAAATGATATTGAATAAATACCGGAACTGTCTCATACTGAGTCTGCAGCTCTGCAAGAAATGGCAGCCAGAATGTCCGGAACAGATCCGTCTGATTCTTTGCATATGGCTGATTTTCATCCATATCACGCAAATATGTGATATAGCTGATATATAATACATTCTTTTCTTTTGCACAGATATCCAGCATACTGGCCTGTTCCATTGCCTGCTTATATTCATTTTTGAATTCCAGTTTATTCATTTTATCTGTACGTAGAATTGTTCCACCAAAATAAAACGGATGGCAGTGGAATTTCTTACGAAGCACCTGATCGATCACCTTTTTCCCTGTCGTATCCCCTGCAAATGCATCAACAGACCCATCTGGGCCGCATTTTTTCAGCATAATAACCGTACTTTTATTATGCATCTCAAGTTCTGCTACAAGACGTACAAATGCTCCGTCTGACCACCGGTCACCGCTATCCGTAAATGTAACATAATCACCTGTTACATGACTTTTGGCGTCTTCAAATATATTACTGTTCTCTGGGATTTTATTTATATCATATATAGAAATATCAAGATTTTTACCTGTCAAAGTCTCCTCAAATGTCTGTCCGTTTCCCTTGTAGATCAAAAGCTGAATATCACCTGTATAACCCTCCAGCTGCTTCTGCAGGCTGTTCCCTGTGATGAGGTTCTTTTCCTCCCTGTCAGATAATCTCCATATAATTGAAAGCTTCATGCTGCTGTTAAAACTCCTTACTCATTTTTATCAGTGACAGGTTTGTTGCCTAAAATAATTCTCTAAAAATCTACCTGTTTCGACTACTTTATTATATCTATTTCACCCGCTTTTTTCAACCTAATAATACAAATACAGCAATAAAACAGCTATAGAAATTATGCGCGTTCTATAGCTGTTTTATTCTTATCGCTTATTCGCTTATATTATCTGCTATTTATTTTCCTGTTCCGCATCCTGCCTGCGCAATAACTGATGAAAGGCATCACCTGCTTCTTTGTATGCTTCCTCATAGAAATATTCCTGAGAATTCAACACAGGTCCGACCATCGGAAGCTTTTTATAGCTGCCGTCCGGCTGCTGCTCTCTCGCTTTCACATTATCCCGAAGCATCGTTGCAAATATCTTACGAACTTTATTCTTTACCGTCTCATCATAAAGCGGTGCTGCGACCTCCACACGGCGAAGTGTATTTCTCGTCATAAAATCAGCCGATGCGATATAGACCTTATCTCTGTCATGCGTTCCGAATATATAGATTCTGGAATGTTCCAGAAAACGCCCCACGATACTTACAATATGGATATTATCGGTATCCCCCGGTATTCCGCTTCTCAAACAGTTAATACCACGGATCACCATATCGATCTTTACTCCGGCTCTGGATGCATCGATCAGCTTATCTATGATCTTCTTATCTGTCAGCGAATTGATCTTGATTCCGATATAAGCCGGCTTTCCTTCCTTTGCGATCTGAATCTCATTCTCGATCATAGCAATTACTTTATTCTGAAGACATTTTGGTGCAACCAGCAGATGCTCCATATCTTCTACCACGGAACCAAGCAGGATTGCCTGGAATACCTTTGCTGCCTCCTCACCGATCCTTTTATCTGCCGTGATCAGTGACAGATCCGTATATAATCTGGAAGTCTTTTCGTTATAATTTCCGGTTCCCACCTGTGTAATATACTGAATCTCATCTCCAACCTTTCTGGTGATCAGGCATAGCTTTGAATGAACCTTTAAGCCATCTATACCATATACAACATGGCAGCCCGCATCCTCTAATGTCCGACTCCACTCGATATTATTTGCCTCGTCAAATCTGGCCTTTAATTCAACCAGCACATCAACCTGCTTGCCATTTTCGGCAGCTTCGGTCAAAGCCTCTACCACCTTGCTGTTTCTTGCCAGACGGTAAAGTGTCATACGAATAGAGATAACCTCCGGATCGCGGGCAGCCTCCTGAAGCATCTGCAAAAACGGTTTGATGCTCTCATACGGATAGGATAACAATACATCATGATCCAATATCTGTGGTATGATATGCTCATTGCTCTTTAGCATCGGAGATGCCTGTGGCACACGTCTCTGATAGACAAGCGTTGCATCCTTTCTCAGGATATCCTCAATCTGTAACAAGAAGGAGAGGTCAAGCGGTGCCTGATTTAAGAACACATGCGGTTCCTCCATCTCTGCATACTCGCATACCTGCTTTATCATATCTCCATTAATATCTCGGGATAATTCCAGTCGTACAGGTGCCAGCTTCTTTCTGAGCTTTACGATCTGTGCCATCTTATCTCTGTAATCAAGGTCTTCATCATAGACTGCATTAAAATCAATATCCGCATTTCTCGTTACACGGATCACGGATTTTTCAAGAACCTTATAGCCTTTATAAACCTTTGGCAGAAAATGCAGGATCAGTTCTTCGACCAGCATATAAGTATCATCCTTCGTCGGAATCCGGATCAGTCTTGGGAATACAGAACTGCTGCACGGAATGATTCCGATCTTTTTCTTGTCACTTCGTGTTCCAAGAACCGCAAGCGCATAAATCTCCTGTCCCTTCAAAAATGGAAACGGCTGCTTTCTTCCCACGATCATAACAGATAACAGTGGCACAATCTCTTTCATAAAATATTCTTCCAGATATTTGCTCTCCGATTTTGTAAGTGCTTTGAAATCAGTCAGATGAACGTCTTTCTCTCCAACCTCTTTCATAATAGACGTATAGATGGCATCCTTCCTGTCATTCAACTCGGATACACGCTTTAAGATTGCATCGATCTGCTCTCCCGCTGTCATATTCGTCTTATTCTCCCGAAGCTTCTGGCTTAACAGCTTCTGATCCTCCAAAGAACCGACACGCACCATAAAGAATTCATCCAGATTACTCTGAAAAATAGACAGAAATGTCATCCGCTCACACAATGGAACACAGGTATCTTCTGCCTCCTCCAGCACACGCTCATTGAACTTCAACCATGATAATTCACGATTTTCATACAGTCCGACATGATTCACCTTTTTTACCGGCTTCTCTTCCTGTATTTTCTCACTTTCTTCCTTCTGCTTATTTTTTCTTCCAAACCGAATACCCTTTACTTTGTTTTTTGATTCATCCTTTCGTATGTCATCATTTGAACAATCCTCAGATACATCCGTATTACCTGTTATGATCGTTACTTTCTCTGTTCCATCTGTAGTTACAGACTCCTGATTTTTCAGATTCTTTTCTTCGTTATTCATTCTTTGAATCGCTCCTGTTATTTTCTCTTTTATGTAATGAAATATTCTTTGAATCGCCATACACCCCCTGTCAGATTACCCGCTGTTTATTGATCGTAAGCCAGAATTCCAGCCCAAGCACCTCTGCCGACTTCCTGCACAGGATCATACGCTGTAAAAAGATCTCGAAATAATCCATAACGGCACACATAGATTTATCGATCTTTAACTTCAGCTCAATATGTGAATCTCTGGTAATCTTCAGTTTGTTTTCTTTTACGGCATAGTTCACTCTGTCATGAATATCAAAGGATGAAATATCCGTATTCCTGACTCTTGAATTTCTCACATCACTTTTATCCGCGATCAGCAATGCTGCTGCGATCGGATTTACCGGAAATGCTGCTGACTCATCATGATTTCCAATTGCTGTTATAATTACAGCTGTGTCCTCCGGGTCTGCTCCCATATCATCTAATATCCGAAATGCCATGACCGCACCGGACTGCGCATGTCCTTCCCGGTTCACAACATTTCCGATATCATGCAGATACCCCGCAATGCTCGCAAGCTCTGCTTCCCGCTCGGAATATCCAAGTGTCAGCAGTATCTCCCTTGCTGTCTCTGCCACACGTTCTACATGTGCAAATCCATGCTCCGTATATCCCATTGCGCGCAGAGATTCATCTGCCATCCTTATATATGTCTGAACCGCTTTGTTCTTCTTTACATCTTCAAGTGTTACTTTCATATACCATCTATCTCTCTTCTGCTTCACTGTTCTTCAATTTACATCATCCCGATTTTTGTCGCTATCAAGCATTTGAAAATTCTTTGTAAAATCATGGTAAAATCATTTATTTTCAATGTATTACCGGCATCCCCCAAATAATTTCCCTTATTTCCGGTTCTTTCTGATAACCCCTGAAAAGCATCTGGAAATTTTACATTTCTTTCTAAGTATATGTGATCCGTTGCTTTTCTATTTATGTAAAATATATGTTTATGCGGATTCCTTCTGTATATTTCCTTCTATATATTTCCTTCTGTAAATTTTCTTCTGTATTATCTGATTTATTTTATAACTGATACAACGATCCATACATAAAAACAGACAGTTTATAAGAACCTCAATGGGTCCTTATAAACTGTCTGTTTTCATGTTATAAACTATGCTTTGTTTTTGGCTATTGGTTATATCTGGGGATTTTTCTCCATGATACTCATATATGCCGGACGCATGATCCGGTTATTCGTGATCAGCTCCTCGATCCTGTGTGCGCTCCATCCAACGATACGTGCGACTGCAAACATCGCTGTGTAAAGCTCCATCGGGATTCCCAGCATATCATATACAAATCCGCTGTAGAAATCCACATTTGGACTTACACCTTTGAAGATCTTACGCTGCTTTGCGATCAGCTCCGGGGCAAGCTCCTCTATGTTCTCGTACAACCTGAGATCTTTTTCCCTGCCCTTTTCATGAGCCAGCTTAACGACATAATCCTTGAACACTCGCTCTCTCGGATCTGACAGGGAGTATACGGCATGTCCCATACCATAGATCAGTCCCTTATTGTCAAATGCTTCCTTGTTCAGTATCTTGCTTAAGTATGCTTCTATCTCATCTTTATCTTCATAGTCTTTTATATGTTCGCGAATATTATCCATCATTTCCATAACCTTGATATTGGCACCACCATGCTTTGGTCCCTTTAAGGATGACATAGCAGCCGCCATTGTGGAATAGGTATCAGAACCGGAAGATGTAACAACTCTTGTTGTAAAGGTTGAATTATTACCGCCACCATGCTCCATATGAAGGATCAGTGCCGTATCAAGTACCTTCGCCTCTACCTTGGAATATTTCTTATCCGGACGAAGCAGCATGAGAATATTCTCAGCCGTTGACAGATTCTTTGCCGGACGATGGATGAACATACTATCGTTCTTTACATAGTGATTGTATGCATTATATCCATATACAGCCAGCATCGGGAATTCGCTGATCAGCTGGATACACTGACGCAGAGAATTATTCACACTGGTGTCCTTTGCATTCTTATCATACGATGCAAGCGTCAGGATACTACGTGTCATGGAATTCATGATATCCTCTGTCGGCGCTTTCATGATAACATCTCTTGTAAAATTCGATGGCAGCGTACGAAGCCCACCGATGATCTTCTCAAATTCATGCTGTTCCTCTGCATTTGGCAGCTCACCCATCAGCAAGAGATATGCCACCTTTTCAAATCCCAGTTCATCTTCTCCCAGGCTTCCGATCAGATTCTCCACCCGATAACCCCTGTACCAAAGTTCTCCGTCACAAGGTACTTTCTTGCCATCCTGCACCTTAGAGGATACAATCTTTGAAATGTTCGTCAGACCGGTCAATACACCAACTCCGCGGTCATCGCGAAGTCCGCGGTTTACTCCATATTCATCATATAATCTTGGTGCGATATAATCATTTTTCTCGCATATCTTTTCCTGTATTGCCACATACTCATTCATTTTCATCAGACTCATCATCATTCTTCACCACCTGCATTTCTTCAATCTCACTCTCCATAACCGTATCCAGCTCCTTCATCAGGATCAACAGATTGATCATATTCTCTTTGCCGAATTTGTTAATTACATTTCCGTAAAAGTCCTTAATGATCGTTTCCTGCTCATGAAGCTGTTTCGCACCGGCATCCGTGATCGTTACATAAGTTCCGTCCGTACCATTTCCATCATGTGACCATTTGACATAGCCACGATCTCTGAGATCCCGGACTGCCTTTGATGTCTTACGGATACTCATCTGCATACGCACCGATAGATCGGTCAGATATGCCTTTCCTCCATAAATAGCGGAATCTCCGCTGATCGCCTCTATACTTTGCAGTGCGACATATTCCGCAACACTTAATTTAGAAAATAAATGCCGTACGGAGTCCCTGCTCATCATGTATTTTCTGTAAGTAAATTCATTCGATAATTTCGTGATATCAATTTCCTGTTCGACTTTCTGTTCCTGCATAAACAACCTCCCTTTCCGGTACACATATAAAAGCCCCTGTTATCGCTCCAACGCATATTGTTTCACTGGATTGTACACAACAATAAGTATAAGTGTCCCTTTGATCTGTCAATTCTCTGTCCCTATGTAGTTTTATTTCCTGATCTTTTTATAGATTTTTCGTATCTGTTCCAAACATGAACGGAACAATGAATGAAAAGATTTTATTGAAATAATAGATTTAGATATACTCTACTTGATATGATAAATGAAACTTCCGGCTTCTGTCAACCGACTTTATCCTTATTTAAGAACTGCGCCGAAGATTTTAGAATTATGATAGAGGAACATTATCATTATGGAGCAAGACACGTTCGTATATCTTTGAAACAAAATGGGAAATACATCACATATTATTACGCAAGTCGTTTGCACTCTATTCCAACGCAACGGTACTAAGTTCCTCGCCTATGGCGACTCACTAAGGACCGGCGTTGGAACAGGCTTGCTGCATAATAGTAATGCTATTTCCCATTTTTTGCCCTAGACATTGATGCTCGAAAGTTCTTGCTCCATAACGATAATGTACCGTGCATTTTTATGTCATAGTCAGCAACTTCTAAACAGGTTGTTTCACAATAGAAAAAGCAGCGTTATAAAAATTTTACAAGTTAAATCTGCCATCGGTACTTTAAGCAAAATGAAAGACAGTATTAATATTATGAAGCAAGCCTGTCCGAATGTCGGTCCTTAGCGATCCGCTGACAGGCGGGAGCTTAGTACCGTTACATGAGGATAGAACGAAAGTGACTTGCGGAATAATATATAATACTGTCTTTTATTTTGTTTCAAAGACTCCCGGAAGAATCTTATGAAATTTTATAATGCTGCTTTAATCTGCTTATAAATGCCCTCTGCGTCGAGTTCATACTTATGAAGCAGGTCTTTTGCCGGGCCGGACTCACCGAAGGTATCGCGAACACCGATTCTTGTTACCTTAACCGGATTCTTCTCTGCCAGACATTCCATAACCGCTGAGCCGAGTCCACCGATGATCGAATGCTCCTCTACCGTGAACACTCTGCCGGTTGCCTGTGCTGCCTTTACGACAAGTTCCTCGTCAAGCGGTTTGATCGTGTGGATATTGATCACCTGTGCATCGATACCGTCCTCTGCCAGCATCTTCGCAGCTTCTAAGCTCTCAGATACCGGAAGTCCGGTTGCTATGATCGTGATATCCTTTCCAGGACGTAATTCTACGCCCTTGCCGATCTCAAACTTGTAGGTTGTCTCATCATTGATGACCGGTACTGCCAGTCTTCCAAATCTCATATAGACAGGTCCTACATATTCATATGCTGCCTTTACGGCTGCTCTTGCTTCTACATCATCACATGGATTGATAACCACCATGCCAGGGATCTCTCTCATCAGGGCAAGATCTTCATTACACTGGTGGGTCGCTCCGTCTTCTCCTACGGAGATACCTGCGTGGGTTGCTCCGATCTTTACATTTAGATGTGGGTATCCGATACTGTTTCTCACCTGTTCAAAGGCTCTGCCTGCCGCAAACATCGCAAAGGAGCTCATAAACGGCACATATCCACAGGTTGACATTCCGGCTGCGATGCCTGCCATGTTACATTCTGCGATACCACAATCTACATGGCGTTCCGGAAATGCTTTCTTGAAGATTCCGGTCTTTGTTGCTGCTGCAAGGTCTGCATCCAGTACGATCAGGTTCTCATGTTCTTTTCCAAGCTCAACCAATGCATTACCATAGCTGTCTCTTGTTGCGATCTTCTTTACTTCTGACATAACACGTCACCTGCCTTTTCCAGTTCTTCCATTGCAATCGCATACTCCTCGTCATTCGGAGCTTTGCCATGCCATCCCACATTGTTCTCCATGAAGGATACTCCCTTACCTTTTACGGTATGGGCGATGATCGCTGTCGGCATTCCCTTGGTTGCCTTTGCTTCCTTGAATGCTGCATCGATCTGATCAAAATCATTTCCGTCGATATTAATTACATGGAAATTAAATGCTTCAAACTTCTTATCGATCGGATATGGGGAACATACATCCTCAACGGTTCCGTCGATCTGAAGGTTATTATTATCTACGATCACTAAAAGGTTATCCAGCTTTCTGTGACCTGCAAACATAGCAGCCTCCCAGATCTGTCCCTCCTGGATCTCTCCGTCTCCGCACAGACAGTAGGTTCTGTATTCCTTACCGGACATCTTCGCTGCCAGTGCCATACCGACTGCTGCGGAAAGTCCCTGTCCGAGAGAACCGGATGACATGTCCACACCAGGAATATGCTTCATATCCGGGTGTCCCTGTAAATAAGAACCGATATGCCGCAGAGTCAGAAGATCCTCAACCGGAAAAAATCCTCTCTCAGCAAGGGCTGAATAGTAACCCGGTGCTGTATGTCCTTTGGATAATACAAAACGATCTCTGTTCTCATCCTTTGGATTCTTCGGATCTACATGTAATTCCTCAAAATAAAGATAAGTAAAAATGTCTGCTGCCGAAAGTGATCCGCCCGGATGTCCTGCTTTTGCAGAATGTACGGAGGAAATAATTCCTTTACGGATGTCAACAGCCTTTTTTTGAAGGTCTAGTTTGTTCATGTCTTTCTCCATTTCGTTTTATTTTCATTTTTATAATTGTCCCAGCACTTTTCCGATCTTGTCAGCGATCAGAAGATCTGCCTGACCGTCCGTCTGTGTCGGTGACATATTAATAACTACCAGATGTTTTCCCCTGAAATACCGAACCAATCCGGCGGCAGGATAAACAACCAATGAAGTTCCGCCAATGATCAATGTATCTGCTTCCGAAATATACCGGATTGCATTCTCGATATCGTCATTGTTCAGCCCCTCTTCATATAATACTACATCCGGCTTAATTATTCCACCACAACTGCATTTTGGTACACCATCTGATTGAATAATATAATCCAGATCGTAGAATTTGTGACATTTTGTACAATAATTTCTGTGAATAGAGCCATGCAACTCGATCACATTCTTACTTCCTGCCATCTGATGCAGACCATCAATATTCTGTGTTACGATCGCTGCAAGCTTGCCCTGTGCTTCCAGTTCGGCAAGTTTTTTATGTGCCATATTCGGTTTTGCATCCCGATAAATCATTTTATCTTTATAAAACCGGTAAAACTCTTCAGGATCACGCATATAGAAGCTATGGCTGATGATCGTTTCCGGCGGATATTTGTATTTCTGGTTGTAGAGTCCGTCTACACTTCGAAAATCCGGAATTCCACTCTCTGTAGAAACACCTGCCCCACCAAAGAAAACCATACGTTCGGATTCTTCAACAATTTCTTTTAACCTTGCTATTTTCTCATTCACCTGTTCCATATATCAATCTCCCTTCTGCATAATATATAAACAGGCAATAGCGAAACTGCCTGATCCAGCGTTTTACTATTGCCTGTTATTACCGTATCATGGCATAGCCGTAACCTCAATCGTTACCTTACAGGTACTCTCGATCGTATATGTATCGCTGTCTTCTATCGACAGCTCAACAGTATTTGTTCCCACGGACAATGTCTCTGCATCAACTATAATCTTTAAGTCCTTCGCAGTAAGCTTGGACACTTCATCTGACAGACCGGATATCACAACCGTATTCCCCTCCGGGAACTGAATCGAGTAATCATAATCGGTCATTTTATTATTGATCGTAATGTCTTCTGCCGATACCGTCATCGTTCTGCTGATATTCCGCTCAATTGTGACACGCACACTGATACTTGTATTCTCATCAGCAAGTACAACGCCTTCAGGCAGATATTTTGCAACCTCAATCGTACTTTCAAGATCCTCATTACATCCGGCTACATCAATGTCATCTATCTTTATCTCTGTCAGATTCTGTAACACATCTGCAGGACCGCCGACCGTAATCTCACTTGGAACATATTCTACATTGACAACTTTGTAGTTCTCCGCCGGGACACCTGTTGTCTCAATCTTGACAGCTACCTTTTTCGTCTTATACACCGGTACAGTTACCAAGATTCCCGTGGCCTTGCTTTCCAGCTTCTTACCGGATATCTCTTCACCATTTGCATCATAGAAGATTGGTGTGCATGTTGCTGTTACATCAGATGATCGTCCTGATACATCCACCTGCACCTCTGCTTTTTCTATCCGTTCGATCACACTTGCCGCACCTTTAACCGTTATCAGATTTGGTGTAGATACCGGAACACCTGTTGTGTATCCCTTTGCAGTCTCTCCTTTTGTAGTTACCGTTACAGGAAGGGATGCTGTCTGTTCTTCCTCCAGTTCAACCTGAAGCACATTATCTACGATCGTAATACTGATGTTATTATTAACGGACGGAGAATTTGCTGTTACTGTAATGTTGACAGCATTTGTGATCGATAATTTTGACATGTCTGCAACTGCAGTAAAATCAGATGCCCCAAGCGAATTCACAACAGATCGTCTGCCCTTTATAATTATGTCTACCGTTTCACCGGATACAATATCGTACAACTGATTCTTATCCGTGATCGCATCTGTATTTATCAAAGTAACCGGTATATCTTTGATCTGCCGTGTAGTTGAATAGTCATCTACATTCAAAACAGTCACCCATACGATAAATCCAAGGATCAATGACAGAAGTTTCAGTCCCCAATTACTGAATAATTTATCTTTCATCACTGTCAGCCTCCTTTCTGTTGTCAGAAGACCTTCCGTTTTTTATATTATTCGAGTCCGTCTTTTTCCCGGTACTTTTCTTTGTACTCTTACGTCTACGTTTACTGTCTTTCAGGCGACGTTCATCTTTCTTCTTTACATCATCCTGACTCAAAAGCTCCAGATGCTTACGAACACTCTCTGTATCCAGATTCCGATACAGTTCTCCGCCCTTTGCGATCGATATCGAACCGGTCTCCTCAGATACGATAAGCGTCACGCTGTCTGATACCTCACTGATACCAACCCCTGCACGATGTCTTGTTCCCAGTTCCTTATTAATAGAAAGATTTGCAGATAACGGAAGATAACAGGTTGCCGCAATAACTCTGTTATTTCTAAGAATAACCGCACCGTCATGGAGCGGTGTATTATGCTCAAATATGTTAAGCAGCAACTGGTTGGTAACCACCGCATCAATCGGAATTCCTGTATCAATATACTCGCCAAGAGCAACCTTATCTTCAATTACGATCAAGGCTCCTGTCCGATTTGCAGAAAGAACCGTCACGGTCTTGATCAATTCGTATATCGTTTTATCAGACAGTCCTCTTTCTTCTGTATCCTCGTGCATGATGTAGTCAAAAAACTTCTTTCGTCCCAATGTTTCAAGTCCACGACGGAACTCCGGCTGAAACAGAATGATCACCGCCAGAATACCGATGCTGAACACATTTTTTAAAATATACAGAATCGTATTGAACTGCAATAAAGATGCAAGCATGGTAAATAAAAATATCAATACAATACCTTTTAACAACGTCCAAGCACGACTGCTCTTAAACCAAAGCAGTATTTTATAGATGACATACGAGAGTATCAGGATCTCAATAATATCACTAACATCCGGTCTGGTAATATAAAACCAGTCAAAATAGGTCTTTAAAAAAGCCATAAGCTTATCCATTTGATATCTCTCCTTTCCACAAGCTGTTATAAGTCAGGCAAAGCCTGAGCCGTGATCTGTTGTCATATACAGTTATGACCTGACAATATAGTCAGGTCATATGCAGGAATTTCTATTATCTGGTAACACCACTGATCGTATCGTCCTCCATAGAGTCCTGTGATGAGGCGTTGATCTTTCTTACACTTTTCTGTTGTTTTGCCATAACGATCTTCGGAACAGCTTTAACATAGTAGTAATATTCGTCGTCTTCAAACTGTGTATTCTCAACTCTTGAATAATCCACAACTGTTTTAAAGAACTGTACGATCACTCCGATGATCACTGCACATACGGAACCAAGCAAAATCTGTCCAACCGAAATACTTGCCTCTAAAACGACATTTCCAATCAGGAAAAGAATAATTTCAAATAAACCACCGACAATGATAGCCGCATACCATGAATATTCTACAGACATCCGGTAGATAACATATACGATCACCAACACAACCGCAAATACTGCAACTGTGAGCAATAAATTCTTATTATCAATCAAATGCTGGAATATATATTTGTAACTTTCAAGCATATTTTCCGGATCTGTTGATTTCTCCAGTTCCTTCAGATAATCTGCCGCATCCATTGAGAAATAATAAAATATTGCACCGAATGCCATCGGTACGATCGCTGTAGGTCCAACGATCATGCCTGCCAGAACAGGAAGCAGATACTGCAGCTTCAGTACAAAGAACAGCGGAGCATACATCATGATCCATGTTGTTTTCGGGAAGAAACGGATATACAGACAATACATCACAATAAATATGATGATAAATGATATTCCGATCTCCTTGCTTGCGGAAAAATAATTCATAAATGCAATTACTCCGCCAAATACATATCCAAGTCCATCCGGAACAAACGCACATACTACCGATAACAGGAAAATGATCAATCCGCTGGATGCTGTCTCATTATGTCCCCCTGTTATATGTACGATCGACCAAAACATCAGCAGTGCAAGCACAAATCTGATCACCGGTACCACGATCTTATCATATTTACTGCAGAAATTTTTTATACCATCTCGAAAACTCAGCAATGATGCCATGATTACTTCCTCCTTTTCTTTCCTTTGGTCTTATCCTCATTATCATAAAATGCGATCAGTTTTTTAAGATCCTGATTGTATCTTATAATATGAGGTTTTGCCTTGGCGTATCTATGGGAGTATAGAAACCATGCAAGAACCATAAATAATATACATACAAGTGCATATACGATCAATAGCTTATAGGCCATACCAAGCAGATCAAGATCTACCAGCTCTGTAATCAGCTTACCCATGTTATAATAAATATATGCCGCTACAACTATCACAAACAGGATCGTTGTAGACACTAAGGTTTTCAGGCAATTATATTTTACATAATCTGATTTGAAGTATCTGCCTTTTTCCAGATCTTCTTTTCCCGTTGATTGTTCATACATGGCAAGTCTGGTCATTAATCTGACCTTTTCTTCGTTTACCATCTTGTTTTCTCCTACTTCTTTTCTAACTATAAAAATCAGCTTTTGTTATTATAATCCATACGAAAAGAATAAGCAAGCATACGCCGGAAAAAGTTTCTTAAATAGAATTAACGCCTTGATTAAAAGAATGCCATGGCCCAGGTAAGGCAGACAGAGATGGTGGGTTGGTTGAGACTTGCTTCATTTCCGAGAAAGGTACACATGCTCGATCCGCTCATGCTCTTGTGCAAACTCGCCCTCCGGGCTCAGACATGCACCCGCATTCGCCGGCAATGTGACCTTTCTATTCGGAAATTATGCAAATGTTACAACCAACCCACCATCTCTATCTGTCTTACCCGGGTATATGGATAAACAGCCTTAAAAATATTTCTTGAGTTCAGCAAATACCGGTTTCAGGCGGTCAGCGCGAAGGTCGAAGTCCATCTCCTTGTATGACCATGCCGCACGACCGATACCGTATTTTACAAATACTTCATGGATAGCTTTATACCATAATACAGTGTTTGCCGGGTCTGCGTTTTCGATCACGCCATATTCTCCGCAATAAAGTGCTACGTTTCGTTCCTTTGCAACAGCGATCGCATCGGCAAACAGATCTTCAAAATATGCTGAATCAAGATTTCCCTTATAATCAAGGATCGACAGCGTTCCGGCAAGCTTTGCAGGCAGGTGTGCTTTTGCATATGCACAAAAATCTTCCATGCTGCCTTTGAATTCCATATGATAATCCGCCGGCATGTCATCTACCCACTGTGCGCCCTGATGTGTAAAAAGAAGAGGGTCATAGCTGTGGAAATTATATATGATATGTTCATCCATCGGCATCGGAATATCTCTGACTGCCTGCACGCTGTTATGCCAGTAACCACCGATCAGAATATCAGTTGTCGGTGCATATGCACGGATACGTTCTACACACTTTGGTGCGATCTCTGCCCATACAGCACCATCTTCTTTATCTACTACTTCATTTAATAATTCAAATGCAACTTTATCTCCATATCCGCCAAAGCGCTTTGCAAATTCTTCCCATAATCTGTAGAAGCGTTCCTGAAGAGCTTCGTTTCCAAAAAATCCACTCTGTTTTTCTCCCGGATCAAAGGAATAACCAGCGGTCTTATGCAGATCAAGGATCATATTGAAACCATATTTATGTCCCAATTCCAGCGCGCGTTTGATCCGTGCAAAACCTTCTTCCTTATACTGTCCGTCTTCTGTCTCTACCAGATTATAATCCACCGGCAGCCTGAGATGATCCAGTCCCCAGCTTGTAAGCTCTTTAAAATCATCTTCCGTAATAAAATTATTGAATCTGTCCTCGGAATAATCACACTGGGAAAACCAGCCTCCCAGATTAACACCCTTCTGATACCCTTTCCATGTCTTCATATGCATGATCTCCTTTTCATTTAGCAAATAATAAATTGTAATTGTTATTTTCTGAATTTATGATACTATAAATGCATATGTATGGAATATAACATATCCGATTTTTATATCAAATAGCTGACCTTCATTGTTCTGATTGTATTTTTGGTGATGTACAATCCGTTCATTTGAAAAAGTACTGCTTGTATGCAAATATTTTTTATAGCTGTATATTATATGAAAGGAGTATTTCCATGAATAAAGAATTACAGAAACTGTTATTAACGCAGCAGGAGGAACAGTCTTATCACCTGCCGATGGAGGCAGAGTATTCATTTTACCGGCGGATCGCAAATGGGGATATGGAGCTACTGAAACTAAATATGAATGCAGATACCATGGAAGGCATGGGAAAGCTGTCTTCATCCCCACTGCAGAACAAAAAATACCACCTGGTCATTCTGACTGCCATGATCACACGTTTCTGTATCGAAGCCGGGTTGGATCCGGAACAGGCCTATACTTTAAGTGATATGCATATCCGAAAGATCGATGCATGTCTGACACCGGAACAACTGGATCCGCGAAAAGGGGCTGTTGTGAAGGATTTTGTACTTGCCATGCACGAGCTTCATAACAGTCCCGGACTGTCTTATCATGTCATGCAGGTCGTCTCCTACATTAACAGCCATATCACAGAACCGATCCGGGTATCGGATGTCGCCGATGCAGTGAAGCTCCACCCGGACTATCTGACCCGTCTGTTCAAAAAAGATATGAACTGCAGTCTCTCACAATATATCATAAAAGAAAAATGCAGGGCGGCCCGCTACATGCTGTTAAACAGCCAGGCAAGCTGTACAGAAATCAGTTCATTTCTGTATTTTGCGTCCTGCAGTCATTTTGTAAATTGTTTTAAAAAAGAATATGGTCTGACACCGAATGCTTACCGCAAACAGATGGGCGGTCTGTCAAATGATCGAAGCGATGCGTTCTAATACAACAGCTAAACCTCTCTCCATCTTTCCTGCCGATCGCATTGCGTATTATGTGAATTAATTTTGGTCGCAGCCCCCACACAAGGCGGGAACTGCGACGGTCGGCCCAAATTTTTTCCTTTATTTCTTCCCCCACTTTTCTGGTTTTCCTGTTACACCTCGGTGAGAATTTACAGATTGAGTTTTAAATTACCATGAGGTTTTCTTTATTACTCCACCACACACTTTCCTGCCTATTCCGTATTTAATAAAGGTATTTATTTGGTTTGATGAATACAAAATTACTTTTTATCTATTTTCCCATAAAATATAATCAAGGTGAAGAATTCAAATTCTTCACCTTGGTTGTTATTATTATTTTCAGATTATTTTCCTTTTTTATTTCAGAGAACTAGGTTCGGTGCCGTAAAAAGGAATCAAAACTGTATTAACAGTACAATATTAATATAATAGTGTCAATAATTAGTCCTCATACGAAACGCCTGCCGTAACTGAGGCATACTTCTTTCCGTATATATTTACCAAATCTCCACTTTTTTCCGGAGTACACTTTACACTGTATGGATCATAGGTCCTAACCACATGAATCTTCATCATTTCGTTGCAAACTGTACACCTAACATTCATATCGCACTCGGACCATTCTGGGGTGATTGTGGTTGGAACATAGGCGTATTCGGCAGGATGATGGGTTATACCGGTAACAACTCGTGTTTCCGTAGGCTTCGTATGTCCAGTTTCTTTTTTGTGTTTTTCATAATCAATAACACATTCTGGAAAATAAACCCATCCCTCTACTGGAGCTGTCCATACTCCATCACCATCAAGATCAGTCCATTCTTCTCCTTCTTTTGGTTTTTTATTCCACACACATGTTAAACAAACTGTTTTATCCTCCCATATTTTTTCATCCCAAGCCGGTTTAATTTCTTTGTATACATTTTCAACAACTGCATCATGTTTTACATAGTTCGTATCTTTTAACATTGTATGATCTTCTGCCAGAGGTGACCACTGATGCGTGTGAGCCGGAATTGTATCATCTGTCTTACCGTTATTATTTTCACCTGTATTGTCTGATTTTCCACTATTGGAACTATCCGGAGTTTTTGTTTCAATCTTTGTTTTTGTACATGTTCCATCCGCCTTGATCGTGAACTTGTAATTACCGGATTTTACTGTCTTGGCAGTCCTAATCATTGATCCGTTCTTATCTACATAGAAATATTTTCCGTGGATCTTTACCCGGTCATTCTTATATTTTGCAAGGCTCTGAGCTTTGAAGGCTCCACCTGACACTTTGTAGTATTTCTTTCCAGTCAGCTTTACAGATGCCGTACCGGTTTTTGAAACATAATAAGTATAAACCCCTGACACCTTTTTCCAACCGGATTTCAGTACAATCTTGCCTTTTGAATTAACAAAAAAAATCTTCTTTCCGATTGTTTTGGCTTTATTCTTATAGGAAGAAAGTGATTTTTTTACGAACTTCTTGCCGGAAAAATGATACCAGTATCCACCGGAAATCTTCTCGGTTACATATCCCTTTGAGCCGACATAATAGACATACTGCCCGTTCTGATTCTTCTTCCACCCGGTCTTTTTATCTGTTTTTCCGGATGCATTTTTGTAATAATACTTATTGTCATTTTTTTTGATCGTACAAGTAGCTGCTGAAAGTTCTGCAACCTTCTTATCCGTCTTTTCATATGCTGAAATTGTTGCTGTATCATCTGCGGCAGCATATACCACCCCTGACATTGTGAAAATCAATGTAAATGTAATCAGCAGACTTAATAATTTCTTTATTCTCTTCATTCATTTAACCCCTTTCTCACTTTATGCGTATAATAATACCACTAATAAAAATGTAGCACAATATTTTATTTTTCTTTCTCAGACAATGTCGGATGCTGCATATAAAATATTTCCTTTTGCCTGTCTATCTCTGCTTTCAACTGCTCTTTTGTCGGCAAATATGTGAGATATTTTGACATAAAAAGCCTGTCATTATCATGCAATACTGAATACCTTGCTATATCCTCATCTGTTTCCGCACAAAGCAATATTCCAAGTGTAGGATTATCGCCCTCTTTACATTTTAGTTCATCATACATACGAACATACATATCAATCTGTCCTACATCCTGATGTGTAATTTTTCCCATTTTTAAATCAATAAGCACATAACATTTTAATTCAATATTATAGAAAACAAGATCTATAAAATAATCTTCTGTCTCAGTAACAATATGCTGCTGTCTGGCAACAAAAGCAAATCCCTTTCCCATCTCCATCAGGAAATCTCTGATATGTGTCAAAATTGCAGACTCCAAATCACTCTCAATATAAGAATCTTCATTTTTAAAGCCTAGAAACTCTGCAACAATGGGACTTTTTAGAAGTTCAAATTTATTTTTTTGACTTTCCGTTGTTTTCTGTATCATCTCTTTAATAACTGCATCTTTTTTAGGTGACTGCATTAGTCTGTAATAATATTGTGTACTGATATTTCTGTCTAAAGTTCTAACGCTCCAACCTTCTGTTGCTGCTTCGTTCATATACCATAACCTGGCATTTTCATCTGGCACACGTAAAAGTGCTCTAAAATGAGACCAATTTAGATTGTGAACACATGTGTTCACAATTTGCTCATCAGAAAAAGCAAGATAAAATTTACGAAAATATTGCAAATTTCTTTTTGAAAAACTTTTTCCATATTCCTTTGTAAGTTCATCTGCCAATGCCTCAATTAAAGCCTGACCATATTTTGCTCTTTCTTTTCCATCCTGCTCCTGCTCCACAATACGCTTACCAACATGCCAATAGGTGAGTACCATAGCCTTATTGGCTGCATTATAAGCTACTTCACGACCAGATGAAATAATTCCCTTTATATCGGCAATCACCTCCTGATAGTTCACAATATCATTTGGCATATTATCTAACCTCTCTTTCCAGTTTTATGCGGCACATACACAACAGCTTGTCTTAGTCCACCTGCCACCGTCGCTCCAATTTTGATTGTAACTTATTTTTCTATGCCTGACAACAGCTAAACCTCTCTCCATCTTTCTTGTCAGTCGCATTGCGTATTATATAAATTAATTTTGGTCGCAGCCCCCACACAAGGCGGGAACTGCGACGGCCGGCCCAAATTTTTTCCTTTATTTCTTCCCCCACTTTTCTGGTTTTCCTGTTACACCTCGGTGAGAATTTACAGATTGAGTTTTAAATTACCATGAAGTTTTCTTTACTACTCCACCACACACTTTCCTGCCTATTCCGTATTTAATAAAGGTATTTATTTGGTTTGATGAATACAAAATTACTTTTTATCTATTTTCCCATAAAATACAATCAAGGTGAAGAATTTAAATTCTTCACCTTGGTTGTTATTATTATTTTCAGATTATTTTCCTTTTTTATTTCAGAGAACTAGGTTCGGTGCCGTAAAAAATAATGTAAAAAGGAATCAAAACTATATTAATTACAACATATTGATATAATGGTGTCAATAATTGAACCCGTGAAGTCTTAAAAGATCAAGGTAACTCGTATCCGTTTCATTCATATAAGCATAACTTCCAACGTAAACCCTCTTGTTGTAAGGCTTTCCACCAACAACCGACCGAACCTTGCTACCACTGGTCGTAATCAAATCACCGCTTTTATCTGGAATGCACGCCCCAACAACCGCTGTACTCTCGGATAACGCCCCATTAACTACATGGATTGTCATTTCCTCGCCGCACACTGTACATCTCCGGTGTTCATCCCACTCGGACCATTCTGGGGTGATTGTGGTTGGAACATAGTCGTATTCGGCAGGAATAATCTCATATCCTATACAAATATCATAAGTTGCTGATTGACCATGTTGTGGATATTTTTCAGCATGTAACTTTTCCTCAACACTACCTCTTTTAAATGAACATTCCTTAAAATATATTTGTCCCTCTACCTGAGTTGTCCATATTCCATCTCCATCGAGATCTGTCCATTGTTCCCCATTTTGAGGCTTTTTGTTCCACACACAGTTGAGGCAAACATCTCGTTCCTCTTTTACTTCTTTCTTGTAAGCCGGTTTAATTTCAGTGTATATATTTTCCACTATTGCATCATGCTTTACATAGTTCGTATCTTTTAACATAGTATGATCTTCTGCCAAAGGCGACCACTGATGCGTGTGCGCCGGAATTGTATCATCTGTCTTACCAGTGTTATTTCCGTCTGATTTTCCACTATTGGAATTGTCAGGAGTTTTTGTTTCAATCTTTGTTTTTGTACATGTTCCGTCCGCCTTGATCGTGAACTTGTAATTACCGGATTTTACTGTCTTGGCAGTCTTAATCATTGATCCGTTCTTATCTACATAAAAATATTTTCCATGGATCTTTACCCGGTCATTCTTATGTTTTGCAAGACTCTGGGCTTTCCAAGAGCCTCTTGACACCTTATAATATTTCTTTCTCGTCAGCTTTACAGATGCCGTACCGGTTCCGGAAACATAATAAGTATAAACCCCTGACACTTTTCCCCAACCGGATTTCAGTACAATCTTTCCTTTTGAATTAACAAAAAAAATCTTCTTCCCGATTGTTTTGGTTTTATTCTTATAGGAAGAAAGTGATTTTTTTACGAATTTCTTGCCGGAAAAATGATACCAATATCCACCGGAAATCTTCTCGGTTACATATCCCTTTGAGCCGACATAATATACATACTTCCCGTTCTGATTTTTCTTCCACCCGGTCTTTTTATCTGTTTTTCCGGATGCATTTTTGTAATAATACTTATTGTCATTTTTTTTGATCGTACAAGTAGCTGCTGAAAGTTCTGCCACTTTCTTATCCGTCTTTTCATATGCTGAAATTGTTGCTGTATCATCTGCGGCAGCATATACCACCCCTGACATTGTGAAAATCAATGTAAATGTAATCAGCAGACTTAATAATTTCTTTACTCTCTTCATTCATTTAACCCCTTTCTCACTTTATGCGTATAATAATACCACTAATAAAAATGTAGCACAATAATTCTCAGAAAACAATGGCGGTGTTTAGTTATTCTGAAAATTTAAGGGGCAACATATTATTGTTGCCCCAACTTGGATTTTACAAAAAATTGGATTTTAAATTAGGTCTACAGTGTTTCGAACTTCAGCGACAGTTTTTTCTTTTCACAAATTTTCTCTCCCGATAATCCCATGTCTACATATGCTTTGATCAAATCTTCAATAATGCCATCGGCTTTCGTTTTTGTCTCACTACTCTCAGGATCCATTATTTCTAATATCATCTCACACATAGCAATGACACTATCTTCTTTCATGTTCGCAATCGTAGTCCAATGTTTGCATCTCATCCAGTTCCGATGATCTGTGTATCAAACATATGTGCTTTTATAAGATATACCCCATTGTATTTTGTGATTACTAGTGTCAAAATTCTAAAACTCAACCTTATTTCTTTGTTTTTCTTCCAATGTTTGATACCCCTGTTAATACAAAGGCTCTAATGCCTCAAACAACAACGGCTTCGCCAGAGTGCGTTACGAAGATGCTGCTTATATGCTTTGATCTTCTGCCTCGGCCATAGGCTGTCAAATCAGCCCTTAAAGTTTTTTATTAATAAATAGTAATCCGCTAATATTATATCTGTCTTAGGTTAAAGCGTCAATATATTATTAGTCATCTACACATATATCATTATGTTTTAATATCCCCTTGCACCTCGCCGGCAACTTATTTTTTTTAACATTACGTAGGAAAAATTTATGTAATATGTCTCTTCCCTCAGTCCTACAAATCCATTTTTTTAATTTTGCCCCGATTTCATCAACATCATAATGTTCCGCGGTAGAGTGCGTTTTGATTATATAATCAACCATATCTAACATATCTTCTTCCACAACTAAATTGTCATCCAGCATTTGTTGAACCTCTATTTTGCTTTTATCAAGATCCCCGATTATGGTCATGCCACAAATCGGTATATTGAACCCTAAAAACTCAACTAATTCGCTGGTAAATTGCGTATGCATCCTATTCTGTCGGACACCATTCGTCATTCTTGATCTGCCTAAATTTTTTATTAAATTCCAAGTCCTGGAATCCGCTCCTCCAGTGATGCGTTTACAATATTCATCACTTAGATGTTTAACCTCAATCGGGATTATCAATTTTTGTGTAACAATCAATATATCAATTTGTATTGTCCTGTACACTTTTAATTTTTCATTGTATTCTCCTGTTTCAAAATATATATTTTCGAAGATCAAGAATTTTTCGTCTCGTTTTTCAAAATAATTTCTTAATTTTTCCACGATTTTCTTTTCGTATTCCGCACCAAATTTTTCCAGAATATCATTTTTACTTTTTCTTAAGAGTCCGGGCTGATACGGATCAAGCTGTGCCTTTCTTCCCACCAAAACGGGATGGTTCTCTGTTTGTAATATTCTTTTATTCTTGTTCATCTTATTTCCTCCTTAAATGTTTTTTATATATTTATATTACTGTCGATTTTCAAGAAATTATAAGTAGAAATTTAAATTTTTTTGATTTTTATAAAAATATCTGCATATCATACTTCTTTCTATATTCTTATCCATTAGTTTTATCTAACATTTTTCCACATGTGGAAAATTTGGACATTTATTATTCCATTTATGAATATCTAACCAACAAATTTGGTAAAGGAAATACACAAGACAACCTAAAATTAATGAGACGATTCTATGTTGTTTACCCTAAAGATCTAATTGGAGAAACACTGTTTCCCCAATTCAATATTCTCCCTTAAATTTCCAGAGGTCGTAGATTTTATCTCAGTTGGTCACATTATTTAAAGCTCATGGGAATTGATAATATTGATGAACGTCACTTTTATGAGTTTGTTAGCAGCTCCTAAAGTGCTAATTTTTTCATTCGTCGTTTTTTATTATCTCCCTATATAGGTGGTCTACACTGTTATTTTATTGCCACTTATAAATGTGTGACAAAATAACATTATTATGTCAATTTATATTTACAGATAAGCAAAACAGCTAAAGCTAGTGTTTTACGACTTATTAAGGTAAGAATGTACCATGTGGATTTTACTTGTCATTCATTTTGTTATACTTCTGCCATTCATTTTGTCATACTTGCCATTCATTTTGTCATACTTCTGCCACCTATAAGTCTCGGAAGCCGCATAAATACTGGTTTTTTAGCACTCAGTAATCAAGAGAATGTACCATGTGGATTTGACTATGACCTATAAGTCTCGGAAGCTGCATAAATACTGGTTTTTAGCACTCAGTAATCAAGAGAATGTACCATGTGGTTTAACTACGACCTATAAGTCTCGGAAGCTGCATAAATACTGGCTTTTTAGCACTCAGTAATCAAGAGAATGTACCATGTGGATTTGACTATCACCTATAGAACATACCATCTGGATTTGACTACCACCTATAAGCCTCGGATGCCGTATATATACTGAGTTTTCGGTACTCAGTAATCAAGAGAAAGTACCATGCGGATTTGACTTGACATTCATTTTATCATCGTCCTTATCCGTTAGCTTCATCTAACAATTTTCCACATGTGGAAAATTTAACCACATGTTATTTCATTTCTCTTAATTGCCGATATTGTATTTATATTTCTTAACCAAATCCTAACCATTCTAGAATTGACAATCCAAAGCTCTGTGAACTATAATAAACTAAGTCCTTTAATTACACCTTCTGGTTTACGTTTTATCTAACCAGAAGGGATTTTTAATTTATTCCTTTATAGTCGTTATAATCATCCACTTACCAAAAGTTACATCAAACAGTACCATTTATTACATTTATGAACTTTTCTCTTTTATTTCTGATATGGTAGTTATGTCGGCAAATCAGGTACCGGAAATTAAGAGGAATAATCAATGTATGATCACAACGAAGATAGCAATAATATTACACCTACCACGGCACACAAATCCGCGTCAGTAGATATTCGTCAAATTTTCCCGGCTCGGAAAAAAGATGACTTTTTAAAAGATTTACAAAAAGATGTCAATACCTTTAGCAAATATCTGGATTTGAACAATGAATGGCGAAATAGATTTGAAGAATTTATGGAAGGAAATAAATCTCTTCCTTTAACCTATGATCCATTCTTTAAAGCACTGTTTAACCCTGATGTCTATCCCGGACGACTATCTCATTTGCTTAGCAGCATCATAGGAATTAATGTTATAGTTCAAAGCGTTCTATCGCAGGAAAACCGTTTACTGCCAACTTCACCATTATTAATTATGGATATCATTGTACAGTTAGAGGATGGTTCTATTGCAAATGTAGAGATTCAAAAAATACATTATGCATTTTCAGGTGAGCGCATGTCTTGTTATTCGTCCGATCTTCTTCTCCGTCAATATACACGCGTCAAGGGAGAAAAAGGAGACCAATTCACCTATCACGATATCAAGACTGTATATACAATCGTCATGTTCGAAGACAGTCCACCTGAATGCAAATCTTCTGATATTTTTATACATCATGGAAAAACAATTTTTAACACAGGCATTGATCTTCATCTTTTGCAGGAATACTATGTTGTCGCCCTTGACGTATTTAAAAATAACAAGTATGCTAAAGAAAAGAATGAACTTAATGCATGGTTAGCTCTGCTAACAGCTGATTCTATAAATGACCTTGCTACACTAATATCCGACTATCCCTGGATGGAAAAGATCTGTCGGGATATGTCCGAATATTTATATCGTCCAAAGGAGGTTATCGGTATGTATTCACAAGCCTTAGCAAAAGCAGATGAAAATACTGTTAATTTTATGATTGAACAGATGAAAAAAGCGTTGGAAGAAAAAGATGCTGCTTTGTCTGAAAAGGACGCTGCTTTGTCCGAGAAGGACGCTGCTTTGTCCGAGAAGGATGCTGAAATTGCTGCATTACAGGAAAAAATTGCAATGTTAGAACACTAATGTGCAGTTCATTAACATAATTATTTTTACATAATAATCCCCAGCTATAATGCTTATTCATTTTATCTTTTAAATAAACATTATAGCTGGGGATTTTATCTGTTCATGATGTAATCTCCATTTCGCAATTGCTTATTTCCTTGTTTCTGCTACATATCCTATAAGCTCTTTGCTATACCGATATAAATCATCATTTAGCATAAGACCTCTGCATGTATCCGCAACCCCCGGCGATTTTACTTCTACTCTGAAGAAAGGATAATACCGCTCAAATGATTCTTGATTATTTTCAATATCTGTATATATATGATCCCAATCAATATCACGTAGTAAAATATACCTGTTGTTCTCTGATATCCATTCACATCTGCTTTTAGCATCCTTTTTCATTAGTCTGTCAATCTGTTCACGTTCTACCTCATATTCCAATATGAAATCATGCGTTTTCCTGTCACTTCCTAACACCTGCATTAATATAGGATGTATTTTATCGCCAGGCTGATAAAATCTAAAATGTGCATTTTCCATTATTCCAAACCGTTTTATAATATTTTTTACGCACTCAACATCCATTACCCCTATACCATATGTTATTCTATCCTCATCCAGTTTCTGTATAAATCTGTCAGTTTCCTCACATTTTTTTATAATATAAGATATCATTTGTTTTTCTTTCTCCTCGCTGTCAAATACAACATAGCGGGTAAGATCGTCCATCCGAAAACCATATCTGTAATACTTCTCTACAATATCTTCGAATTTATAACTGTCTATTTCTATACCACTGAATTGAGGTTTCCAATATGCATCAATAATTTCATCAGAAAATGTCTGATACATACACTTACCAAACTGTTTTGTCCTGCCACCAATATAATATCTTTCTATTATATCCAATTTTTCTTCTACAGATGTTGGAAGATCCATCACCCGATTAAAAAAGCGTTCCATATAACAGCTGTCTGGCATATCTATCGGATTATCCAGATACTGATTAGCGATCAAAACTGCCTTCCTAAATTCATCCCTGGAGATATCTCCATATGTAAACGCTTTTCTTTTCAATCTTGCTTCTATCAAAGCGGCAACCGCTAGCAAAAGAATATGATAAGGCATGCCCTGAGTCTTATATTCCCATATCAAATGACATGGATATCTTTCTACTCCATCAAATGAATGCGTAGGCACCATACAGATCGCATCAATCATTTTCTTTTCCGGTTCATCATTCTTAAAAAAATTGCGTCCGAGATTAAATTCTTCCCCAATTTTCATGAATGTATAGTCCCCTGACATCACACAGTATTTATTTCCATTTTCATTATGTTCTACTGTTCGTTCCAGACATACTGTGTCTACATCATGAATTTTTTTCTTTACTCTTTCTGCAAATGGTAATTTTTGAATAAGCTTTGCTGCTTCGTCATATACAGCCTTCCATTCGTCACGTGTTACAGATTTAGAAATCGATAAGCAAATAAATATACCCATTTTATGCCTCCTGTTGTTTTTTCTAAATTGTAACGGACTTTTGCTGTATTTGTCATTCAACCATTGGTTGAAACAGCCTTCTTCGTTATTAATTCTCGATAATACTCAATCAAATACTTTGAAGTAGAATCAACTATCTTTTTCTGTTCTATTCTACAAATCTCAATTTCCCTAAAGATGAAAAAATCTTCCACTTTCGCTCCCAGAATCTGTCCCAACAAAAACAGATTCTCAATATCCGGTAAACAATGCGAATGCCGCCATTTATTGATTGACTGAACTGATACTCCTATCATTTCTCCTAAATGTTTATCACTGATGTTGCCCTTATCAATCAGACGTCCTATTTGCTTTCCTGTAGCATCCATGTCTATTCCTGTAATAAATGACATACTCCAATCCATATCGTTCTTCCCTCTTTTTCTTTACATTTGTATTCTCTCTCATAATAACATATACACAATCGTACTGCCTATGATGCTGACAAATGTATTCTTTTTCCACACATGAAGAACGACACAAACTGCGGCTGCGATCAACTTCTTATAGCCGCCGCTTAAGAATTCGGTCGGTACTTCCCTCAGGCAGTACACGATCAGCACCGCCATGATGGTTGCCGGAAGGATTCGTCCGAGATACCGGATTTTCTCAGGGATTTGTTTTCTTTTTCCAAGAATGGTAAATGGGAGTGCCCGCATAAATAAAGTAGCTGCCGCCGACACAAGAATACAGATCAATACATATCGATCATTCATGAGCTTCCACCTTTCTTTCACAGATCAGCAACAGACCTGATACCAGAATCAAAGTTGGAAGAAGGAAATAATCTTTTCCTATTAACAAAAGCAACAGCACACCTCCGATAAACCCGGCAAGTGCCGGCAAATGCACTTTCACACTTCTCCATTGATCGATCGCGATCGTAATAAATAACGCTGTCATACAGAAATCGATTCCCTCTAATTTCACCGGAAGGATCTGACCGAGTATGCCGCCAAGCACAGCGCCCACCATCCAGGATATACGACTGAATAATGCCACATAAAACATAATATCAAATCTACGTTTCCGGTCATTTGCCTTCTCTGCGTTACGATCTCTTATCACCTCAGAAGACAGCATGGAACAATTGACGGCATATGTCTCATCCGTCATTGTGTGTACCATATATGGATAACGCTTACCCATTTTCTTGAAATCTTCAACAAATGTCAGTCCATAAAAGAACTGTCGGCTATTCATAAACAACGCAGTAAGTGCGATCGTGAGAATCGATGCCCCACTGCTTAAGAATGTTACCAGCACAAACTGAAATGCACCGGTATATACCGTCAGGCTGGTAAACAGCGACCAGAGCCAGGACAGTCCTGCTTCCTGCATCGTGAGTCCGTATGCCATACTGACAAAGAGATAACTTCCGGTGATCGGCAGAGCCTTCACAAATGCCTGTTTTAATACTTCTTTTCTGTCTACAGTCTCCCCAGCCATAATTTCTCTCTGTACTCCTTACTCACATTACAAAATCTCTGAAATCTTTTCCAATACCGCTTCTGCCAGCGCCTTGTGTCCTTCTTCATCCATATGCTCCTGATCCCGTTCCGATGGTACGGCATAATCAGAAGCCGCCAGATAATAAAGTCCTTCTTCCTCTGCGATCTGCCGGTAAATCTCCGGCAGCTCTTTGGACACCTGTACAGAATTTTTTCCAAATTCCGGATCAAATCCATCCCAGACCTTCTCGCCCAGTGCGATCGGTGACATCAGAAGGATCTTTGCTGCTGGCGCACCATCCCGGATCTGTCGCACCAGCTTACGAATACCCAGTCCGATGCTACCTGCCGTTGCACCATAAAATGTCTTACAGTCATTTGTTCCAAGCATTAAAATGATCAGATCTTCCGGCTTATGGGTTTCTAATATGATCGGAAGGAGTTCACTGCCACGTCTGCCCGGACGAAGCGGATCGTCAAATACTGTAGTTCTGCCACACAGCCCTTCCTCCTGTACAATATATCCCTTTTCCATCAGTCCGGTTCCTACGATTCCGGTCCATCTGGTATCCCAGTCATAGCGTTCTGCCGTTCCCGGCACATAACCATATGTGTTTGAATCACCAAAGCATAATACCTGTCGCATGGCATTTCCTCCTTCTTATATTTTACTAATGCCGTAACGTAATATCATCATGTTTGAACACTTTCGGCATTACCAATCAGAGGACGCTTCCGCTCGTTTCGTCCTGCAACGGTACTAAGCTGCCGCTTACAGCGCCACCTAAGGACCGGCGGACTCAAATGCCTCTGTCTTGGTAATCCGAAGTGTTCAAACTTAATACAATTTTTGTTTCTGCGCATCATTATCTTACTATTCCTATTCGGAATGTATGAATTATATAACAAATTCCAACTAAAATACAATACATAAATATTAGAATTCGTTATAACTTTCTCTTATAGCAAACCTAGTCATGCTATAATCAATACGCTATCCACCATTTACCGCCTGCCTAAAAATAGCAAAAAACTCTACTGCTTCCTAGGGCTGGGTATTATGCTTATTATAAAATAATATTGCGAGATTTCGTTGTTGCCGGATCAGAGTAAGCTACACTAACCTCAAACTACGCTAACGCTCGTCTTCACTAAGTGCTCCGCTCAACCGAACGCGAGTTAGCACAGGAGTATTTACGAATCAGGCATATGCAGTAAACAGAAATCGCAGCACGTTATTTATAATAAGCGCAACCACCAGAGACAGGTAACAGTAGAGTTTTTACTATTTATCACTCCAATTCAAATGCTCCGGTATAAAGCTGGTAATAGGTTCCTTTCTTTGCGATCAGATCCTCATGTGTACCACGTTCAATGACTGCGCCATGATCCAGTACCATGATAACATCCGAATTCTTAACTGTAGACAAACGATGTGCAATGACAAATACGGTTCTGCCTTCCATCAGCCGGTCCATTCCCTGCTGAACCATCGCCTCCGTTCTTGTATCGATCGAGGAGGTTGCTTCATCCAATATCATAACCGGCGGATTGGATACGGCTGCTCTTGCGATCGAGATCAACTGCCGCTGTCCCTGTGACAATCCGCTTCCATCTCCGGCAAGCACCGTGTCATAACCATTTGGCAGCATCATAATGAAATTATGCGCATTCGCAAGCTTGGCGGCTGCAATACATTCCTCATCCGTGGCATTTGGATTTCCATATTTCAGGTTCTCCATAACCGTTCCGGTAAACAGATTGACCTCCTGTAATACGATACCGAGAGATGCCCGCAGATCCTTCTTGCGGATCTTATTAATATTGATTCCGTCATACCGGATCTTACCATCGTCTATATCATAGAAACGATTGATCAGATTGGTGATCGTCGTTTTTCCTGCTCCGGTAGCACCTACAAATGCGATCTTCTGACCCGGTTTCGCATAGAGCGTCACATCACGCAGAATCTGTTTGTCCGGATTGTAGCTGAAATCCACATGATCCAGAACGATATCGCCCTCTAATCTCTGGTAAGTAAGACTGCCATCCTCATGTGGATGCTTCCATGCCCAGATTCCGGTTCGTTCTTTCACTTCCACCAGCTCACCATTTTCCTCTTTGACATTTGCAAGTGTTACATAACCATTATCCACTTCCGGTTCTTCATCGATCAGCTTAAAGATACGTTCCGCGCCTGCAAGCGCCGTTACGATCGCATTGAACTGATTCGAAAGCTGCGAGATCGGATTGGTAAAGTTCTTCGACAACGTGAGGAAGGATGCGATCATACCAAGGGTGGCTGTATTCGTTCCGACCAGCGTCAGATTTGTTGCACCGGAGATCGCAAGCCATGCTCCAACAACCGCTACAACTACATACTGCACATAACCAAGTGCATTCATCATCGGCATCATTCCGCTTGCATAACCATTTGCACTGGCTGCTGCCTGCTGCCATTCCTGATTCTTTTTCTGGAAATCTTCTCTGGCTTTCTCTTCGTGGCAGAATACCTTAACAACCTTCTGGCCATTGACCATTTCCTCGATATAACCATCTAATGCACCAAGTGTCTGCTGCTGTTTTATAAAATAAAATCCACTCTTGCCACCGATGACCTTCACCAGCTTCATGATAAAGAACAGCATCACGACAACGATCAGTGTCAGATAAATGCTCTGATATAACATACAGCAGAATACCGCAACAACCGTACATATCGATGAGATCATCTGTGAAAGGGACTGTGCGATCATCTGGCGGAGCGTATCAGTATCGTTGGTATAGCAGCTCATGATATCTCCGTGTGTATGCGTATCAAAATAACGGATTGGCAGGCTCTGCATCTTCTCGAACATCTCATCTCGTATGGTTTTCAGAGTTCCCTGTGCGATCCCTACCATCAGGTAGTTATAAAACCATGTAGAAAATACACCGATCAGGTAAATAACGCCTACCATGCAAAGTGCCTTGATCAGCCCGGTATAGACCGGATGATCCATTGCAAGGATCGGGATGATATAATCATCGATCAGTATCTCGATAAACATTGCCGACGCTACACTTGCAAGTGCACTTAAGATAATACAGATAAATACAACAACCAGCGTCTTCTTATATGCTCCGATATAGGACAGCAGCCGTTTGGCTGTATTTTTATTGACCCTGCTGCCCTGCTCTCTGTCGGGTGCGTTCATCTGTTTCTTCTGTTTACTCATCCTGACCGCCTCCCTTCTGCTGTGATTCATATACTTCTCTGTAGATCGGACTCTTTACGATCAATTCTTCATGCGTACCTACATCCATGATCTTACCATCATCCAATACCACGATCTTATCTGCGTGCTGAACAGAGGAAATTCTCTGCGCAATGATGATCTTGGTCGTGTCCGGCAGGTATTCGGCAAATGCTTTCTGGATCATCGCATCGGTCTTCGTATCAACCGCACTGGTCGAATCATCGAGGATCAATATCTTCGGTTTCTTAAGAAGTGCCCGCGCAATACAAAGACGCTGCTTCTGTCCACCGGAGACATTTGTTCCACCCTGTTCAATATAGGTATCATATCCATCCGGCATCGCCTCAACGAATTCATCCGCGCAGGCAAGACGGCAGGCTTCTTTTACTTCTTCATCCGTCGCCTGTTCATTTCCCCAGCGGAGGTTCTCTTTTATCGTCCCTGAAAACAGTTCATTCTTCTGAAGAACCATTGCAACTGCATCACGAAGCACCTGCAGGTCATATTTGCGGACATCCACGCCACCGACCATAAGTGTTCCGCCTGTCACATCATACAGACGAGGGATCAACTGGACAAAGGAAGACTTCGATGAACCGGTTCCACCGATAATACCAACAGTCTCACCGGATCGGATCTTAAGATCTGCTCCGTCAATAACTTTCTTATCTGCCCGTTTGCTGTAAGAGAAATCCACATGATCATACACGATCGAACCATCTGCAACAGTCTGAACCGGGTTCTCCGGATTCTGTATCGTAGTTGTCTCCTCAAGCACCTCAACGATACGTTCCGTTGAAGATCTGGATATCATGATCATGACAAATACCATTGATAACATCATAAGTGCCATCAATATCTGCATCGCATATGTGATAAGTGCAGTCAACTTACCGGTCGTAAGTCCAAGTGCTTCGTTATTTCCGCTTGCCACAATGGCTTTTGCACCGATCCATGAAATTGCGATCATACATCCATACATGAAGAACTGCATCAAAGGAGAGTTAAATGCCAGGATTCTTTCTGCCTTTACAAAATCCTTATAGATATCACCTGATGCATGTTTGAATTTGCCGATCTCGGCTTCCTGCGAATTAAAGGATTTGACAACCCGCATTCCCTTTACATTTTCCTGAACGATATTATTTAAACCGTCATATTTGTGGAATACCCGTTCGAAGATCGGGTGTACCTTGGTTGCTATAAATATCAGACCGAATCCCATAAATGGAATAACGATCAGGAATATCCATGCCAGTTTTGCATTGATCGTAAAGGAAACGATCACGGAAAAGATCAGCATGATCGGTCCTCTGACTGCAATACGAATGATCATCTGATATGCGTTCTGAATATTCGTTACGTCTGTGGTCAGTCTTGTTACGATAGATGAAGTGGAAAACTTATCTATGTTAGAAAATGAAAATGTCTGGACATTATCATAGATATCCTGTCGCAGATTTGCGGAAAATCCTGCTGACGCTTTCGCACCGAGAACTGCTGCAAGCACACCTGTTAAAAGCTGTAAGGCTGCAAGCACAATCAGCCATGTTCCATCCTTTACGACAATACTCATCTTTCCACCTTCGATACCAAAATCCAACAGATCAGACATACAAAGTGGAATTAAAATCTCAAATACTACTTCAATTGCTGCACAGAATATCGTAAGCAGTGTCGGCTTCTTATATTCCCGCAAACTTTTTAATAATTTTCTGATCATACGTCCTCCTTCTTTCTTTATCTGATATTTTCATATAATTTTTCAAGCAGCTTTTTCGCCTGCGCCACCTCATTCTCTGAAAAAGAATGAAGCAGTCTCTGTTCCGCAGCTCTCCTGCCTTCATACATTTTATTGAGCAGTTTTTCAGCTTCACAGGTGCTGCATACCATCTTATTTCGTTTGTTATTCTCATCCAGATGACAGTTCAGATAACCTTTCTTTTCCAGACGGTTCACGATGCCGACAACTGTCGGATGCGCTACATCCAGAAATACCTCGATCTCCTTCTGTGTCACCATTCCACCATTCCAGTACACATATTCAATCACTCTTGCCTGTGAACTGGTCAGATCCACGTCACATAAATATGCGTCAAATCCGGCCTTCAGCTTATCATTGATCCGCTTAATATAATAACCGATGTCCTTCTCCGGACCACACGGCAGCTTTCGATCTGCATCCATATCCTTTTCCTGTTCCATTACGGTTCCTTTCTTTTATTTACAGCTATGTATAATTTCCGGAAAATGCTCTTACATTTAATGTTATATAGCTTGCATATCTTATACATACTATACATCTTTTTTCATGTGTAGCACGCTACATTTTAGTTCAAAAAAAAGAATGTGTCAACACCACTTCCTGTATTTTATATTAAAAAAACATAAAATCTTTCTCTTATAGTCAATTATCTAATTATACAAAAAACTCTACAGCACTCGGTCACGGGGATGGTGCTTGTTATAAAATAACATTGCGAGATTTCGTTGTGAACTGCACATTGCCGGTAAATACGAGTGCTTGTCCGTGTGAAGCGAGTTAGCACAGGAGTATTTACGAATAGGGCAATGTCCAGAGAACAGAAATCGCAGCACGTTATTTATAACAAGCGCCATCCCCGTGACCGAATGCTGTAGAGTTTCAGAATTCTTTTCTATGAATCGCACATCCGGTATCCGACCCCTAATTCATTCGTTATGTAATTCTCCTTACCGGGAACTGCACCGAACTTCTTTCGGATATTCGCCATATTCACCTGCAGCTTCTTCCGGCTTCCCGAATCATTATATCCCCAGATCTCGTTGATGATAAAACTGTAGGTCAGCATCTTACCTGCATGCTCGGATAACAACGCTACAATATTATATTCTGTCTGTGTCAGCTTCACTTCATTTCCGGCGATCGTAACCAGTCTTGCATCATAATTGATAACCAGCTCTCCAACCTCGAACCTTCCACCCGGCCGCAATCCGTCCTCTGCCCGATGCGTAGCGATACGGAGTGCTGAACGTACCCTTGCTACCAGTTCATTTGAACTGAATGGCTTGGTTACATAATCATTTGCACCCTCATTGAGTGCCTCTACTTTATCCCTCTCATCAGAACGTGCCGATAAAACGATGATCGGTGTAAATGATGATTGCCGCACTTCCCTTAAAAATGTCATTCCATCCCGATCCGGCAATCCCAGATCCAGAATGACCAGATCAGGACGATGGGATGCAAACATCATCTGTCCCCCCCGACAGGAATATGCGGAAACAGCCTGATATCCATTTGCTTCCATCAGCGCACTGATCAGATTATTAATATGTTCTTCGTCTTCAATTATCAATATCTTATATCTGTTATTAATCATTCTCAGTTTCCTCCATATCCAATGTAAACCGCACAACAGCACCGCCATCCTGCAGATTCTCCGCAGAGATCTCACCACCATGGGCTTTTACGATCGTGGTACATACCGACAATCCGATCCCTGCATTTTTCTTACTGCTGTCAAGTCCTGATTCACCATAAACCAGCTTCCCTGCAAATATATCCTTTACCTTGTCAACCGGAATACCACATCCGTTGTCCCGAATCTCAAATACTGCAAAATGCCCACTCGTATATACACGAAGCCCAAGCTTACTCATTCCCTCTGCATGCTGAACTGCATTTTCTAACAGATTCAGGATCAACTGCTCGACTAAGATCGCATCCATCGGAATCATGATCAGTTCATCCGGAATGTCAATCTCAACATTCTGATCTTCATACCGTTTATTGAACTTAACCAGGACAGAATCTAACAGCTCATCCAGCGCGATCGGGATCTTAATGATCTTAACATTTTTTCCATCCAGTCTGGTAATCGATAACATATTCTCAACCATTCGTGACAGCCATTGCGCATCCTGTTTGATTCCGCGAAGCATACTTTTCTTCTGCTCCTCCGTAAATTCATTCTTGTCATCTAACATTGCAGAGCTTGCACCATAAATCGTTGTAAGCGGTGTCCGAAAATCATGGGATACGGATCGGAGCAGGTTTGCCCGCATCTTCTCCTGCTCACTCTCTGCCTTTAACTGTTCCTGACTCTTCAGCTTATTTGTAAATCCGCAGGTAATAACTGCAATAGCTATCATGATAACGGCAGAGATCATATTTTCCGGAATCGTAAAATTAATCTTAAAATAAGGAAATGTAAATGCATAATTTACCGCCAGAATGCTGATGACAGATGCGACCGCACCATATAAGAAACCATCTGTGATAACGGATACCAGAAATACATCCAACAGAAAAATAGAGGGTATCAAAGTCTGATTTCCCCACTCCTTCTGCATAAACAGGGACAACAAAAATCCACATACCAATATCGCTGCCGTAATTAAAAAATTCTTTGTAAAATTCAGGAATCTGTTCATCATTTTCTCCGCTGTATCTTTTTGTAATCTGTTATAACAATCGTATCCATTTCAATCAATTTTGACAAGCATTATTATATATGCATATTCTAAACTGTCACAATATATATTGTAGCACGTTTTACGGTTAAGGCATGGTAAAAGGCTAAAAAAAGAAGACCTGATACCTGCGTTTCTCGGTACAACTATCAGATCTTCCCTTATCCGTTCCAATGTATGCTTTTCATATTTTGCAACCATAATCTACTGCACTCATTCTGAGCTTCCACAATCTTGCAGCAAGGAGAGCTGATTGGGCTGAAAAATATATGTCCTCTCTGACATAAATGCATATATTATGAACTTTCCCTCTCAATAATATATCGGTTTTCGATATACCTATGAGGTTATTATATCAAAACATTTATCAGATACAATAAACCTGTCGTAATCTGCAATGTTTCCGTCGTAATCGACATATTTCTACAAATTCCGGATACGGGTCTCTGCTCATGCGGTCAGATACAGATGAGATTCTTTCCTGTTATTCCACTGGAATCCCTCATGCCGCTCCATAATAAACTGGATGATCTGCTTATTATTCCGTATCTCCTTTCTGTTATCTGAATTCATCTCAATACCCTTCATGCGAAGTCCGATACCCTTAAGCACAACCTGAATATTTCCATCTGAGGATTCCGATGGTGCGATCTGAATCCGAAGTGTCCGGGGCAATGACTCTGATATGGAATCCCGCTTATTCTCTCCCTGATCTTCATTCAACAAAATAACATTATGTACCATCCGCTCGATCAGATATCCCATGTCGAGTTCTACATTTGTATCAATCTGAATTTCTTCTGCTGCAACTTCCGGATGAATACCTGCACCCTCACAGACAGATGTAACATTATTTAATGCCAGATTCAGGATTGAATGATCTGTGTATTTTATATACTCCTTCTGTTTTCCCGGTTTCAGATCCTCCTGTAACTGTCTGATCTGCTCCTGTTCCTTCCGGACATCTCCTGCCAGATCAAGTATATGCACATAATTATACAGATCATGCTTGATATCCCGCAGCCTGTTGTAATCAGCCAGAAGCTTCTCATAATCCTCTTTCTGCTGCTTCATCTTTGCTTCCAGAAAACGTATCATTTTTCTTTGATAGCTATTATATACGATCGTATACAGATGATACGTAACTATAAAAGCAGATGCCCAGATTCCCAGTGCTATAAACTGTGACATCAGATTAACCTCTTTTACCATAGTCACAAAATACACGACCAACATCATATATCCGGTTCCAACAGCCAGAATCCACACCATGCTTCTGGCAAATGATTGTCTCCGGAACTTCCCGTATGGCATAAATGTCCGCATAAACCAGACTTCAATGATCGTTCCTATGCCCTCACGCAAGGCTTCTACCCCAAGCCAGACAAGCAATGCCTTTGCACTGTATAATACCGGTGTATCATTATATGCATATCCAAACAGCTCCTCGATCACTGCTGACATCGTCACCGTAACAAGATCAAATGTCATAATACCCACCATAAATGATACCAAATTTATAACCATGCGCTCTTTACGGTATAATACGACACCTACAAGCATCATCGCAAATCCAAAAGTATAGACGATGGTGCGAAACCATACCGGTGCATCAAGCTGTATACTTGTATTTATTAAAACGCGGAGGAAAAACATATTTAAAATATTCAATCCCAGATAGATCCGGTCTCTTCTTCCACGATCCATTCCCATATAAGCACCCAGATAAATATTAAATTGTAATGCCGTGATCAGGGCTGCTCCGAGCACCTGCAGGAATGTCCATATGTTCATTTATTATCTCACCTTCTATGTTCCGGCCACTGTATCCCGCATCCATTTTCTGACTTTTTTCTTGTCTTATATTAACAAATTTACTATAATATTACCAGTTAATTAGAAATAATTCTTCTTGGGAATTACTATTTGCAGGGGGCAACAAATATGGACTTAAAACTTTTATTATGCGATGATTCGGATTTACAATTAAAAGAAACAACAACCTTCGTACATTCCTGTCTGAATACTTACACAGCATTTACATCCGTGATCAATCCTTACAAACCGGAAGAACTAAAGAAGTTGCTTGAAAATGATATGCTCGACTATGATATTGCCATTTTAGATATTGAGATGGGCGAATTAAATGGTATCGACCTCGCTTCTGCGATCAACCAACGATGCCCGCAATGTGCAGTTATTTTTCTTACCAGCCATACCGATTATATCTCTGACTCTTATGAAGTCCGTCATATATATTATGTTACGAAGGATTCCATACAAAGATATCTGCCAAAAGCCCTCGATAAAGCAGTCCGGCTTACTGTCGAACGCAAGACTCGATTTCTGGATATTACTTCCAATCGCAAACGCTATACACTCCCCTGCGATTCGATCACATATATCGAACGAATCGGGCGGGAGATCATTATCTATACAAATGAACAAAAATCGTACAAAGTATACGAATCCATTCAGGCTGTAAGTAAGCGTCTTCCTGCCTGTTTCTCACAATGCCACAGTTCTTTTGTGGTGAATCTTGAATATGTTAAAAATGCCGCCTCACAGGAGATTGAACTGACTGACGGTGTTAAACTGCCTGTCGGCAGGCGTTACGCCAAGCCGATCAAAGCCGCCTACCTGAAATACATTTCCGAGCACGCTATGTTGTAAACTAACGACAAGACAACTATATGACATGCGCTTGTATCCATTCATGCCGCAGAACACTCCCGTTCTATTCTCACTATCTAGTTGCTTTCATATGTTTCAGAAAATAAAATTCTGCAAATAACAATATTTCTGATAAAAAAGGGAATACTTGATTTTAACCGGAGCATATGATATATTGTGTTTAGGCAAAAACGATATTAACAGTCCGTAAGGGCAACAAAAAAGCCATGAGATGCCACTCATGGCTTTTTCTATTCCGTTTCGGCAAAGGTGGCTTAAACCTTAGGCTGGTTGCCGATTATTTGTCTCCGTCCAACCATTTGCATATGTAGTAGGCAACTACACTTGCCATAACAGAGATAATAAACGATACTAACACTTCCGTAAGTCAACCCCCCTTTCTGTGCCTATATAGGGGTGGCAACGGATTTAGTATATCACAGATGAAACTCTTTTACGAACAAAAAAGATGCCATTTACAACATAACCGCGACTTCGAAGGTATCGCCCTTGTCGGTAAACTCGACCGTGCCATCGTATTTGGCGACGATCTGACGGATAATCCGGACACCCCTGCCATGGTTTTCTGCATCGAGTTTTGTTGTATGGAATTGATTTTCTGTAACAGAAATCTCCGTTCTTTTGGAATTTTCAATGGTAACAAAGAAGTTGCTTCCACGATTCAATATCGATATATGTATGTATCTTTTATTTTTCCCATTTATATCCTGTGCCGGTACAGACTCGGCTGCTTCTATCGCATTGTCTAACAGATTGGCAAACAGACGGATCTTGTCGACATCTTCCATCTGAATCTCCGGTAAACCGGTCGGGATATTATAGGTAAATGCGATCTGTTTTTCTGTTGCAAGATCCCGCTTATCTGAGATCGTGCAGTCAAGGATCGTGTCATTTGTCACAATCATCTGTCTGATCTGTTCGATCTCCTTCTTCTTTTTTTCTATATATCCTTTGGTGTCTTTCTGTTCTCTGATCAGTTCATTGATCTCATTTGAAATCTCATATATCTTTTTATTGGTATCCTCGATCGTCTTCATATGCGTATACGAAGACTGAATACTTCTTGTAAACTGTTGTCTTTTCTTTTTCAGCTTTTTTGCTGAAATGATATTGTAGATCAGCGATCCTATAAGCGCAATTACTACTGCTATAATTATCCATGTTTTCTCGTTTATCTGCGGCATATTATCCTCTGATTATCCTATTTCTATATGTAACTCTGCAATACAGGTGATCCGGTATGCAATAAAATTTTATACTTAGCTATCCTATCTGTGCGTACAAATTTTAGTATATCTATTATTTTTTCTCTGTCAATAATATTTTTGCCTTTAGATTTTGTCCCAGATAACACCCTGACTGCGTTTTCCTCTTTCTATAAAAATTATATATATGGGTTGACTCTTTCATTTTTGAAGTTATAATAGTTCTAAAAAAAACTTAATTAAGAAATGAGGAATATATATGATCCTACAACCGCCATCCAATATTTTTGATATGACAAAAAGCCTGATGAAGCTTCAGGAAAAATATCTTGAAAGCATCCGGACAGACTATAAGCTTTCACGGATTGAAGTTATCATCATTACTTTTTTACACAATAATCCGGCACATGATACTGCCAGAGATATCGTAGCGTTTCGTATGCTGCAGCGTGGAAATGTATCCACAGCCATTGATTCTCTCGCCGACAAAGGCTATCTGACCAGACATCCGGATACAAATGATAAACGGATCATTCATCTGAAGCTCTCTGATAGATCAATTCCCGTTGTACATGCGATCGAGAAAAAGCAGGATGAACTGATCTCCTGCATCTTTGAAGGTTTTTCAGATGATGAAAAGAAGAATTTTGCATCCTATAACAAGCGTTTGTATGACAATGTGTTATCGCATTTAAAATAACATGATCACACCCTGTCACCTGAATACTTCGCAGTTCGGACAATACTATATTCAGGCAAGCTTATATCACAATTAACTTTTATACAATATAAAACATCAATCAAAGGAACGAGGAATATACATGAAGAAACAAAGACAAGCCTACAGCATGACTGATTCTCCAAACAACACATCAAAAGCTTCACCACCAACCGGCGGAGAATCCATATCGAAAAACGGAAGAAGCAACCAACCGAACCGGATTGCCCACAACGCAGGCTCATCCGACCGGGAATTTCTGGCAAAAGAACCGATCGGTAAATTATTGGCAAAGCTCGCACTTCCTACAGTCGCCGCACAGATGATCAATATGCTGTATAACATCGTTGATCGTATTTACATTGGTCATATTCCACAAAACGGTTCACTGGCACTTACCGGTGTCGGTGTCTGTATGCCCCTTATCATGATCATCTCCGCTTTCGCGGCTCTGGTCGGAAATGGCGGTGCTCCACGGGCTACCATCTATATGGGCAAAAATAAAAAAGACGATGCCGAGAAAATCCTCGGTAACTGTTTTACCATGCAGATCATCTTATCCGTTATACTGACTGCTGTTCTTCTGATTTGGAATCGCGATCTGCTTCTGGCATTCGGTGCAAGTAAGAATACCATTAACTATGCAACCTCATATATGAATATCTACGCAATCGGCACAATCTTTGTACAGCTCACTCTGGGTATGAATGCATTTATCACTGCACAGGGCTTCGCCAAAGAAGGTATGTTGTCCGTACTGATCGGTGCGATCGCGAATATCATCTTAGACCCGATCTTTATCTTTGCGCTTCATATGGGGGTAAAAGGTGCGGCTCTTGCAACGATCATTTCTCAGGGCTGTTCCTGCATCTGGGTCTTAAGCTTCCTCTTCGGCAAACGGACAACACTCCGTATCCGTGTGAAAAACCTCGGTTTGCAGGCCTCCTATATCCTGCCATGTCTGGCACTCGGTTCTGCTGTCTTTATCATGCAGGGAAGTGAAAGTATCATATCTGTGTGCTTCAACTCCTCCCTTCTGAAATATGGCGGAGATATGGCAGTCGGTGCTATGACGATCCTTACCAGCGTCATGCAGTTCGCCATGCTCCCACTTCAGGGACTTGGGCAGGGTGCTCAGCCGATCATCAGTTATAACTATGGTGCAAAAAATGCATCCCGAGTAAAGGATGCATTCAAACTTCTGCTAAAGGTCAGCCTGACATATTCTGTTTTATTATGGCTTTGCATTATGTGTTTCCCTCAGGTTTTTGCATCCATCTTTACCCCGGATACAGCCCTGATCGCATTTACCAAGGATGCACTTAGATACTACCTTGCGGTTATGTTCTTATTTGGAATCCAGATCTCCTGTCAGATGACATTCAATGCTCTCGGCAACGCTCCGGCATCCATCATCGTTGCGATCATGCGTAAATTCGTCCTGTTGATCCCATTGATCTTCATTATGCCGCATATCTACACCGCAGATAAGACAATGGCTGTCTACATGGCAGAACCGATCGCAGACCTGATCGCCGTAACCTTCACCGCCATCCTGTTCTTCTTCCAGTTCAGAAAGGCACTACGAGAGATCGAGTAAATAATTCTATCAGATAAAATGACCGGATAATCATATCCTGTTCTTACAGGCATTTGACTATCCGGTCGTTTATATTTTTCATCGAGCTTTTTCGTGCTTTAATTCAGGCAACACCGTGGCACACATTGTAAAGAAGCTGGCACATCCGCCGATCAGATTCGAGATTGGCTCTGCCCAGAATACACCATCCACTCCAAGATTTCCGATTTTCGGAAGCAGAATGGTAAGCGGCACTACGATAAACGCCTTCCGAAGCAGAGAAAAGAAGGTAGCCTTTTTCGCCTTTCCAAGCGCAAGGAACACACTCTGTCCGGTAAACTGCAATGCCATAAAACAAAATCCAAAGAAATATATATGTAATGCCGGAACCCCTTTTGCGATCAGTTCCGGTGAATGATTAAATATACGGATAAACGGCTCCGGGAACAATCTGAGAATGCCCCATGCCGCAAAAGTATAGGTTACGCATAATATAGTCAGGAAACGGATGGCTTTCCGTACCTTCTCATATGCCCCTTCTCCATAATTAAAGCTCATGACCGGAGATGCACCATTTGTAATACCCATAACCGGAAGTGTACAGATATCGCGCACGGAATTCAACACGGTCATAACGCCCACATAGATATCCCCACCATAGACCTGAAGTGTCGCATTACATACAACCTGTACCAGACTGTTTGTAAATGCCATGATAAAGCTGGATACTCCCAGACCGATGATCCGCAAAACCCGTTTCCACTGCAGCCACATACAGCTCCATTTCAAATGAAGCACTGCCCGTTTTCCGGTCAGGAATACAAGTACCCATACTGTCGAGCAAAACTGAGAAATGATCGTCGCAATAGCCGCTCCTCTTACTCCCAGATTTAAAACAAAGATAAATATAGGATCCAGTATTATATTTAAAACTGCTCCGATCAGAACCGATATCATCCCTGTATTTCCAAAGCCCTGACTGTTGATAAACGGATTCATTCCTACCGATACCATGACAAATACCGTTCCCAGCAGATAGATCTGAATATAGGAGCCTGCATATGGGAATGTATCATCACTTGCACCAAACAGATAAAGAATCGGCTTATAAAAGATCAGCCCGATAATCGTCAATACAATTCCTGTTCCGATCAATAACGTAAAAGCATTTCCCATCAGATGCTCTGCTTCTTCATCATTACCCTTACCGCGTTCCATGGAACAAAGCGGTGCACCTCCATTTCCATACAGATAGGTAAAGGCGGTGATCAGTGAAATGATCGGAAAGCACAGACCTACCCCTGTCAGTGCAGTTGTACCGACTTCCGGGATCCGTCCGATGTAGATCCTGTCAACCACGTTATATAAAAGATTAAGTAGCTGTGCCAGAATCATTGGTACAGCTACTTCTATAATATTTCTATATACATTTCCACTTGAGAAATCTGTCTGATGTGCCTGCAATACCGTCTTCCTCTTTCAAAATAACATACAATATGATCCGTTCTGTTCCGTCAATACTTTCAAAAGCATTCTCTGTCAGAAAATACTTTTCAGAACTGTCTTTTATATTATATTCTTTTTTGAAGTGAAGTCAAATAACACTTATCCTCTATGCGTGATAAAGGTTGACCGCCTTTTCGATCAGTGCCAGTTCCTCTGCTTCCATCTCGGTTGTTCTCTGCTTCTCAGCAGCCTTCAGATTACTGAGTATCTGTTCCGGCTTCGATGCACCGATCAAAACGGTTGTAACCTCCGGTTTGTTCAGCAGCCATGCAATCGCAAGCTCTGACAAGCTCATATTATAGCCTGCTGCAATATCATTTAACTCTGTCAGAAGCGGACGCATCGATACGACCTGATCCTCATGAAGGAACCGTCCGTCTCTTGCCACCCGACTGTCCTTTGGAATATTCTGCAGATATTTATCGGTTAACATACCCTGTGCCAGTGGAGAAAAGCAGATCAGTCCTCTTCCGGATGCATATGTCTGCTTCAGTAGTCCGTTCTTCTCAACTGTCCGATCCAGAATATTGTAACGATTCTGATTGATGATAAACGGACAATGCAGTTCGTCCAGAATCCGCTCTGCTTTCGCCATCGTCGGACCGTCATAATTCGACAGACCTACGTATAAAGCCTTACCGCTTCTTACGATCTGTGCAAGTGCTTCCATCGTTTCTTCTAATGGTGTGTTCGGATCCATGCGATGATGATAGAAGATATCTACATATGGAAGTCCCATTCTCTTTAAGCTCTGATCCAGACTCGCGATCAGGTATTTGCGGCTGCCCCAGTTGCCATAAGGACCTTCCCACATATCAAATCCTGCTTTTGTACTGATCACCATCTCGTCTCTGTAAGCACTCATTTCTTCCCGGAGGATTCTGCCGAAGTTTTCCTCTGCGCTTCCATATACCGGACCGTAATTATTTGCCAGATCAAAATGTGTGATTCCGTGATCAAATGCGGTAAAGCACATCTGTTTCATATTCTCATAATTATCTACACTACCGAAATTATGCCAGAGACCAAGTGCGATCGGAGGAAGCATCAGACCGCTTTTACCGCAATGGCGGTAAAAATCCGTTCCTTCTGTCTCTGTATATCTGGTCTTTGAAGCTGTATATTCAGCCATATAAACTAACCCCTTTCTATCTTAAACAAACAGGCAATTGTATCTTCTCTATGCCCTGTATTCCGGCACGTTTACAATTGCCTGTCTGTTACTTATTTACTGAATATTTTCATTATGCACCATAGCCATCCGGATTCATGCTCTGCCATCTCCATGAATCTGCGCACATCTCGTCAATTCCGTATTCTGCTTCCCAGCCAAGTTCTTTCTTAGCAAGAGTTGCATCAGAATAACAGGTTGCGATATCACCTGCACGACGAGGCTTGATCTCATAAGGAATCTTCTTGCCGCATGCCTTCTCAAATGCCTTAACAACATCTAAAACGCTGTATCCTTTTCCTGTACCCAGATTGTAAATCTTTACACCCGGATTCTCTTTGATCTTATTGATCGCTTTTACATGACCCTTGGCAAGATCTACAACATGAATATAATCTCTGACACCTGTTCCGTCCGGTGTATCATAGTCATCACCGAATACACCAAGACAAGGAAGCTTTCCTACCGCTACCTGTGCTACATAAGGAAGCAGGTTGTTTGGAATACCCTTTGGATCTTCTCCGATCAGTCCGCTCTTATGTGCTCCGATTGGATTGAAGTAACGAAGCAGGATTACATTCCATTCCGGATCTGCTGTGTGGATATCTGTCAGGATCTGCTCAAGCATATGCTTGGTCCAGCCGTAAGGATTTGTGCAGACACCCTTTGGACATTCCTCTGTGATCGGAATAAATGCAGGATTGCCATATACGGTTGCAGATGATGAAAAGATAATGTTCTTGCATCCATTCTCGCGCATTGCCTTGCAAAGTGTTAATGTACCCGCAATGTTATTCTCATAATATTCGAGTGGCTTACGAACAGACTCACCAACTGCCTTTAAGCCTGCAAAATGAATTACTGTATCCGGCTTTTCTTTTGCAAAGATTTCATTCATTGCATCCAGATCACGGATATCCTTCTCATAAAATGTTACGTCTTTTCCTGTTATCTCTTTTATTCTTCCAATTACTTTCGGACTCGCATTATACAGATTGTCAACAACTACTACATCATATCCTGCTTCTAATAATTCAACGCAGGTATGACTTCCAATATAACCAGCACCACCTGTTACTAAGATCTTCATATCATAATCCTCCTGTAAAATAAATTCTTAACCTTCGGTTATCACAACATTTATCGGTACCGGATTCTCTGTTACGATAACCACTATCATCATTATACACGAGAATAAAAACTAATCAATAGTTTTTGCTAAATTTTTACTAAAAGTTAGTAAATTTTATTCTTTTTGTTTACTGCATGAATTCTACCGCATGCTTCCGCTTCCATATCGGCATCAGATTCCGCTGGCAGGTCGGATTCTTCCGCTGTTCAATCCCGATCGTATGAAAGAAGGTCTTCCAGAGTTCGGTATATTCATCCTTCAATAATTCCGTCTGTCGGAGCGTCTTCATTTCCTCATCGGACAACTCCCGCAAATACATCTTCTGAGCCTTTTCCTTCATATATCGGTTCTGTTCTGAAATCTCTCTTTCTCTATCTGCCTGCTGCCCTGAGTAATGTTTTCCCGGATGGATCACCGCATACTTCCGGTTATCATCAAGGATCATAAAATATTCATCCGGCATCCGGTCTGCAAAATGCTCTGCCACCTGATAGATCACATCATGCTTCGGTTCCAGATGACAGACATACACCTTATTATCGATCGAATTGAATCTGGCAAATTCCCGAAAATGATGAATTTCATTTCCAACTGCCCGCCGAATCTCCAGCATCCGGCTAACCGGAGGCTCTGCAAGCATCCCGATCACCCTTGGTCCTGCCTGAAATCCGATCCGCAAAAACCGGTAGATATCGTCCAGTACATCATCTTCCATCAGACAGGCATAATACACATCGATATATGCCTGCATCCCGATCTTATTTCGAACGGAACGCAGAACCTTTTCCGTCTTTTCTGCATCGGCATCCACATGGACATACTCGTCAAATAAAGTTGCCTGCACGATCGGCTCCGTCCGTAACTGCACCTTATCATGTCCGACCCGGAGTGCATAAACCCATGCATCATAGATGCAGGTCATCATATCTTCTAATTGATGTTTACAGGTAAATATCCTCATATTTACATTCTCCCATCTATATCCTCATCTATCTATAAAATCTATCCTGACAATATTTCTTCATACAATCGTCTATTCTTAAATAGGATTTTACATTTATCCACAAATCAATTCGGAACTCCAAATACTCCCTGAGCATCAAAAAAGGATAACTGCCTATATTCTTCTTCCTTATGCTCTACCTGCCAGTTTTCTTTTGCATACTCGCCTATCAGTTGTCTGGTAATATACTGCTCTTCGATCGGTATCTTATACATCATCCGTCCTCCACAGGTAATAAAATAATGCGCCCGTTTCAACACCACGCCCATCTTCTTCAGATGGTCAAATTCCAGATGTCCGTACCGTCTCGCCTTTACGATCCTGCCTGCTGATTTCGGTCCTATCCCCGGCACCCGGAGCAGCGTATCATAAGAAGCTGTCTGCACTTCGATCGGGAACTGTTCCAGATGCCGGATCGCCCAGTCGCATTTCGGATCCATCCGGACATTAAAATTCGGTCGCTCCTCCGACAACAATTCATCTGCCTGAAATCCGTAAAACCGCAGCAGCCAGTCTGCCTGATACAGTCGGTGTTCTCTCAGAAGCGGAACCGGAGTCGCAAGAGACGGAAGTGCCGAGTCCTCATTTACCGGAATATAGGCGGAATAAAAGACACGTTTCAGATCATAGTTCTGGTATAACTTCTGTGTTGTCTGAACCAGCGTATAGTCGCTCTCATCGGATGCCCCAATGATCATCTGTGTACTCTGACCTGCCGGTGCAAATGCCCGTGGCTTCCATGTATCCTGAGTTGCCGGAGCAAAGGAAGCAGCTTTCTTCCAAAGAGAGCCGCCTCCATTACTCTGTGCTCCGGTCAGCCGTAACTGTTCTTTCCCGAATATACTTCCCGGCAGGTAACGATTCCCCAGACTGCGTTCCATTCTTGCATCTTTCCCTATCAGGGTTCTTGTCTCTGCGATCGTATCACGCACCTTCCCCATCGGAGTCATGATCGTCTGGAAACTCTTATTCGGAGCAAGCTTCTTTAGGCTCTCCGCAGTCGGCAGCTCCAGATTCACACTGATGCGGTCGGCCAGAAATCCGGCAGCCGCAAGTAGTTCATCCGGTGCACCCGGAATCGTCTTTACATGAATATATCCGTTGAACCTGTATTTTGTACGAAGGAGCTGTAAGGTTATACAGATCTGCTCCATCGTGTATGCCGGATCATGGATCACACCGGAGCTTAAGAACAGCCCTTCTATATAATTCCTTTTATAAAATTCGATCGTCAGTTCACAGATCTCCTCCGGCGTAAAAGTGGCACGCTTGACATCATTCGATACTCGGTTCACGCAATACTTGCAGTCATAAATACAATGATTCGTCATCAGAATCTTGAGCAGAGAGATACAGCGTCCGTCTGATGCAAAGCTGTGACAGATTCCGCAGGATCGTGCATTTCCGAGCATTCCTTCCTTTCCTTTTCGATCCACACCGCTGGATGTACATGCCACATCATACTTCGCCGCATCCGCCAGTATATGTAATTTTTCCTGTATAGTTTTATTTGCTTGTATTTCGAACATATGTTTATTATAAGAACTTACGTTCGATTTTTCAAGTGGAAATTTTTGTTTTTTGTGTTTGCGGACGAAAAAGGCTTCCGCTCTACCTTCGACGTAATGGTACATAAGGCTGCAAAATACGCAGCCTAAGTACCAACGCGAATAAACTGAGACCTTAACGAGGGGACCGAGTTTAGTTCGAAGTTACACAGAGGGGGCAGGCTTGCTTCACAATAATAATACTCTCGTCCATTTTGCTCAAAAACAATACTTTGCAAACAGGTTTGATATATCTGCAATATTAACAGGAAGCCTTTTTCTGTCTTTGTAATAAACTACATGCATATTTCCACATTTAAAAATCAAACTGGTAATCGTTTCATATTGCGAAAATGTTACAGAATTATTACAATTCCATTGTACTCGATCGATACATTTATAAATTACAACAGGAGGATCTTATTATGTGTATGAATTGTAACTGTTCAGATCTTTGGAATATGATCTGCAAATATCTGGGTTTAGGCTGTTAAATTAAAAAAAGGCTTCCCACTAATGTATGGGCTTATATCTTTATGGAACAGACCTTTTTTCACGTCGGTCCTTAGTGAACTGCGATAAGCAGTGAACTTAGTACCGTTACGTGAAAAATAGAACGCAAGTGTTCTGTGAAATAAAGGATATAGCCCATGCATCAGTGGGAAGCCTTTTTATTATTAAATATTTTAATTATTTCTTCTTATTCTTCAAGTCTGTCACCAGAATCATTGCTGCGCCGACTACCATAACGATCGCACCGATCAGCAGGAAGATGGTTCCATAGCCAAGGCTATAGACTATATCGCCATTGGTATTATTCTTAATCTGAACCATTGTATTGACCAGATCGATCATGATCACAGCCAGAGTCAGGATCGCTGTAAGTAACGTCCATTTTCTTGCATTTTTAAATACCATTATAATACTTGTGATCAATGCAAAAAATATAACAAGGATTCCATCTCCACTCAGGAAATTGACGGATTCTGTTGTTCCATCCACAGTCGCCTGAACGAACGGCTGGAAGTTTGCCCATATCAGAAGCACCGCCATAAGTCCGATCAGAACTCTTCCGATCGCAACAGGTTTCGGTGTCTCCATCTTCTCATTTGCTACATTTGAAAACCGTTTGGAGATTCCTCCATAGGTCTTACTGTAATCCATAATGGATAAATCTTTCTCTCTGTGCTCTCCACTGCCGGAGGTTGTCTGCACAGAATCTTTCTCATTCTGTTCTGCCATAAAAAACTCCTTTAATTACTCCTCTGGGACAAGGCTACGATCGTGAAACGATTTACAACCTTTGTCATTGCTTCCTACTGCTCCCGGAAAATGATATTTCCTGTCGCTGCATCCATCTCGTCTACAATTGCAAGGGATTCCAGATGATATCCCAGATTCCGGATGATCTGTCCGCCGGTCTGGAAGCCTTTTTCGATTACGATACCGATTCCCGCAACATTTGCACCGGCTGATGTCACGATAGAGATCAGTCCCTGAAGGGCACAGCCATTTGCAAGGAAGTCATCAATGATCAGAACATTGTCGTCCGGATTCAAGAACTTCTTTGACACGATAACCTGATTCTTACATTTGTGGGTAAAGGATTCTACCTCTGCCACATACACTTCACCTTCTATATTGATGCTTTTTGATTTCTTCGCAAAGATAACAGGCACATCAAACTGTCGCGCTGCCACACATGCGATCCCGATTCCGGATGCCTCGATCGTGAGAATCTTATTGATCGGCGTTCCTTCAAAACGCTTCTTAAATTCTTCACCGATCTGGTCAAATAACCGGATGTCCATCTGGTGATTCAAAAAGCTGTCAACCTTTAATACATTTCCTTCTTTGACAATTCCGTCTTTTACAATTCTTTCTTCTAAGAAATTCAACTGTAGTTCCTCCTTGAGATTGCTTTCGTCCTTAACAAACAATTAGTACAATCATACATCATTTCTCGACGAGATTCTACTGGAAATGTATTTTTTATGATTCGGATTATTTACGCCTACCAGTCTGATCCCATTTTGCTGAGTGCTGATGCAATACTATCAATTCCAAGCACGATCAGATACAGTCCGATCAGATAACCGAATGCGACAACTGCCATAATCGGTTCTATCAGAAGCATAATTCCGATCACGATACCGATGATATTCAACAACAGGGATACAAGTCCGAAGCTGTTACCTGCAAAATACCGTACAGTGCTGATATGGGACAGTCTGGATATACTGTGCATAATGATCCAGAGTGCAAAGAGCCAGATCACTAACCGTTGTGCGGCTCCCGGACAGAGAATCAGCATCATACCAAGCAGGGTACTTAAGATGCCGGAGGTCAGGGATACTGTCGGTACAACTCCCATATGCCGCTCCATCTTTACATAGAATATAATATCAGCTATACCGCTGACTGCTGCCACGATTCCGTAACAGATGACAATACTGTTCAACATACTTTCAGGACGGATCATCGTAAAGATGCCAAGTATAGTGAGTATGATTCCAAGTATCAGCTCCATCCAGCCAAATTCTGTTCGTTTCCTCATAATTCTCACCTCTTATCCTGTAAAATGCTCATAAATTCGTCTCCTGTGATCGTCTCTTTCTCATATAAAAAGGCTGCCAGCTCATCCAGCTTTTCCCGGTTCTCCTCTAAGATCTTACGCGCTTTTTCATGCTGAACCTTCACCAGTTCTACAACCTTGCGGTCAATCTCCCGCTGGGTTTCCGGTGAACAGGTAAGGGATGTATCCCCACCAAGATACTGATTATTTCTCGTCTCCATCGCAACCATATCAAAGTCATCATTCATGCCATACTGGGTAATCATCGCCCGTGCGATCTTCGTTGCCTGCTCGATATCATTCGATGCTCCGGTCGTAACTTCACCGAATATCACTTCCTCTGCTGCACGTCCACCGGTAAAGGTTGCAATCTTATTTTCCAGTTCTTCTTTTGTCAGCAGATATTTGTCTCCCTGTTCCACCTGCATGGTGTAGCCGAGCGCACCTGAGGTTCTCGGAATGATCGTGATCTTCTGTACCGGTGCCGAGTGCGACTGCATGGCCGCTACGAGTGCATGGCCGATCTCATGATAGGCAACCACATGCTTTTCTTTATCTGATAAAACAGCATTCTTCTTCTGATATCCTGCGATAACTACTTCTACGCTTTCTTCAAGATCTGCTTCTGTAACGATCGTTCTGCCTGCCCGTACTGTCCGAAGAGCTGCTTCATTTACGATATTTGCCAGCTCTGCACCGGAAGCTCCTGCTGCCATTCTTGCGATCGTATGGAAATTCACATCATCCGAAACCTTGATCTTTCTGGCATGTACCTGAAGGATTGCTTCCCTTCCTTTCAGATCCGGAAGTTCAACCGGAACTCTACGGTCGAATCGACCCGGACGGGTAAGTGCAGGATCAAGCGATTCCGGTCGGTTTGTTGCCGCCAGGATGATAACGCCGTTGTTTCCTTCAAAGCCATCCATCTCAGTCAGGAGCTGGTTCAAGGTCTGTTCTCTTTCATCATTTCCTCCGATCTGTCCGTCACGCTTCTTACCGATCGCATCGATCTCATCGATAAATACGATACATGGTGCTTTTTCCTTTGCCTGCTTGAACAGATCTCTGACCTTGGAGGCACCCATACCTACAAACATTTCTACGAATTCCGAACCGGACATCGAGAAGAACGGTACATTGGACTCTCCCGCAACTGCTTTTGCAAGCATTGTTTTACCGGTTCCCGGAGGACCTACTAACAGGACACCTTTTGGCATCAAAGCACCGACATCCGTATATTTCGCAGGGTTGTGCAAATAATCAACGATTTCTGCCAGATTTTCTTTTGCTTCATCCTCTCCTGCGACATCCGAGAAACGGATACCGTTTGTTGACTGCACATATACCTTGGCATTGCTCTTGCCCATTCCAAAGGACATCGCATTCTTACCGCCCGCCTGTTCGATCAGCTTCTTACTGAAATACTGACCCAGTCCGATGAATATAATGATCGGAAGAAGGAATGTCAACAGGAAATGCCAGACCGGTGATACCGTCTCATCGACATTCTTTGAAAATACCGCTCCGGCATCGTATAACCGTTCCGTCAGTCCCGGATCATCCATAGCTCCGGTCTTATAGTATGTGTTCTTATCCTTGTCTGTGAAGATGATCTCAGAATCATCCACCTCTACTTCACCAATATTTTTCTCATTGATCATCTTCATAAATGTTCCGTAATCTACTTCCTTGACCTGTATCTTCATCAGAAGCGGATAAATAAACATATTAAAAACCAGAAGAACGACCAGCACGATCCCATAATAGAAGATCAACGGCTTCTTGGGTGATTTTACTTCTTTCATATGTCTCCTCTCTTTCCGGCAGGTACCTGTAATTTCTACATATATGTACTGCCTTTTCCTGTATTATTTCCAAGTTTCGCAAATTATCGCAGCAATTGCCGCTGACCTGTGTTGACACAGCTTTTGGTATTGCTTATGCAGGAAAAGCTATTAGCACTCGCTATATAAGAGTGCTAAGTTTCTTTTAGAACAATATAGCCAGAAAAAAAGGAAATGTCAATCTCTTTTATAAAGATTTCACACTTCCTTTACAGCTTTTTATTTTATATTATTTTGATACATCAATTATAAATTCCGGCGTTCCCATTGCTCCTGCACCCAGCTCATATTTATTAAAAAATACCACAACCTGATCCTTGTCATTGATATAAAACTGTGTATCTTCATTGATCAAATCTTCCAGATCTAAATCTTCCCAGAGATAGAATTTCTTTTCGTCGTCCCAGGTATTGATCTGCTTCTGAACCTCATCGGCTATGATCTTCTTATAATTGCTGCCAAACCATTCTTTTAATGTAATATCCTTTCCTGTATCCAGATCAATGTTATAATAGAACATCTGGTAATAACCGGTTGCCCGGGTCTCATTTTCACTGATCACAAAAGATACATAATGTTCATCCAGACATTTGACCTCATAGTCAATAACGATATCATATGGGATAAAGTTCTTCGGATCTCCCCCGGTTAATATATAAGCGTTATACTCTTCTTCCGCACGCTTCTTACTTGCTTCCACTTCCTGGTTGATCATCTTTGCTATCTCACGATTCACACGCTTTTCCAGTTCGGAATTTCCGGTATTATTCAACTGCGGAACTTTCACATTTACATATTTGGCTTCATCCGCATATTCATATTCCCGGAAGGTAAATACCTGACACACAGGACCGATAAACGGCGTATCTGCTGCTGCCTTTGCAAACGTCGGAGATACATTCAGCAGAACCACAAATATCAAAAACATTGCAGCTACGGCCTCTCCTGCATAACGCAGTATATGTTTCTTCCGTCTCGTATATATATTAACAGGCTTCTGATCCGACATCCCTGTGCTCTCTGTCGTCAGCCCTTCTTCTATCGCATCCTGAACTATGGAATTCAATTGTTCCGGGATTTTTATATTTTCATATTCCTCTTTATTAAACTTCATCATAAACCTCCAAATCCAGCTTTAAGAGTTTCAAAGCCTTATACAACCTTGATTTTACTGTGTTGATATTATCTCCTGTAACCTCTGCGATCTTGTCAAATTGCATATCTTCAAAAAAACGCAAAAGAACGACTGTTTTCAATTTTGCCGGAAGCCGATCCATAGAATGATACAGATCGACATATTCCTCCTGCTTTCCCGTCCTGTCTGTACTGTCTTCAAGTGAATCATCCTCCTGCAGATAGACAACCTTTTTTTGCCTTCGCAAAGCCATCAGACATTCATTGATCAGTATACGATACGCCCATGTTTCAAAGTATTCCGGACTTTTTACCTGGCTCCGGTTCTGCAGTATCTTAACGACCGCATCATGAACCGCATCTAAAGCATCCTGTTCATTCTTCATATAGCCAAATGCCATCCGATAAAACTTCTCCTGATTATCCTCAATAAATCGTATCACTATAGTTGACCGGATTCCCGTATCTTGTGATTCCTGCTTTTTATAACCGGCACGTTCATTCTGATATTTCGTTTTTCTTAAAATACTACGCTCATTCACGTTCTGTTCCCTCTGTTAATATTTTTATTTATCCAGTGTATGTTCCTCCAGATATGTGAGCCATTTTTCACAATATTTCTTATTCAGATGAATTCCATCTGTGGCCGCATCATCCGGCAGAACTCCATCTGTTGATACCGCTTCCTGCACATTCACAAATGTAGCACCTTCATCCGCTGCAAGCTGCTCTAATCGTTTATTATATTCCGCGATCTTATCATTTCTGACATATCCGCCGGAATCCGATACCGCTTTACTTACCGGAAGTACCGACTGAATAAATATCTTTGCAGATGGATTTTGTGCCTTAATATCATCAATGATCTGCTTGTAATCTGAGATAAATATATCATTACTGATCCAGCCTGTCTCATTGATTCCAAACATTAAATATACACGATTATATCTTGTTCTGGCAAGTGCCTCCATCACTGACCGGTCTTCATCGTCCTGATGGATTACTTTTGCGGTATATGCGCTTGCAACAGTTAATCCCTTGTGTACATATGCGGTTGTCTGTATACCGGTTTGTAACACGAAGCCTTCCGTTCTGGAATCTCCGACAAATACCGCATCCGAAAATTCATTTGATTTGTCATTGCTCTTTAAATCCATGTTTTTTACTGATTCTGTTGTAGTATCATCGCCCCGGCCTGTCAGCAATGTCTCTTTCACATTACCGGATCCGGAACTCTCTGTCGTACTTGTCTCTGTCGTACTTACCTCTGTTGTCACAGGCTCCTGCGTTGATCCTTCTACAATCGGTCTGTCTTTCGCCATATGTATGAACCGAATACTGATGCAGAACGCAAACAGAAGCATTGCTGCTGCCGTTCCACGCATAAATATCTGCTGTCTTCTTCTCCTTCTCTTTCTCTTTTGCTGCATTAAGAACATCTTTCTTCTTTTTTGTAATCTGACTCTATTCCTATTCTGACGCATTATCCGTTCCTCCTTATCTATCTCAAAAGTATTTCTTACTTTGTTTTCTATTATTTAGATGTTTAAGGATGAGAAAAAGTTGACACAAATTTATATTTTTTGAAAAAATTTTGATTTGACGAAATTTTAATCTGAAGTTCCTTGCTTTATACAATAAGACTTTCCATAAAGCAAAAAAACATCCGATCGGTTAACGACATATTCATATCTGTTATCCGATTAGATGTTTTTTGTTTATCTATTATTTTTATTTATCTGTTATTTTTATTATGCTTCTTCCCTTGCTTCCGGATCAAAATGCTCCCTGACAAGCTTCACAACTACACCGGAAAGCAAGAATACTGCGATCAGGTTTGGTATCGCCATCAGACCATTGAAGGTCTCTGCAATACTCCAGAGCAATCCAAGATCTAAGGTTGCACCAACGATAGCAACCAGTGAATAAACAAACATAAACGGCTTATTTACCTTTGTTCCGAACAGGAACTCGATACACCTCGCACCATATAATCCCCAACCAATAATAGTTGAAAATGCGAAACAGCACATCGCCACAGCTGTAAAAAGTGATACCCAATTGCCATATGTAGCAGTAAACCCACTGATCGTAAGCTCAGCGCCCGCTGCCTGTCCATATGTGATCGGCACTTCGCTGCAAAGTATAACCAATGCAGTCAGGGTACAGATAACTATAGTATCTACGAATACTTCAAAGATTCCAAAGAATCCCTGTTTTACCGGCTTTCTTGTATCTGCACATGCATGTGCGATTGAACCTGTACCAAGCCCGGCCTCATTTGAAAAGATACCTCTTGATACACCCTTCTTCATGCTCATGAAAAAGCTTCCAACAACACCACCGGTTACTGACGCCGGTGAAAATGCGCCTTCCACAATCTCTTTAAATACTGCCGGCACATGATTGATATTTAAAATTACGACTCCAAGCGCAAGCACCACATAGAACAGCGCCATAAATGGTACCAGCTTCTCTGTTACCTGTCCGATTCTCTTAATCCCGCCAAGCAGGATCAATGCAAGCAGGACTGCGAGCACAATACCGATGACCAGATTTATGGTTGACGCGGAATTCTTTGAAATAATTCCATAATTAAATAATGCAGAATCGATCGCTGTCGTGATCGTGTTTACCTGTGTGGCATTTCCTGTACCGAATACTGTGATCACACCAAATGCTGCAAACAAATATGCAAGCCAGTGCCAGTGCTTCTTCAGACCATTCTTGATGTAATACATCGGTCCGCCGACAAATTCGCCCTTATCATTCTTCTCCCGGAAATGAACGGCGAGTGTTACTTCTGAAAACTTTGTACACATACCAAGAAGTGCGGATATCCACATCCAGAAGACGGCGCCCGGTCCACCGATAGCGATCGCTCCTGCAACACCTGCTATATTTCCTGTACCGACCGTAGCCGCAAGCGCGGTACACACCGCCTGAAACGGTGTCATGGCTCCATCGGCAGCCTGTTTCTTTCGAAACATTCGCCCGATCGTAACTTTCATCGCATATGGGAATTTCCTGATCTGCAGAAACCGGGTTCGGAAGCTTAACACCAGACCGACACCAATAATACAGATCATGGCAGGGACACCCCATATAAAGTTATTGACTACGTTGTTGATTGATTCAATTGTTTCTAACATATTTTACTACTAATTTCCTTTACTATAATCTGGCAAGTTTTTCGAATTCAGGTCGTACGCTCTTAAATATGTCCATACGTTTCGGTGAAAATATTCGAAACCTAAACCTCTTCACGTCCGGTTTTTGCACGAATAAGCATTAGAACTACAAATAACAGCACGATACAAACCGGAAGCGCAAGCCATGAAAGTGCGGCAAGCTTCGCAGCCTGAAGAATTCCGATCAGCAGATATCCAACCATACATACTGCAGCTACAACAATTGCATATGGAAGCTGTGTAGATACATGGTTTACATGCTCACAATGTCCTCCGGCAGATGCCATGATCGTTGTATCTGAGATTGGGGAGCAGTGGTCACCACATACCGCACCTGCAAGACAGGATGCGATAGAGATTACCATCATCTGTCCGGATGGGAATACGCCGATCACGATCGGGATCAGAATACTGAAGGTTCCCCATGACGTTCCGGTGGCAAATGCAAGTAAGGCTGCAACAATGAATATGATCATCGGCAGGAAGCCCTGCATGGAACCGGCAGAACTGGATACCAGATCAGCTACATATACCTTTGCGCCAAGGAGATTCGTCATACCGGAAAGTGTCCACGCCATTGTAAGGATCAGGATCGGTGCGATCATTGATTTGAAACCTTCCGGTATACATTCCGTAAATTCCCGGAAGGATAAGGTATCACGCAGCATGAAATAAATAAACGTAAATACCAGTGTAACAGCACCACCAAGCACCAGGCCAACCGATGCGGATGAATTTGCGAATGCATCTACAAATGATGTTCCGCTGAAGAAACCACCTGTATATACCATTGCAATGATACAGCTTATGATCAGCACAACAACCGGCAGAATCAGATCCAGCACATGTGCATTTTCTTTTAAAATTTCTTCTTCATTATCTTCATATGGTCTTCCCGGAGTTGTGAACAGATCCCCTGCGATCGCATTCATTTCATGTCTCTTCATCGGACCGAAATCAACACGAAGAATGGTTACTCCAAGTACCATGACTAACGTAAGAAGTGCATACAGATTATATGGAATTGTCTGGATAAATACTGCAAATCCGTTAATTCCCGCATCCTCCGGTACGGATGATGTAACAGCTGCAGCCCATGAACTGATCGGTGCTATGATACACACCGGTGCTGCTGTAGCATCAATAATATAAGATAATTTGGCTCTTGATACTTTATGACGATCTGTTACAGGACGAAGGACACTTCCTACAGTCAGACAATTAAAATAATCGTCTACAAAGATCAGTATTCCAAGAACCATAACGGATAATTGTGCACCAATCCTTGTCTTAATGTGTTTTGATGCCCATTTTCCAAATGCCGCAGAGCCTCCTGCTTTATTTAACAGGGATACCAGAATACCAAGCATAACAAGAAATACCAGAATACCCGCATTTCCTGAATCTGAAAGCTTCGCGATCATACCGCCATTTTCATTAAACAGCATGGTATTGATACCTAACTCCAGATTGAAATTCGAATATAATAATCCACCTGTAATAATTCCTGCAAGAAGCGAAGTATAAACCTCCTTTGTGATCAGTGCCAGACCGATCGCAATAACCGGTGGAAGCAGAGATAATATCGTTGCATAGGTCTTACATTGATAATTCTCCGGATCTGCGATCTCCCCCGGTGTTTTACCGGTTACCACCATGAGTACGATTATGATCGCAATGAATATAAGCATCGCAATCTGTTTTCTTTTGATCTTCAATTTCTCTCCTCCAAAATTTTCTTTTGTTTTTATGCCCTATGATAAGCATTCTGCTACATCCGTTTCCATAAAGGCACACTACTTTTCCAGTATAAAGTGCTATCCCTAAGAAATCAAGTTTTACCTGACATTTTAAAAGGGTATTTTCGGAATTTGTTCCAAAAATACCCTGGTTTCTTATTTTATATCAGTATTGTACCTCTTATAAATCAATAACTTTTAGAAATCAACTTCTGAGTCATAATAACAGCACTTTAAGAGTTTCTCCATCTCTTCCTGACTCGGCTGTCTAGGATTCGATCCTGTACATGCATCCAATATTGCATTTGCTGCGATCTCCGGCAACCGCTCTAAGAATACATTCTCAGGTACAAAGCCCTGCTCTACCGGATAACTGTCAGCACCATAATGTTTGATACAGTGTGGGATATTCAGATCATCGTTCATCTTACGCAGATAGTTGATCAGCAGTGTTACCTTCTCATCTAATGTATCACCGCCAAGTCCCATAAAGTCTGCAATCACTCCATATCTTTCTTTTGCAGTTTCATCCTTTGCATTAAATGCGATGACCTTCGGCAGATACATTGCATTTGCCGCACCATGAATGATGTGTGCACCATAATCCGCAAATGCTGCACCTGTTTTATGTGCCATAGAATGAACAATACCCAGAAGCGCATTTGAGAATGCCATACCTGCAAGGCACTGAGCATTGTGCATTGCGTCACGTTTTTCCATATCTCCGTTATAAGAACCAACCAGATCATTCTGGATCATCTTAATAGCATGTAATGCAAGCGGATCTGTGAAATCACAGTTTGCGGTTGATACATATGCCTCGATCGCATGTGTCATTGCATCCATACCGGTATGAGCAACTAACTTCTGCGGCATCGTCTCTGCCAGCTCAGGATCAACGATCGCTACATCCGGTGTGATCTCAAAATCAGCGATCGGATATTTGATGCCCTTCTGATAATCCGTGATAATTGAAAAGGCCGTTACTTCAGTTGCAGTTCCTGAAGTAGATGAAATTGCACAGAAATGAGCTTTTTTACGAAGGGAAGGAATACCAAATACCTTACACATATCTTCAAATGTAATGTCCGGATATTCATATTTGATCCACATTGCCTTTGCCGCATCGATCGGAGAACCTCCGCCGATTGCTACAATCCAGTCCGGTTCAAACTCCAGCATGGCAGCAGCACCCTTCATAACTGTTTCAACAGACGGATCCGGTTCAATGCCTTCAAATAACTGAACTTCCATTCCTGCCTCTTTCAGATTCTTTTCTACTTTATCCAGAAATCCAAAGCGTTTCATAGAGCCACCGCCAACACAGATCATCGCCCTTTTTCCTTTAAAAGTTTTTAATGCATCTAATGCATCCTTTCCATGATAAATATCTCTAGGTAACGTAAATCTTGCCATCTTTCCATCCTCCTATTACTCTATCTTATTGGTACGACTAAGGAGCCGCAAACGGCTCTTGCCTATAAAAAAACAAAAAGTAGTGTACTACTACACTACTTTCTGATTATATCACAATTCTTTTCATTTCTCATTATATATTTGTGAAATTTAAACAACTGTTTTTGTGAAAAATTAAATTTTCTAAACTTTTTATACAAAAAATGGCATTTTTCTAATGTTGAGCTACTTTCCTGCAAGAATCAGCTGAAGCAGGCTCTTATCCAACATTAATGCACGGTTCCAGGGATTCAGAATAATGCCCTCTATATCGTCCGTCATTAAAGCTGCTTCAAAGAGATGGCTGATATCTGCCATAAAGGTCGACATTACGGTTTCACCGCCCTTTATCTCCTCATCAAAGCTGGTAAATGCCATCCACCAGTACCGCTCATCCTCGGTCTGGATCGCCTGGATCTGCAAACTGCTCTCTGCACCCACCGGTGGTATAACAGCAACAATGAACTGTCCATTTGCTCTCGCACGCCGTCTTATCACTGTAAGCGTATGCGCAAGTATTTCTTCTGTCGGTTCCTGCTGTAAAGCAAGGATTGCTTCTTCGATTGTCTCATTTCCCTGTAGACCTTCATCTACAGGCATCTGATCTTCATATTTTTTTGTATCCATATACCGTCTTATCTCCCAAATATCTTCTCATATTTTATCTTGAAAATCTTCTTTATAACAGTCCCTGAATCAGAATGATCAGGATCAGAACAGGAAGTACAAACTGGAAATATGGTTTTAATTTTCTGGACATTTTCAGTCCGGAACCGGTATTTACTTCCTCGATATAATTATCAAAGCCCCAGCCCCATTTCGTAACACAGAACAACAGATAGATCAGCGAACCGAGTGGGAGCAAAAGATTACTTACCAGGAAGTCCTCACTGTCTAATACATCTCTGCCACCGATCAGGTGCAGATCACTCCACACGTTGTATCCCAGAACACAAGGAAGACTTGCGATCAGAATAATAATGCAATTGATGATGGCTGTTTTATTCCTGCTCCATCCGAACATATCCATTGCAAAAGACATAATATTTTCAAATACCGCAATTACAGTCGAAAAACTTGCAAATGTCATAAACAGAAAGAACAGAGAACCCCAGATCCTTCCGCCTGCCATATTTACAAATACATTCGGCAGCGTTACAAATATCAGCTTTGGTCCTGAAGTAACCTCTACGCCATAACTGAAACATGCCGGAAAAATGATCAGTCCTGACATAACAGCAACAAATGTGTCCAGGGCACAAATCCGCACGCCCTCGCCTGCCAGTGCATGATTCTTGCTCATATAACTTCCGAAGATCTCCATCGCAGCTACACCAAGACTCAGAGTGAAGAATGCCTGATTCATAGCCGCCGATATTACATTTCCTATCCCGACTTTCTCAACCGTTGACAGATTTGGGATCAGGTAGAACCGTAAACCTTCACCGGCTCCTGATAAAGTAATACTGTGAACTGCCAGTACCACGATCAGCACCAACAATGCTGTCATCATGATCTTACTGATTCTTTCCAGACCATTCTGAAGCCCACGGCTGCACACGATAAATCCGACAATAACCGTCAAGATCATCCAGAAGCCCATCTGCTTTGGATCAGCAAGCAGATCAGAGAATACAGATCCGGTCGCATCCACATCCATACCTGCCTTGAATTCGCCTGTTACGAATTTATAAAAATACGATACCATCCAGCCGGATACGGTTGTATAGTACATCATCAGCACATAACATCCAAGGATGGCAAACCAGCCATGGATATGCCATTTGCTCTTTGGTTTCTCAAGCTCCTTATATGCAAGAACTGCACTCTTCCTGCTTCCTCGTCCGACTGCAAGCTCCATGGTCAGAACCGGAAGTCCCATTGCCACAAGGAACAGCAGATAGAACAGTACAAAGATACCACCGCCATTTTCTCCTACTACATATGGGAATCTCCATACATTTCCAATTCCGATTGCACATCCCGCACTTACTAATAAAAAGCCTAAACGGGATTTAAATGATTCTCGTTTCATATTTTCTACTTTTTCTCCTGTATTTCTTGCTTCTCTATGCCGATGCCTTAAGCATCCGATCTCGCATAAGAATTCTTCATCTGATTACTCAGTTCATATAAGACTTTGGAAAGCGTATTACCGGTCTCTTTCCGGAGGATATCTGCCATTTCCTGATTGGCCTGCTCTCGAAGCGCACTTCGTTTACCGGCATCCGGTTCTTTTTCTATCTGCTCATCGTATCGGTTGATCACCTCATGCCCTTTCGCAAGCATGGTTTCCTGATACCGTTCGATATGAAACAACGACTTGCTGTAAGATGCATCTGCCATCGCTGCGATCATCCGGCTGCTCCAGTAGAAATTATCGGTAGATACATCAGCGGTCGTGTTCGCCAGATATTCCGGTGTTGTGTCCACATTTGCATAAAATGGCACCATGACATTAAATGCATTTGAGGCAAATGCCACCCACTCGATCACACGGTTGTCCTCTGCTCCATATGGTCGCATCTGGATCGCAGACATGAAATCAGTCCGGTTAACGCCGATGGAACGATATGCACCTGCCATCTTCTTATCTCCATATGGAAGATATGGGTCGTATGGTGTTCCCTGATAATGCGAGGACAACACATATTTGACATCCTCCATCGTCACCTTATGCTCCGGAATCAAACTCCACGGAATGTCGTCCGATACCGGTGTGTAATCTGCATTTTCACCATCCCAGCGGTAGGTCTTCGGATTCAGGTACCGCTCCATAAACCATGCTCTTGGCGTATTGTAGACATGATCCGAATCATCATGGCTGCCAAATATCTCTCTTGGATTAATGAATCTGCCAAACGGCAGATCCGCATCTTCGGCCTTACGTTCTGTGCTTCTTCTAATAGTCAGATCCAGATGATTCTTCTCGATAAATTCCGCCAGATCTTTTGAGCACATATGTGCGTTCTGATCCGTTAATGCATCCTTCATATCAAATACATCCGTGCCGAACTGATTCGGCATCACAACATAGACATCATCCGGCACTTTCTTCGCGATCCAGTGATGTCCTCCGATCGTCTCCATCCACCAGATCTCATCCTGATCCTGGAATGCGATTCCATTCATCTCGTAGGTTCCGTACGTTTCAAGCAGATTTCCAAGACGTTCTACACCTGCTCTCGCACTTCTTATATATGGGAGTACCAGACAGACAATATCTTCTTCTCCGATTCCGCCCGGTATTTCTTCGTTTCCGTTCTCTGCCGGCTGATACTCGACCAGAGGATCTGCACCGAGCACTCTCGGATTCGATGTAATGGTTTCGGTCGCTGTCATTGCAACATGGGCTGCATTTACACCGCTTGCCGCCCAGATGCCCTCACCATCGACTGCATTTGGCATCGAGGTATAGCGCATCGCTTCTTCCGGAAGCGGGATTTCCAGATGCGCCAGAACCGAACGGTAGGTTTTCGGCTGTTCTTCCGGTTCTACGACTACAAATTTCTTCGGCATATAATGACCGGATCCTGAATCATCGTTTCTGGCAATGATCGTTGATCCATCATAGGATGCCTTCTTTCCAACTAATATCGTTGTACATGCCATCAGGCTTCACTCCTTTTTCAATCACAACTACTGTCTGAGTTTATTTTAACAACTGCTCCTTTAACACCTTGATCACACCCTGATTGCGCATCGTATCTGCTACATGGGCTGCTGCCTGCTTTACCTCATCTCTGGCACTTCCGATCGCATAGCTTTCCTTTGCACAGGCAAGCATACCAAGGTCATTGATATTATCACCAAATACCATAACTTCATCCGGTTTGATCTCATATTTATCAAGCAGAAACTGTAATGCACTTCCCTTGTTGATCGATGGTTCCGAACAGTCTACCCAGTAAACTCCGGCAGGTGCCAGCAGAATGGTATCCTTCCATTTGTCATAAAACCAGTCTTTTACGATCCGCTCTGCATCCTCCGGGTGAAATATCGAGATCTTCACGATATCATCATCAATATCGGTAAGATCCGGCACTGCCTTGATCTCATAGCGGTATGCTTCCCGCATCCAGTTATACAGTCGTCCATCCTCGCTTCCAACATATGCATAATCCCTTCCACAGAGCATCAGCTCTACATCCGGTAGCTTCTCTGCATCCTCCACGACCGCACGGATCAGGTCTTTCTCCATCGGACGTTTGAGCCATGTTTCGCCCTTACCTCCTCTGACAAATCCGCCATTATCCGGGATATACAAGATCCGGTCTGCAACCGGCGCAAATAACTTCTTAAGGCTCGCATACTGTCTGCCGCTTGCTGCCACAAAGGTAATACCCTTTTCTTTCAGTTTCTTTATCACATCATAGATCTCAGGATTGATCTCAAATGTTCCGTCAGGAACAAGAGTTCCATCCACGTCACTTGCAACTAATTTTATCATTTCTACTTATGCTCCATTTTCATTTAACTAAAAACAGCCGTCCGGTAACATTCCTACAGGAATAAATGTCTTACGCCTTCCGCATCAAATGTCACCTGTGGTACATGATCTACCTCGATCCGGTAAAGTGCATTTGCTGCCAGATGCTCGGCTGCCTGCTCCAGATCACGGATACCGGAGGTATTCTTGAATTCTTCAATGACCGCATCCAGACCATCCTCTGTGATGATACATTCATTCTCTTTCAGACCGATCCGCTTCAATACCTTTGGCAATGCAAATTTACTGAAGATGATCTTCTTTTCTTCAAAGGTATAATCCGGTATGTCGATAACCGCAAAACGTGACATCAATGGCGCACTGATATCTTCTTTATTATTTGCCGTTGCGATCGGATATACGCCAACGGTCGGGATCATACACTCCATATAGTTATCTGTAAATCCAAGGTTATCAAGCAAAGTCAGAAGTACATCCGCAGGATTTCCATTTCCCTTTCCGGATGCAGCCTTATCAAGCTCATTGATAATAAATACCAGATTGGATTCTCCTGCGATCGAGAATGCTTCCATGATGATACCCGGCTTTGCATTTGCATAGATTCTGGAACTTCCTGTAAGCTGCTCCGGATCATTGATCGAACTCATATCAAGGGTTGTCCATGGCAGTTTCAGAATACGGGCAACCGCATACGCGATCTGTGATTTTCCGGTACCGGCAGGTCCGACCAACAGAAGTCCATAAGCAGGAAGGGTATGAGTTCGGTTGATCTGGATAACCGTCTCCATGATCCTCTGCTTTACACGTTCCATTCCATATAATTCTTCATCCAGGATCCGTCTTGCTTCAACCGGATCGATTGCTTCAAAATAATTGCTCTTCCACTGAATATTCATCATGATCGAGAGTGCTCTCTGTGCATGACGGCGCTCCTCCGGTGACACCTCGTTTGATCTGGCAACAGCAAGATTTCTTCTCGCCCAGAGACGGATATTATCCGGCATCGTTCTGCCCGCACATGTCATAAAATCAGAAATGCTCTGAAGACTGGTCAGCTTCATATCGTCGCCTTCCTCGTCTGCATCATCATCCTCCTCGACTTCCTCTGACGCTGTACTTGCAAGCAGTCGTTCGATCATAAACTGTAAAAATCCATCTGCCGCAGATAACTTGGTTCCGCCACCAAATGCTGTCTCTCGGATTCTGTATACTGCATATCCGTCTTCCAGATTTTTACCGGACAGACGTACACTGATATGATTTTCTCCCAGCCATTTGATCAGACTGACAAATCTGGAATCAATCTTTAAAATATCTGCTGAAAATGTCTCCCCATTTTCCTTGAATTCAAAAGCAGTACGCTTTGCCGGATTTGTAAAAACTCCCAGCGCATGATGGATCCACTGTCTCTCACTGTTATCTAACACCAGAATCGGTTCCTCCGGTGTCTTTTCCTTTGCATTTGACTGAAATGCCGTATAGGTACAAACCGTATCCTCATTCTTTACCGGTTTATCACTGAAATCAAAAACTGGCATATATAATTTCTCCTTTTATCATTTTTTCTATTCTTCTACACCCGCAAGTGCTGTAATCTTTGCTTTCGCCTGTTAGTATGCATTTATTCTTATAAATGGCACCATTACAGGTCAATATCAAGTTCTACCGGACAATGATCGGAACCCAACACCTCTGTATGGATCTTTGCATCCACAAGTCTGGATTCCAGAACCTTTGAGGTCAAAAAATAGTCGATCCGCCATCCGGCATTCTTCTCTCTTGCCTTAAAACGGTAAGACCACCAGGAATAAATGCCTTCTGCGTCCGGATTAAAAAAACGAAACGTATCAACAAATCCACTGTCAAGCAGGGTACTGAATTTTTCTCTTTCCTCATCTGTAAATCCGGCGTTCTTACGATTGGTCTTTGGATTTTTCAGATCGATCTCTGTATGTGCCACATTCATATCCCCACATACTACCACCGGCTTTGTCTGTTCCAACTGCTTCAGATACTCTCTGAAATCATCCTCCCATTTCATACGATAGTCCAGTCTGGCAAGCTCATTCTGTGAATTTGGCGTATATACAGTGACCATATAAAAATTATCATATTCGAGTGTGATGACTCGTCCCTCATGGTCGTGTTCTTCTATACCGATTCCATATGCCACTGACAACGGCTCTTTCTTTGCGAAAATAGCAGTTCCGGAATATCCCTTTTTCTCTGCATAATTCCAATATTGATAATAACCCGGAAGCTCCAGTTGAAGCTGTCCTTCCTGCATTTTTGATTCCTGAATACAAAAAATATCTGCATCTGCCTCTTTAAAGAAATCCATAAAATTCTTTCCAACACATGCGCGAATTCCGTTCACATTCCACGATATCATCTTCATTGTAGTGCTTCCTCCCGTCTGATCTATATACATAAAAAGACCATCCGCTACCTCCTGAAAGCTCCGCTCTGCCTACGCAATAGAAAAAAGAGTCATGGGTAATACGGCAAATGCCGCACTTATTTCTAAACGAATGGTCATGTTTATTATACTACATCTGGTTTATCCGTCAAATAAATTCATTGCATTGTCGGTATTTCAGATTACTATTTCTATAACCGGTATCAGAATTTATCTGTTCATCGGAATCTCAATATCGAACTTTTCTATATCGATTATCGCATTTCCATCACAGAAAAACGAAATGCCATCTGCTGTCTGCGGCGTATAAATTACTGTACTCATTGACAACTCTCCGTCATTCACAAACAGTTCTACCGAATTGCGGTCAAGAATAAACCGTAATGTTATCCGTTCTGCTTCCGATTCTACCTCTGCCCGCCTGATGCAGGCTACATCCCGGTTCATTCCGGAAAATGTCCGGTCAACTTCGATCTCCCGTTTTCTTCTGTTATATGTAATTCTGGTATAATGCTCTGCATCTTTTGCTACATCAATGTAAAACTCCTGAAATTTACCGGATTTTATTATTACTGTCATATCCAGCGTTCTTCCCTCTATCCCATCAAAGTTCTGCCCGCCTTCTACCTTTTCATTCGAATATGAAACCGGCCGAACCCGATATTGCTCCAGTTCTTTCACAGGCTTCTGGATGATCCTGCCATCTGACAGATATAATTCTCTTGGAATTGTCATCATGCCCTGCCACTCCTGTCCATCCGGGATAAATGAATTATGCCATGACTGCATCCATGCGATCAGGATTCTCCTTCCATCCGGAAGTTCTGTCGTCTGTGATGCATAAAAATCCAGACCTTTATCAAGTGTATGTGGCTGCTCCATTTGAAACTGCTTTTTTGCATGATCATATGTTCCAACAACATAGATCGCATTATTACCATTATGCAGTTCATTTCCCTGCGCCTGTACATCAGGTGGTGAAAACAACAGCACATCTTTTCCGTCCAACCTGAAATAATCCGGACATTCCCATACGCTTCCTAACCGTTCCATGTGCTCTGCAAATACACCTTCATATTTCCAACAACCTGCTGCTTTCTCAAAGGCTCCTGTCTCCTGTTCGGTAAGCTCTGTTTTTTCCAGATATTGATGTATTTCAGAATTTGAAAATAACGCGATCATTCCTTTATTCTGAGCATCCCGGCTACAGGTCAGCATATAGTAAATACCATCTTCTTCCCATACCTTCGGATCTCTGAAATCAATATGGCTGAATCCCTCCGGCATCACCGCTCCTGTGAGAACAGGATTGTTCTTCAGCTTCTTATAACCTACACCATCTCCAACTGCCATACACTGATTCTGAAGATTACAGCCACCATTCTTATCTTTACTGACTCCTGTATAAAACAACACATGTCCAAGATTTGTCATAACTGCCGAACCGGAAAAGCATCCTTCCTCATCATATTCCATATCCGGTGCGAGTACAGTCTGATACTGCTTCCAACTTATCATATCTTCACTTACCTGATGTCCCCAATGCATCGGTCCCCATACATTGCTATATGGATGATATTGATAAAACAAATGGATTTGTCCCTTATATACTGAAAATCCATTGGGATCATTCATCCAGCCGATCGGTGGTGTCACATGAAATAACGGTCTTTTATCAGCATCAACTTCATATTCTTTTTCATATTTTCTGGCTGCTTCTAATGTATGCATATTCTTTCTCCTTATCCAAGCTCCAAGGCTGTCTTTGCAATTGCCTCCGGGATACCCTTTTCCAGTTCACACGTCATCTCATGCCACTGTTCGCCGCCCCACGAAGAAACCGACATGCCGTTATCCTCATATCCCATCTTCCGGTACATGGCAACCTTGGATTCCAGACAGGTAAGGATCAGTCGCTTTCGTCCATTCTGTCTTTCCCTGTTCTTATAACATTCCATCATCTCGGAAGCCAGCCCAATCCTGCGATATTCCGGCAAAACATCAACACCAAGGATCATTACATTTTCTCCGGCAGGATCATACAGATCTGCATTCTGAAAAAATTCATCACGCAAAACCGTTTCATTTGTAGACAGACCATTAATAAATCCGGCAATCTTACCTGTTGCTTTATCTACCGCAACCAGAAACATTTCCGGCACTTTCTCCACACGCAAATGCATCATTTCCGGAGTACAGGCCTCATTCGGAGGAAAACAGATCCGTTCGATCTCTGCTGTTTGCTCTGCTTCATTCTTTTTAATATTTCGGAACTCAAATCTTGCTAAATTTTCCTGTGTCACTGTTAAACTCCTTCTTGCTATTTGTTATGAACTCTGTATTATAGATAATATAGGAACTATTTTTTCAGGAGGAACTATTATGGGTATTAAAGACATCGATATAAACAAAGACGGGGTTACACTCGGCGATCATATTGAAAATATGAAAGAAAATCAATATATCTTTGGAATCTCCGTATCCTGCGGGATTCCATATTTTTCCCGGAAAGCCTTCATATCTTCTTTTCCACGGATCAACATGACATCTTCAAATGTCCCATTATGAATATCCTGAAAGCCTGCGACCTGTTCACCGGTGCAAATGCTGCATTTGATGACCGGTCGTTTTTTCTGACTGTCATACGCTATCTGATCTTTCTTTTTTCGAAATAATCCCATATTAAACTTCCTTTACATTTCAGGCTTTAATTCGCCAGTTGATATTCTTTTAACTGCTTCCGTCTCACTCTATAGTCCGGACAATACCGCTCCACCTCTGACCAGAATTCTTTGGAATGATTCATATGCCGTCTGTGTGCCAGCTCATGCACTACTACATAGTCAAGTAATTCATCCGGCAGATAATATAATTGATAATTAAAATTCACATTCCCGGCACTGCTGCAGCTTCCCCATCTGGTCTTCTGGTTGCGGATCGTGATGCGCCCAACTGTCACCTGCATAACCGCACAATAGTACTTTACCCGGTCTGCAATCTTGTCTTTGATCTTCTGAATCTCTGCATCTGATAACGCATCCACAGATGGAACCTGAATTTTCGTGCGTGCATCCGCACGCTTTTTTACCTGATTCACTTTCTTTAAGATCCATTCCTGCTGCTTCTCTATAAATGCTTTTAATTCCCGGTCAGATAATCTCGCCGGAATCCTTGCAAGTACCGTTCCATCCGGTCGCACCTCCAGGCCGAGACTTTTTCTCCCGGACCTTATAACCTGTACCCGGATGTTTTCATTTGTCCCTTTGTCATTCAGTATTATCTCTGTCAGCATATTCATAGCCGTCTATATTCCCATCCGATTATAGACAGTCTTCACCTCATATTTATAACTTCATTTCTCATACTAAACTATATGTGCTATCAATTACAGACAGCCTTATATTTTCTACATAAAAACTGCCTGCAATACTTTTCTTTATTACAGTGTCAGCACACTGTACTCTTCCAGATTCCACACCTTTGTCACAATATCCGAATAGAACTCCGGCTCATGGCAGACTAACAGAACCGAACCATGATAGTCTTTCAGTGCCCGCTTCAATTCGTCCTTTGCATCCACATCCAGATGGTTTGTCGGCTCATCGAGGATCAACAGATTCGTTTCCTGATTGATCAGCTTACACAGGCGTACCTTTGCCTGCTCGCCACCGCTTAATACCTTAACCTTGCTCTCGATGTGCTTGGTTGTCAATCCGCATTTGGCAAGTGCCGACCGCACCTCATACTGTGAAAATCCCGGAAATTCCTGCCAGATTTCTTCCAGACAGGTATTCTCTGTTCCGGCCATTTCCTGTTCAAAATAGCCTTTATACAGATAATCACCCAGATGCACCGTACCGGATATCGGCTTGATGATTCCAAGCAGACTCTTAAGCAGCGTACTCTTTCCTATACCATTTGTACCAACGATCGCGATCTTTTCTCCACGCTCCATCCGAAGGTTGATTGGTTTGGAAAGCGGCGCCTGTTTATCATATCCGATCACCAGATCCTCAGTCTCAAATAACATCTTACCCGGTGTTCTCGCTTCCTTGAAGTAAAATTCCGGCTTTGGACGTTCTCTCGCAAGTTCTATCACATCCATCTTGTCCAGCTTCTTCTGTCTGGACATCGCCATATTTCTTGTGGCAACACGCGCTTTATTTCTGGCAACGAAATCCTTCAGCTCGCTGATCTCCTGCTGTTGTTTCCGGTAAGCAGCCTCCTGCTGTGCCTTTCTCGCCTCGTATACTTCTAAGAATTTGTCATAGTTGCCGACATAGCGGTTCAATTCCTGGTTCTCCATATGATAGATGATATTTACGACATCATTTAAAAATGGAATATCATGGCTGATCAGGATAAATGCGTTCTCATACTCCTGCAAATACCGCTTCAGCCATTCGATATGTTCTGCATCCAGATAGTTTGTCGGCTCATCAAGCAACAGAATCTCCGGCTTCTCAAGTAACAGCTTTGCAAGCAAAACCTTGGTACGCTGACCACCGCTCAGATCTGTTACGTCATGATCCAGTCCAAGTTCCAGAAGTCCCAGTGCTCTCGCTACCTGTTCCGTCTTGGCATCGATCATATAGAAATCATGATTTGTCAGAAGGTCCTGCAATGTGCCGACCTCCTCCATCATTTCCATGATCTCATCATCCGTTGCATCCGCCATACTGTCATAGATTTGGTTGATTTTCTCCTCCATCTCAAACAGATAGGAAAATGCCGACTTCAGCACAGATTCGATCGTCATTCCCTTTTCCAGCACCGCATGCTGATCCAGATAGCCAACACGCACATGCTTGTTCCATTCCACCTTGCCCTCATCCGGTGCAAGTGTGCCTGTTACAATATTCATAAAGGTACTTTTACCTTCACCATTTGCTCCAACCAGTCCGATATGTTCACCGGCAAGCAACCGGAAAGATACATTATTGAAAATGGCTCTGTCTCCAAAACCATGTGTCAAATTTTCTACATTTAAAATCATTCGTCTTACCCTTTTCCGTTTATTTCGTGATAAGGTTACTATACCTTATGGATAGGATTCAGACAAGATAACTTTTTCCCATTCCTTCGATTTTCTTTTTCCCCCGCCTATGCTAGAATGTGATTGCAGATGGTATTCGTGTGCGCACTTATCTACTTCTATATTTGTGTATCCTTAACATTCCCAATCAGGGGACGCTTCCGCTCGTTTCGGTCTGCAGCGGTACTAAGATGCCACTTATGTGCCATCAAGTACCGGCGACCTCAAATGCCCCTGTATTGGCAAGTTAAGATACACAAATAACATATAGGTTACGAATGCACACACGAATATCATCTGCAAATACAGCAAGAGGTGATTTTTATGATTCAGATAGATTTGATCACCGGATTCTTAGGTTCCGGTAAAACTACTTTTATAAGGAAATATGCTAAATACCTGATCGATCAGGGCTTAAACATCGGTATTCTTGAAAACGATTTTGGTGCAGTCAATGTCGATGCCATGCTGTTACAGGATATCCTTGGTGATAACTGTACACTAGAAATGGTTGCCGGCGGTTGTGATGCCGACTGTCACCGCAGACGATTCAAAACCAAGCTGATCGCAATGGGAATGTGTGGTTATGACCGCGTTCTGGTAGAGCCATCCGGCATCTTCGATATGGATGAATTCTTCGATGTCCTGCACGAAGATCCGCTTGACCGCTGGTACACGATTGGAAATGTTATTACGATCATTGATGCCACACTGGAGCAAAATCTCTCCGAGGCTTCCCGTTATCTTCTGTCTTCTCAGGTGGCACAGGCCGGCACTGTCTTATACAGTCATTCACAGGAAGCCACACCGAAACAGTTAGCCTCTACCAAAGATTATGTAAAACAGTCATTTGACATTTTACACTCTAAGTCCACACCAAAGCAGGTCGTTCTGGAAAAAGACTGGAAAGATCTGACCGATGAGGACTATAAAGCAATCCTCTCATCCGGCTATCAAGATGCCAATTATACGAAACTCTGGTTTGACGACAAACAGACCTACGACAGTCTGTACTTCATGAATATGGATTTTACAGAGGATTTCTTAAAAGAAAGTTGCCAGAAAATCCTGCACGATCCAGCCTGTGGTAAGGTCTTCCGGATTAAAGGGTTCCAGAAGCTCGCTGATGGAAGCTGGATATCCATCAACGTCACCCACCAGAAGACCGAGATCAAACCGATCCCAAATGGACAAGCCATCCTGATCGTCATCGGCGAAGGATTAAATCAGGAAGCTATAGAAGGATATTGGGGAAAATCGAAACCTTGAGTAAATTTTCTCTATATTTTCTCCCCTCTCTGTGGTATTCTCTTATAGGGCACTTCATTTTCTTAAGTGTCCACCGTATATTGATTAATTTACGAAGGAGAATTTCAAAAAATGAAACGCATTGGCTTCGACAATGACAAGTACCTGTCCATGCAGTCTGCGCATATCAGGGAACGTATCGAACAATTTGGAGATAAACTGTATCTGGAATTTGGCGGCAAATTATTTGACGACTATCATGCCTCCCGCGTACTTCCGGGATTTGCACCGGACAGCAAATTACAGATGCTCTTACAGCTTGCAGATCAGGCAGAAATGATCATCTCGATCAACGCCGCTGATATCGAGCGCAATAAGATCCGTCACGATCTGGGAATCACATACGATCAGGATGTTATCCGTCTGATCGATGTATATAAAAAGAAAGGGCTATATGTCAGCAGCGTGGTCATCACACGATATGCCGGACAACCATCTGCCGATATTTTCCAGAAGAAACTGGAAGCGATCGGCATCAAGGTCTACCATCACTATTCCATCGAGGGTTATCCGAATAACATTGACTATATCGTAAGTGATGAGGGCTATGGAAAAAATGAGTATGTAGAGACAACCCGTCCGCTTGTCATTGTTACCGCACCGGGTCCGGGAAGCGGCAAGATGGCGACCTGTCTGTCACAGCTCTACCATGAGAACAAGCGTGGCATCAAGGCCGGCTATGCCAAATTTGAGACTTTCCCGATTTGGAATATCCCACTTAAGCATCCGGTCAATCTGGCTTATGAAGCTGCTACCGCAGACTTAAACGATGTCAATATGATCGATCCATTCCACCTGGAAGCTTATGGGGAAACAACCGTCAACTACAATCGTGATATCGAGATCTATCCGGTTCTGGCTTCCATGTTCGAAGGGATCTATGGTTACTGTCCATACAAATCCCCGACCGATATGGGGGTAAATATGGCGGGAAACTGCATCATTGACGATGAAGCCTGCAGAGAAGCGTCCAAGCAGGAAATTATCAGACGATATTATCAGTCTCTGAACCGTTTCGTTAAAGACGAAGCGACCAAAGACGAAGTATACAAACAGGAACTTATCATGAAGCAGGCGAAGATCACAGTCAATGATCGTGCTGTTGTTCCGGTTGCAAATAACCTTGCACAGGAAAATGGTTCCGCCGCCGCAGCCTTAGAACTGCCGGACGGAACGATCGTTACCGGTTCCACTTCCGATCTGCTCGGTCCTGCATCTGCTGTATTGTTAAATGCAATTAAGGTACTTGGAAACATTGATAAGAACACGCATCTGATCTCACGTACCTTTATTGAACCAATCCAGCACTTAAAGACCGGATACCTCGGCAGCAAGAATCCTCGTCTTCATACCGACGAAGTTCTGATCGCATTATCCATGTGCGCTGTCTCCGATCCAAATGCAAAGCATGCATTAGAACAGCTTCCAAAGCTGTCCGGCTGTCAGCTCCATGTATCATCGATCCTGTCCGCAGTCGACATGACAACCTTTAAGAAGCTCGGCATCGAACTTACAAATGAAGCCGTATACGAAGGTGCTGCTACGCAGGAGAATGCATAAAGGATCATAAAAAGCCAGATAAACACAATAACTAATGTTTATCTGGCTTTTTTATCTTATAACGCTCTTTTTATAACCGCATATTTAACAATATCGTTTTCGCATCTACCAACATATGTAACACACGCAAAACATAAACCGTTTCTCGCTTCAGATCTATAAAAAAGAAAATCTTATAATTTTTATAGTAACACTTTCGAATTCCTTTTTCTGCCAACTCTTCGTCTTCATCCACCTCATGCTGCATTGGCATAAATTCAAGATCTTCAATTGCTTTTCTCAATCCCTGTGCTAATTTGACTGCTGTCTATGGTGCTTTCTTCTCATACGCTATATAATCTGTATTTTGAATAATATCCTGCTCCGCCAATGGCAAAATCATTACCTTATACATCCGAAATGTGATACCTGCTTTCTAATTCTGAAAAAAATTCTTTGTAATCTCGTCCTTTTCCATCCTGCATGTCCTGATAACTATCCAACACCATATCACGGACATCCTCCTGATTTTTTTTCATATTCCTTATATATTCCGACTGATTTACTGTTGCATAAGCTCCCATAATAATCACTCCTTCAAAATATTCCGTACTATATTTACAAATCAATTTTGTATCTAATATAAACATATTCTTATAAATCATGCACGAAAAAGAAATACTTTATTCTGATAAATTAATGCTCATCTTTTTCCTAAATTGAGCATACCGCAAAAAACTTGTTTGTTCAAGCTAAACAAACAAGTTTTTATAATGCAGCAAACTATTCTTCACCCCTACTTCTTCAGAAAATGCTCCCGGTTCGGGAATTCCTGTCGAAAGGCTTCCAGTGCTGCCTGTTGGAATACCGCAAACTCCTTATCCATATGAAGCATGTGCGGTGTGGCAAATGCGATCGTGCTGATCTGGTCTGCGATCTTCTTCGCTACACTTTCATCGGATAACTGTCCCATACCAAATACAACAGAAGTAAATCCACGACCGTTCTTGCTGACCCCGATCAGCTTCAGGAAAGCATTTTTTATCTCATAGAATACCATCTCCTGCTTCTCGATATCCAGATTGTCATAGCTTCCGAGGAATAAACCGGTCAGAACTTCCGCAGCCTGCTTTCTTTTCTGTGCACCAAGGCTCATGCCACCACCTTCTGCGATATATTTCATCTGCATCAGATAGCCCACAAATGCATCATTCTTTGGTTTTCGTTTACCATACCGGGCAATCCAGAGTTTCTCTCGGAATTCATCCAATTCGTCCTTCGGATCTCCTGTATGTTCCTTTAGAAATGCCTGTCGTTTCTCAGCATCAATTTCATTATAAAAAGATTCAATCCATATATCCTGCATTTGTGCTAACCTCCTGCTACATAGCTATTTTTGCAAAAACTCATCCACATTATTGACATCGACCTTACGGTACTGTGCCATATAATACCGTTCATCCTCAAGTCCTAATACGCTCACATCATTTCCACGGAACAAGGCTACTGCAATCAGTGCAATCTTTCTCGCCTGTGCTTCTCTGTCATTATAGACAGTTCCTTGCATCGTGCCCAGCCGAACAGCTTCCACCGCATCATCTAATCCATCGATACCGAAGATGACCGGATAATTACTCTGCATATATCCGGCATTCTTATAAGCCTCGACTGCACCGAGTGCCATCTCATCATTATTGGAAATAACCATCTCTATCTGATCCCCATATTGACTGATCAACCGGCTCATTCGGTTCTCTGCCTGCGCGCGGTTCCAGTCTGCAAACTGATAGGTCAGTTTCTCAAGCTTCACACCATTTTCAAGAATGGTCTTTACCGAACAGTCTGTCCGGCTGATCGCATCCTGATGTCCGGCTTCACCTTCTAAGAGTACATACTGGATCTTACCATCCTGATTGCGATCCACCTCCGGATGATTCTTTATATATTCCGCAGCAATCTCACCCTGCATCTCGCCGGACTGTGCAGCATCACATCCAATATAATACAGCTTATCCCATTGCAGCAGGTCCTCTCTTACCGGCTCTCTGTTAAAGAAAATCACCGGAATATTATTCTGTCTTGCGAGTCTTATAATATTTGACGGAGCCGTTCGATCGACCAGATTTACACAAAGTACATCGCATCCGGCATCGATCATTTCCTCCACCACTTCATCCTGTTCCTGCTGACTGTTATCTCCGCTCCTGACTGATACGATAACCTTCATATCACTTGCTTCTAATGCTTTCAGATCCTCCTTCAATATATCTGTCATTGCGTTGATAAACGGATCATCCGGCGTATACGTAACAACGCCGACCCGCAGAGTTCTGTCTTTCTGATTTTTCCTGCTGTCGCAGGATACCAGAGACATCATAACTGCCAATATGCATATACAGGCTATTATTTTTCTTGTTTTCTTTCTATTCATACGAATATAAAAACCTTTCTGTCTCTTCCGAAAACAGGTCATCCTTATAGATTACCCGTATCGCTTCTTCATGACTTTTTAATGTATATAATGGTCGTCCAAGTTTCTTTGCGATCTCATTTACACTCTCATAACCGATGCTGTACCCATCCGGTACAACAAGGCATTTAATCTTGTTGTAATCAAGCAGGGCAACGGATTTCATGCTTGTACCTACCCCATATATCCCTGCCCCTTTATAATACCCATTTTCAGCATTTTCACCGAGTGTATCAAGAGCTTCTGTATCCATAGCTGCTATATAATCAACCGCTTCCAGGGAATCAACCGCCTTACAGGTATCTTTGCCGCTATCCTGATTATACGTCCAGACAAGCTCACAGCTATATCCTGCAAGTGCATCGGTAAGTCCCTTTACACGGCTGACACTTGCCTCAGTCTCTGCCCGTCCGACAATCACTCCGACCTTCTTGCCTGCCTGCTTATCTGTATCATTTTTTATGATCTGCCTGCCGAGAGTGTAGCCGATCTGATAGTTATCCGGCTTTATCGTTACAAATCCGGTCGATTCTGTGTCATCTGCCATATATGCATCCTCCGTTATCAGAACAAAGGTCTCTTTCTCCGCCTGCAAAGATGCAAGCATATCTTTTGTATCTGTTCCGGGAGCAGGACAGATGATAAATGCATCCACATCATTTTCAAGCTGTTCATCGATCAGCTCTTTTTCATCATCTGCACTTACGATCTCATCTGTATTACAGATGATCAAATGAATGTTATTTACCTGCGCAGACTGCTTCAGTCCATTAACCAGGCCTTCCCATCTGGTATTACCGGAATCCGGAAGAATAACCGCCACACGTTTCTGCGGATTATCTTCCCGAAAGATCCGGTTGATAAATATACCGGCAATGGCAACCAGGATCAGCTCTGCTATGAGGAAAGTAATTCTATTTCTCTTCATCTGTCGCTCTCCCCTTTCCATAATTTTGTGTTTCAAGCTGTTCCCGATTCTCCTCTGTATATGGAATAGCCGGTATGTGGATCACAATCCTTGTACCCTCGTCCGGCTCACTGTAAACCTCCAGACCATATTCATTTCCAAACATCAACTGAATTCTGGAATGAACATTGATCAGGCCGACACCGGAACCATGTTTTGGTACTTTGTTATTATCTTTTAATATATTCTCTACGATGTCCTCATTCATTCCCATACCATTATCTTCTATGGAAATATAAATATCATCGCCTTTTTTCTCACCACGGATCGTGATCTTGCCTCCGTCATCCTCATCCATATTTCCTACACCATAATAAATGGCATTTTCAAGAATCGGCTGAACGATCAGCTTTACTGTGCAATACTCATTAATCTCTTCATCAATATCAAATTCGATCTGAAAACGCTCCTTGTATCGAACTTTTTGAATATTCATATAACTTCTGCTATGCTGGATCTCATCCGATATTCTGATCACCGTTCTGCCCTTTGACAGACTGATACGGAGCAGTTTTGCAAGCTCTGAGATCATAAACACTGCATCCAGGTTCTTCTTTGCTTCTACCATCCATGTGATGGATTCCAGGGTATTGTAAAGGAAATGCGGATTGATCTGGCTCTGCAGCGCATCCATCTCACTCTTTCTTCGTTCCGTCTGTTCCCGTATGATCTCCTGCATCAAAGCTTCGATCTGTTCGTAGGATTTCTGAACAGAATATCCCAGATGACAGATCTCGGATGATCCACCGATGTAGATATCTGTCGGGCCACCTGCCTCATATGCTTTTACGGATTCATTTAACTTCAGAATCGGCCTGGATATCTTCTTCGAAATAATACGGTTCACCCCTAAAAGCATCATCATAAGAATGATAACCGTCGTAATGATATAATACCGGAACCGGTTGATGCTCGCGATCTGTACACTTTCCGGAACTACACCGACCACCTTCCATCCGGTATAGGCAACGCTGTTTACGATCACATTGCTTGTCCTGCCATTGACCGTAAGTTCATATGTTCCATCCTCATAGGTTGCTGCCTCTCTGTATTCTTCTTTGAAATATCCTCTGTCCATATCGGTTCCGCGCGGATGGTAGATCATCTGACCATCACGGCTGCACAGGTAATAATAGATGCCATTTGACGCATCGTTGATCCGTGCCAATGTATCCTCTATCACCGAATATTTCATATCGACCAAAAGGACACCACTTCCCGGCTGCTCACCATCGTTGATATCAACCGAACGGCTGAGAGATACAACCCAGTAATATCGATATGTGCCATCGACAAACAGATTCTGGATATGCGGTATAGAGAAATGAATATTCTCGATATCTGCCTCTGCATCCTGATACCAGTCCTGCTCTGACGGTTCCACAGCATCCTTCTGTACCGTGACCGGTTCTGCAGTAAGAAGATTCCCTTTATCATCATATAGCGCCATACTCTGGATCTTATCGGCATTGATCTCATATAACAGACTGAACTGCCGGTTAAAATCCCGGCTGGAAATATCATATTCCTGAATAATATTATAATTCACCGCATTCGTGATCTGACGCACATTTAACAGATCTGCATCCAGCTTTTCAACAGTATTTTCCACCATATTTTCCGTATTCGTGACCGCAGTCTGCTTAATCGCCATCTTAAAACGATTATACAACAGCAGACCCATGATAACTGTTGTGATGATCGTCAGGGCAGTAAGCACTGTCATAATGATCGACTGAATATCAAAACCTATAAATCTGCCGTGATAAAACCACCCCCGAAGACGTCCGATAATAGAACTTTCATTTTTCTTCTTTTTATTCTTTCTTATATTCTTCAACACGCTTCCCCTTATTTATCCTTTATTTTTTCAGATGCTCCGTTCTGTATTTGGATGGCGAAACCCCAAAACGCTTCTTAAATACATAACTGAAATAATTTGCATCAAGATAACCGACCCGCTCTGCAATCTGATAACTTTTCTCATTCGTTTCGAGAATCAGTTCTGCCGCATGATCCATCCGGTAATCGGTCAGATATGTTACAAATGCTTTTCCTGTCTCTTTTTTAAATACACTGGAAAAATAAGAATTCGATACTCCAAGTGCCGAGCACACTGTATCCAAGGAGAGATTCGGCTCCATATACCTGTCATGCACCAGATTCTGCGCATCTGTAACCATACGTCTCGATGTACTGTTTCTGGCATTTTTCAGCTCCTCACTGATGGCTTTTGCCGAATCGATCATCCACGCGGTTAATGTGCTTTCATCCATCTCCGGTACACGTTCGTATGGATTTCCGACATTACCGCAAAACTCATTAAAATCTATAAAATTATTAGCACAGAATCGATAAAATGCTCCCACCATCTCCATGATCGCAAGGTTATACTGGTTCACGGTCTGCGCATTATTATGAAGCTTCTCCACTTCCTTCCGCACCGACTGTTCAAGTGTCTCCGGTACTCCCAGATGAATAGCCTTGAACAGATCATGCATCTTTGTATCCTCCGGCTGGATCAGGATCTCCTGCTCCTTCGGTGCGATCTCACCAATATTGATCGCACGGCTCGTTCCATATAACACACGATAAGAAACTGCTTCTCTTGCTCCATCATAAGAAGAATTAACGCTGATCAGATTATCACAGACTCTTCCGATTCCTGCAGTCACAACAGCTCCCATAACACGATATGCCCATTTACAGAATCGGTCACAGGCATCTGTAAATGCAACTACCATTTCTTCCGTTTCCAGTTCTATGATCATAAGTGCATTTCCCAGATATGTGAACATATGATTCTTCCATTCCGGTGCTAAACGATCCTTGATCTCATGCTCGACTGACATGGCAAGCAACAATGGATTCATACCATCCGGAACATGATGCTCCGAGGTATGAAAGATCGCGCAGCAATAATACGGTCCTTTCATATCAATCTGATACGCATTCAAAAACTTCTCGCAATATTCTTCATTTACACGACCCTCGATCAACGAAACAAACAGATTCGTCTGAAGCACCGGAAGGGAATCCTTCAGATAATTCTCAAGCTTTGTTACATTCAGACGCTCTTCTCTCTCCTTATCCAGAGTCTTTTTCAGTCGTTTCATACATTCCGTAAGCTCCAGAGCATTGATTGGCTTCAGCATGTATTCCTCTACTTCCAGATGAACAGCTTCCTTCGCATATTCAAACTCATCAAATCCTGTAAAAATGACGATATGGATATTCTGATATTCTTTATTCAATCTCCTGGCAAGCTCCAGTCCATCCATATATGGCATCTTGATATCGGTTATCACGACATCCGGCTGCTGCTTCTCCACGAGCTCCAGTGCTTTCACACCGTTTGTCGCACTTCCAACAACTTCAAATCCTAATATATCCCAATGAATTCTCTGTTCGATCGCATCGATTACTTCCACCTCGTCATCGACGAGTACCACTTTATAATTATCCATATCTCATTCCTCTTCTATTCTTTCTATCTGTTCCTTATTATAACAAATCTACGTTCAGAATGAACCCCAAAATCCCGTTTTACTATATATATCCAAATAAAATAACAGCGTACTCCTGATATTTTAAAAGCCGCTCCGTTCAGTCTGGAGCTTGCATCTGTCAGCCTGACAGAAAGCACATCAAAGACGAACGGAGCGGCTTTTGATTTATATCATTTTTTTGTGAGCGAGTATTACATTTCCTTACTTCTTCTGTACATACTTGAGACAGTCAAGAGTTACAGCCGCAAGGATGATGATACCTTCGAAAATGAACTGAAGGTTTGTATCAATACCAAGGATTGTCAGTGAGTATGTTAGTGATGTGAAGATAAGTACACCAGTTACAACACCGGAGATCTTACCGATACCACCTGTAAATGATACACCACCAACTACACAGGCTGCAATGGCATCCATATCCCAGCCCTGTCCATAAGCGGCACTACCGGAACCTACCATTCTGTTACATTCAAGCCATGAACCAAATCCGTAAAGGATACCTGCAAGGATGAATGCGCCAAGTGTTACTTTGAATACTGAGATACCTGAAACTGCTGCTGCTTCCGGGTTTCCGCCTACAGCGTACAGATTCTTACCAAATGTTGTCTTATTCCAGATGAACCATACAACAATGATTGCTACGATTGCCCAAAGAATAATCGATGGGAAGCTGCCAAATGTAGGGATGAACATGTTAGGGATTGAAGAATCGATCGCACCGAATGATACACCCTTTGTTGCGTATGTTACTAAACCAAAGATAATCAGCATGTTCGCCATGGTTGAGATGAATGGATGCATCTTGTACTTTGCCATGAAGAAACCTGCGATACTTGCAAATACTGTTGTAAGAATTATACAGGCTACCAGTGCAAGAATTGCTCTAGGAGCGGCCGAAATATTTGAGAAATCAAAGATATGTCCGAATACGCCACCTGTGTTAGGGCCGTTATGCATGATGATAGTTGCTGTAACCATACCCATACCTACCATACGTCCGATGGAAAGGTCAGTACCTGTAAGTAAGATCAGACCGGCAACACCGAGTGCAAGGAACATTCGAGGAGATGCCTGCTGTAAGATATTCAGGATATTGGTAACGGTTAATAACTGTGTATTCTTAACGATTGGTGTGATAATACAAAGTGCAATGAAGATCAGGATGATTACGATATACAGACCGTTCTTATAAAGGAACTGGGATGTATTAAATGTGTATTTGTAATTCTCGATCTTCTGAGCCTGCTTCTGACCAAATGTGTATTTGGACATCCGTAAGAGGTCGATCAGATGGAACTTATGTGCAAATGCATCATGCTTTTTGTCTTTGATCTCCTGTAATCTGGATTCATGAGACATCTGTGCATCAAATAATCTGTTCTTATATACATATTTCTCATCTTTGATCTCGTCTGCAGCGGACAGCTTGGCAAGTGTCTGTTCGTGTTCTGTCTTGATCGTTGCACGAACCTTCTCATAAGCTTCGTTTTCTGCTGCTTTTTCTGCCTCGCAGCTTGCAACTACTTTATCATAATATTTGCTGTTATAATTCTCTGAAAGGTACTTTTCTGCTTCTGCGATCAACTTGGATACCTTATCCTTGTTTGCTGCTTCCACGCTCTTTGCCTTTTCAAGTCCAGTCTTTGCTGCTGCAACTGCTTTTGCTCTCTCATCCTTTGATAAGTTCTTGTCTTCCTTCGCAATTGCGATCTGGTTCTTATAGCTCTGAACCTTGTCAGATCCGTCTACACGGAGTGCATCGATCTGTGACTGTATTTTTCCTACATATTCATCAATCGGCTTCAAAAGCGCTGCTTCTGCATCGGCCGAAAGGATCTTACTTTTATCTGCCATAACCAAAACTCCTCTCTATTACAAATATTTCGCACTAAGTCTTAATAATTCTTCCTGGTTGGTCTCTTTTGTATTTACGATTCCTGCAAGATGACCGTTCGACATAACACCGATACGGTTTGTGATACCAAGGATCTCAGGCATCTCTGAGGATACAACGATGATCGTTTTACCTTGCTTTGCCATATTGATGATCAGTTCATAGATCTCGTACTTGGCACCTACATCGATACCTCTTGTAGGATCATCCATCATAAATACATTAGGAGAACGCTCCAGCCATTTACCGAAGATAACCTTCTGCTGGTTACCACCGGAGAGGTTTGCGATCATATCATCCGGTCCCATACATTTTGTATGCATGACCTTGATCTCCTCTGCGGTTGCACGAACCATATCGTCATGGCTAAGTGCGATTCCGCTCTTATAGTGATTCATATTTGCAATTGTTGTATTAAATGTGATATCTGCTTTCAGGAAAAGTCCGTTTGCTTTTCTTTCCTCTGTGATCAGGGCAAAACCATGATCCATGGCATCCTTTGGTGATGAGAAGTTCATCATCTTGCCGTTATAAAGTACATTTCCTGCTGCTCTTGTACGCATACCAAATATGGTTTCAAGGAGCTCTGTACGACCTGCACCTACCAGACCATACAGTCCGAAAATCTCACCCTTCTTAACATCAAATGTGATGTTCTGGAGCTTTGGTGCATACTTTGTTGACAGGTTCTGTACGGAGAGAACTGTCTCACCGGGCTCATTGTCTACAGGTGGAAATCTATTGTCAAGAGAACGACCAACCATTGCGGAGATCAGTTCGTTCATGTTTGTGTCCTTACTGTCTTTTGTCATTACCAGACTACCATCTCGAAGAACGGATATCTGGTCACAGATCTCGAAGATCTCATCCATTTTATGTGATATATAAATCAGGGAAATTCCCTGCTCTTTTAACTGTCTCATCATCTTGAACAGCTTTGCAACCTCAGGTGCTGTCAGTGAGGATGTAGGCTCATCAAGTACAATTACTTTTGAGTTGTAAGAAATAGCCTTTGCGATCTCACACATCTGACGCTGTGATACTGACATTTTCTTCATCGGCTGTGTCAGATTTACGGTAATACCGAGCTTTCTGAACAGATCTGAAGCTTCTTTTTTCATTCTTCCCTCATCGATCACACCGAGGGAATTCTTTGGGTAACGTCCCAGGAACAGGTTATCCACAACGCTTCTTTCAAGACACTGGTTAAGCTCCTGATGAACCATTGCAACTCCGTTTTCAAGGGCATCCTTTGGACCTGAGAAGTTTACTTCTTTACCATCTAATATTATAGTTCCTTCGTCCTTCTGATAGGTTCCGAAGAGACATTTCATCATTGTCGATTTTCCGGCACCGTTCTCACCCATAAGACCCATGATCGAGCCCGGTTTCACATTCAGGTTGATGTGATCCAGAACCTTGTTTCTACCGAATGACTTGCTCATGCCCTGAATCGATAAGATGTATTTATTCTTATCTTCTGCCATATCTCTACTTCCCTTTCTTAGTAAAAGAAGGGTATCAAATCTTGTATCTGACACCCCTCTGAGTTAAATCATTATTGCCTGCCGATCCGTTATCTTATTTGTTAAGAAGTGTTGTGTATGATGCTGCATTATCTGTCTTAACCATGTTGATCGCAAATGCGTCATATTCGCCCGGGTTACCAAGACGGTTTGTAATGTTAGACTCTGTCTGACCATCACCACCGATGTAATCTACTTTCAGGTTGAGCAGATCATCGTAGTTCTCAAGAAGTGGCTGGTATGTTGAGCTTAAGAAGTTATCTGAAGCGTTGTAGATATCAAGCCATACTTTCTTTGTTGGGCTCTTGCTTGAATCAAGCTGTTTTGAAACCTTGTCATAAACCTTTGTTGAATCTGTGAAATCCTGATAGTTTTCAGCAGTTACTGCTACGTTTAATGCGTAGTATGATCTTTCTTCTTCGCTGTATCTGTAATCTTCACCTTCTGTTAAGCAGTTACCAGCTTCATCTGCTGTGCCAATACCTGTATCAACGTCTACACCATCAAGTGCGTTACGAAGAACTCTGAGTGTTAAGTAAGCCTGAACATCTGCATGCTGTGAAATTGTTCCGCCGTAACCTTCTGCAATAGCTGCTACTGCATCGCTGTTAGCATCGTATCCAAATGTAGGAACCTTGTTATCCTTTGCCCATGCATTGAACATTGACATTCCCATACCATCGTTATTTGAAACAACTACATCAATCTGATCACCGAATGAAGCTGTCCATGTTCCGATAGCGTTTCCTGCTGTTGCTGCATCCCATGTAGCACCTGCTGAGTTCTTCATTTCCTGTGAAGCAAGCTCACGGATTGTATATGTCTTACCATCTACATCAAGCTTTGCATCCTGAACAACTTTTGCTGATCCGTCTACGTTTGTACCTGCAGGTGTTGAATCAACTGCACCATTTGCATCAACTCCTGTGCCAAGTGCTGAACGAACACCACGAGTACGAGCGATTGAGTCATTGTGTCCGATATCACCGATTGCTAAAACGTATCCGATAACGCCATCACCGTTACGGTCGATTGTTGCTGCATTTGCTTTGATATAATCAAGTACCATCTGACCCTGAAGTTCAGCACCCTGGTTAGCATCGAAGCCTACATAATAAGTATCTTTGTTGAAGCTTAATGCTTCCTTATCAAGTTCTCCTGTTGAGCTGTTGGATGGCTGACGGTTGAACCAGCAAAGTGGCTTATCCTTATTTGCAACTCCGCTTGAGCTGCTTCCGCCTGATCCGCCTGATCCACATCCTACCATTGATAATGCAAGTGTTGCTGCTGCAACGACAGCTATAATTTTTTTCTTTCTCATATTTCATTCCTCCTGTTTGTACATTTTGTTTATTTTTCGCTCTGTCTCATTGACTAAATTCATTATAATGTGACAAGCAGGAAGAAAGAATAGAATATTTTTGGATTTATTAGCAATTTTTTTGGATTTATTAATATTTTTATGTTTATTTTGACGATACATTAAATATTTTTATTGCGGTCATACACATAATCCAATTTTTTACAACTTATATATAATAAATGGTAGTAACCGAATGCTTAACCGCTATTTTTCATTCAAATAATACGCAAATCCACCAAAAATGTTTTTCTCTATTAACATCACCAGTAAAATGAAGTAAAATACAAATAACCGATAACCTTTGAAACAAGGAGAATAACTTGTATGGAAAATGGAAATTTTGATGATTTTAAAATAAACGAAATTGATATCAACTTTGTGGAACGAATGTTGAAATCACTACCTTCTAACATCTATTTTAAAGATATGGAAGGTAAATATGTTTTCTGTACACACTATTGGAATCACATCAACACTCCGAAAAATGATCCCACCTGGACCATCCGCGGCAAATATGATATCGATATCCGAAAAGACAAAGAAAATGCTATTAAAGCAATGGAAGAAGACAAACGCATCTTTGCCACCAAGAAAGGCACTTCTTATGAGATAAAATTCGATGAAAATGGGCAAACGGAATATATGCAGCTAATCAAGAATCCGGTATTTGATGATAACGGAAACATGATTGGTATTGTTGGCCTGATCAACGATATTACAAGGACAAAGCTTCTGGAAGATAAGCTTGAACGTATGGCAACCCTAGATTCTCTGACCGGTGTAAGGAATCGTTCCTATATGGATATCTGGATTGAAAAAAACAAAAATCTGGACATTTATCCACTGACTGTCATTGTCTGTGACTGTAATGGTCTCAAAAGGATCAACGATCATTATGGTCATCTGGTTGGTGATCGTTACATTATCAAAACAGCAGAGGCCTTAATGACATGCAAACCGGAAAATGCAAGCGTCATCCGTGCCGGCGGCGATGAATTTATGGTATTTATGCCAAATACAAGTGAAGCAGAAGCTGCACAATATATGGAAAAGGTACAGGACTATATATCAAACATTCATATTTTCGATGAAACCTTAAGCATTGCCATGGGGTCCTCTACAACTACAGATATAAGCAAGCGTCTAGAGGATCTCATCAGTCTTGCAGATAAGGCCATGTATATACAAAAAGAAATTGACCATAAACGCCTTGGTATACCAAGCCGATAATCATTTAAAACAAAGGGTATCGCAAGCGATACCCTTTCAAACTGTAGGCAAATGATTTTGCCGCTATATTTATTTGATTTTTATTTTTATGGTTGCCTTTTTTCCGCATTGAACCACCGCCCTTCCTCTTATTTTTATTCCGAACACATACTTATGTATAAATATCATACCATATATTCATTTTCCATTCAACTTTTCGCAAAATTTATTTCCAAATGACGCAATTGTCTGATTATTATGATGACAAAGTCACCTATTATTTATATTAACTGAAACACCAAAGATTTACGCTTGCACTTTCTCATATTCAAAACCTCCTCGTTTTTATCTCATTTACAGGCATTTTTACGATCGGTTCATCATATCAGCATTGTGTCTGCCCTTTTCGTGCACGAATTGTCACTATATGTGCATGAAATGTCCGTCGATTTGATCAGAACTATGCTATAATGAACTCAGGTCAATGAGTACGCCTGTACAAATGACGATCAACGACCGGCTTATCATATATTGGTTAAGCCATGATAAGGAGTAGATTTTTTGATACATATAGCGATTTGTGACGACAGCAAACAGGAACGGCAGATACTGGCAGCGCTTTTCAAACGATATCAGGAGCTTCATGCCACACCGCTTCAGATTCATATATTTCAAAATGGCTTCTCATTACTGGATGCCATCGATCAAGGAAAACGATTTGATATTACGATCCTGGACATTTTAATGCCAGGAGAAAACGGAATTGAGATTGCGAGAAATATCAGAGCTTCCGGAACAGATACCGAGATCATATTCCTGACAAGTTCTCCGGAATATGCGGTAGACAGCTACGAAGTAAAAGCCCAGAACTATCTGTTAAAACCGGTAACCGAAGAAAAATTTTTTGCCTCCATAGATTCCATTCTTGCCGAACTGGATGAGAAAGATACCGCAAGCTTCATCATTTATACAACAGAGAAGCAGTACAGCCGGATCCGGGTATCCTCTCTGGTCTATGGTGAGGTCACACACAGAACCATCACCTTACATCTGGCAGATCAGACCATGATCTCTGCCGTAATGACCTTTACGGAATTTCAGGATATTCTGAAAACCTATCCGGACTTTATATATCCACACCGTTCTTATGCGGTAAATATGAATTACATTCAATATGTTACGAAAAGCGATATCATCCTGACAGACGGTCAGAAGATTCCGCTTTCCAGAAATAACTACACGAAGATTTCGGAACAGTTTTTAAATTTTGCCTATACAAACTCTTTTGGGAAATAATAAGGAGACAATGATATGAGTTTTCTCTGCGACAGTATTTATTTTATTACCGTATTCCTCTTTGGTACAGTAGCAAGCGTATGTTTTACCGGTGTTCCTTTTAATCGGAAAAACATACTCACTCTGTCTGTTTTCTGTGCCCTCGACGGAATACTTCAGATCATTTCTTTCGCCGTCTTCGGACAGGAGATTTCCCGAGGGCTGTATCCGGTCGTTGTACATCTTCCGTTGGTGCTTTTTCTCTGGCTGATATACAAATGCTCATGGATCACTTCGATCGTCAGTGTCTTAACTGCCTATATGTGCTGTCAGATCCCTCTCTGGTGCGGACTGGCGGTTCGCTTATTTTCTGACAATAAGATCATCTATACGATCGTTTATGTAGGATGTGCCTTTGTAACCTTTTATTTCCTATACCACTATGAATCAAATCTGGCGCAGCATTTTATGCCAAAAGCAAATAAATCCGTCTATATTCTTGGCATCCTTCCTCTCTGCTACTATCTTTTCGATTATGCCTCTACGATTTATACCAATATGCTTTATACCAGCAACGAATTTGTAGTTCAGTTTATGCCGTCCATTTGCTGCATTTTTTATTTTGTTTTTATCTTTTATTATTATCATAAACTGGAAGAACAGGAACAGGCAGAACGCCTGGCAGAATCTCTTCATATGCAGCTTACACATGCTGCCATTGATCTGAATCATATGCGCACCATGCAGACACAGGCAGCCTCCTACCGTCATGATATGCGCCATCATTTTACTTATTTGCAGGCACTTGCAGGAACCGGGAATCTGGATAAGATTCAAGAATATATACAAACCGCCCAATCCGACTTAGATGCGATCACTCCAAAACACTTCTGTTCAAACGAGCTGATCAATCTGCTTCTGTCCGCCTATGATACCAAAGCGGAATCAGAGGGCATCTCCCTGCTGGTTCAGGCTTCTATCCCTGCGGAACTCCCTCTGTCCGACACAAAGCTATGTGCGATTCTGTCAAATGCTCTGGAAAATGCGCTCCATGCATCGATCGAAACAGAGGAAAAATTCATACAGGTTCAGCTCGCCGAACGGAATCAGACGCTTCTGATCCAGATCAGCAATCCGTTTATCGGAACGGTTGCTTTTCAAAATGGGCTGCCTGTCTCCACACAGGCAGGACATGGATTCGGAACTAAGAATATTGCTGCGATCGCAGACTCCTATCATGGTCAGTTCCAGTTCTTTGCAAAAGACGAGATCTTCACCGTCAGAGTATTACTGCCGCTGGTAGAAACCTGATACTTCTTACTCTGTCCGTCCGAAAAGCTCATATATGATCACATCATGCTATGATCAGCAGCCAGCCATCATTCTCAGCTTCATTTTTCCATTTTACAAACAAATATACAATATAGAAATAGCCATGCAACTATTTTCTTTGTTCATCATTTTCCTTCGAACTGCCTTCATTTGCCTTTGCCATCCGTATGAGTTTTTCAAAGGATTGAGCAAAACGTAAATCATCATCTTCTGTACGTTTTCTCGGTCCTTTCATATGATGCTTATGACAACTTCGCCTTGTTTTCTTGTTAAGATGCCGTTCCATCAGCATCTGGTCAATATTTTCATTTGTATACCACTTACCGGATTGATGAATGGCATATGCCCCTTTACCAAGTGCCATAGCGGCAACGCCATAGTCCTGTGACACTACGATATCCCCTTTATGGCATATGCTGATCAGCTTATAATCTACTGCATCCGCACCGGCACCAACCACTATAACTTCACTGTAATCAGAATACAGCACATGGTTCGTGTCACACAAAAGTGTAGTTGGTATATTATATTTTTCTGCGATCGTCTCAACAATGTCCACTACCGGACACGCATCTGCATCAACAAATATCTGCATTATTATTTCTCCATCTAAATCATTCTTATCAGCCTTCACCCACTTAAGAAAAGCCTTATTCGCAAAATCAAATAAGCCTAATGAAATTCCATAAAGATTACACTATATTTTTAATCCAATTTTTTTACAAATGCCTTAATCATAAATGCACAGAAATACGGAAACGTATATATATTGTTTACATATCCAACATTAAAATCACCAAGCTTAATTCCGTTTTTTATATCACTGTAATTTTCATTTTTTATCAGCGAAGACAAAGATTTTGATCTGGCGTTGTTTGATTTAACTTCTACCGGCAGCAACTCACTTTTTGATCTGACAAAAAAATCTTCCTCTAAAGTTGAGTTTTCTTTTTTATAGTAAAATAACCCCAATTTCTGTTTAATAAAGGCTTCAGCTACAAAATTCTCATATAACGCGCCCTTATAAACACCAAGGTTCTTATTTACACGTAAATCCTCCTGCGCTTCTTCATCAAGTGCAGAAATCAGTAATCCCGTATCCGAATAATACAACTTAAATTTTCCTTCATCTACATTTCCTTTAAGTGGCAGCTCAGGATACCCAAGGCACTGACACTCTATAATAACTCCTGCATCAATTAACCATTCAATGCAACCGGTATATTCCCTTGATCTGGCATTTTTATCTATTTTATTAAACTGAAACTTCTTATTTTCTTTCGCTAACTGAGAGGGCACACTTCTATATACACTTATGATTTTTGCCTGATCCAGCCCTTCTGCATATTTACGAACATCCTCCTCATAATCAAGCCTGATCTGTTCTTGCACAGCAGTCGATCCGGAAAATGTACCTGTTTCTATATACCCTCTGATTACATCCGGCATTCCACCTAATACACAGTAATCCAGAAACAAAGCCTTATACACATTTAACTCCGTTTCGTTAAATGGTTTGAGCTCAATCATATGCCTTAAAATGTCATCTATGTGTTCCTGCGTATATCCTTTTGCCCACAAAAATTCTTCAAAGTCCATAGAATACATTTCATAATCCGTTTTGTTTCCAACGCTATTACTATGAATCTTCTTATAATTAATCCCAAGCATAGAACCACTGCAAATAATATCGAACCTTCTGTCTATATTAAATGATTTCAAACATGTGGCTACATCCGGATATTCCTGTATTTCATCAAAAATTATAACTGTCTCCCCTGGAACAAATTTCAAATTTGGATCAACCAAAGAAATATTCTTTATTACCGTGTCTACATCATAGCCATCACTTACAATTGCACGAAATCTTTTATCCAACACAAAATTTATATATACAACATTTGCATAGACATTACCTGCAAAATGTAATATAGACTCTGTTTTTCCAATCTGTCTTGCACCTTTTATGATTAATGGTTTATGCGATATATCTTCTTTCCAATTCAATAAAAAGTCATCTATTTTTCTCTTAAAATACATACTTCCACCTCCTCACAGAATACTATATCACATAATTATAGCTTTTACTAACTTCTTTTTCACATTTTATGAGCGTATATAATTATTAAAATCACATTTTATTATTGTATTCTGCCTGTATCACAAATGGGACCCATTTACTGCTGCGTTCCTGCTTGCTTATTTATTTTTCTCCCTATCCTTTTTTCTTTGATTTTCTGCAATATTTCTAAATATCTTTCTTGAGATAAGATAGGTTTATCATCCATTAATTTTATTATTTCCTTAAGAACACACGCAAAATCATTAATCTCTGTTGTTTTCCCTTCAAATACCCGTACAAAAACGCCTTCATTCTTTGAAAAGCACACCACTTCTCCATCACCATTAATTTCCCCAATTATAACCAATCCTTCTGATACATATTCAGAATGGAATTCATTCGGTCCCCAAAATGTTGCTGTATTACCTGCTATACGACATTTTCCTGAAAATCTAAGCCACTCCTTATATGATCCTGGTATTTTCGCTCTGTTTCTCTCCTCCCAATTTATCATCTCTTCTTCCTAATAATATGTGGTATATATGATTATTTTTTTGTTCACCAGCCACATATTATAGGAAATGGAATTATGAGTTAATGCACTTTTGAATGATTATACTGTCCAAATGTTAGATTGTACAAAAAAGAAGGCCGGAAACTCTCCGGCCTTCAGGGTTAAGGGAAAATTTTATGTGAAAAATTGTAGTACACTTACTTTACTGCGAGTCTCTCAAATGTCTCGCTCTCTTCAGGAATCGATCTGAGTCCTCCGCGCTTCTCGACACACAGGCTCGCCACCGCATTTCCATATCTTGCAAATTCTTCAAGCTCGTCTATACTGAATTCCTCTAGGCTCTTGTCCGCCCTTATAAGCTGCGATACAAATGCCCCCCAGAACGAATCTCCAGCTCCGGTTGTGTCGACCACATGGCTGACAAATCCAGGAACTTTTCTGCTGCCATCCCTACTGCATATCAACACACCCTCACTTCCCAGGGTGACCGCAACAAGTCTGACGCCTGTTCCAAGGAGATACTCCGCAGCCTCCTTCGGATCTTCAAATGGTGTGAGGAGTGCCGTCTCCTCATCCGAAAGCTTCATTATATCTACAAACGGGAGAATACTCTTCATTCTCTCCATCGCATTTTCTCTGTTGTCCCACAGCGGCTCTCTGTAATTTGGATCATAGGATATCACCGCTCCGTATTTTCTCGCCTCTTTCACCGCCTGGAATGTGGTGGTTCTGGCCGGTTCATCCGTGAGAGACAGCGAACCTATATGGAACACCTTTGTGTCTCTTAGCAGCTCGGCATCCACTTCCTTGTAACAGAGCATTGTGTCCGCTCCCGGCTTTCTGGCAAATGAGAATTCACGCTCTCCGTTCTCATCCAGAGTGACAAATGCCAAAGTGGTAAATACCGTGTCATCGACAACTATACCTCTGGTATCTATCCCTGCCTGCTTTGCCGTCTCAATAAGGAAATTGCCATGCATGTCATCCCCGACCTTTCCTATAAACGCGGTCTTAAGTCCGGCCTTGCTGACTGCCGTGAGCATATTTACCGGAGCGCCTCCGGGATTCTGCTCGAAGAGCTTCATCCCGGAATCAGTGCTTCCGGCAGGGGTAAAGTCTATCAGGAATTCACCAAGAGCCACAACATCATATTTCTTTTCCATGTTGGATCCTCCTTGTGAATTTTACTTTCCTGTGATCTCTATGTCATAGAATTCTACTCTTGCATCCTGTGCCAGAAGTCCTGTCTCAAACTCAGGCTTTGCATATATCCTGTATGTAAATGCCACCTGTTCTCCGACAAATACCTCCACCATATCATGGTCAACGATGATCTTCACATCTATCTCGCTGCCCTCTGTTATGTCAAATGTCTTCTCGCACACTCTGACTCCATCAGGGCCCGGCTCCGTTGCAGGAGGCACAGCCTGACAGGACTGAACCCAGAACGGGTCAACTCCCATAGGAAGATTTACCAATGACACTCTCTGCATGGCCACATCGAACTCAAGGAGAAGGCATCCGCTTGCTTCCTTGTCTGACTTGAGCAGTATACCGAAATGGTCATACACCTCTCTAGGCATGATCTTGCACTTCAGCATGTAGCTCTCCTCATTGTGTCCAAGGAATCCGTATGTACATGTGCTTACTGAATCCATCTCAACCAGTCTGTCTCCGTGAAGCTCTGCATTTCCAAGTACAGGGATGTAATCCCATGCCACAGGCTTCTCAAATACATGCTCATATTCCTTTGGAAGCTTTACGTCAAGTCCTCCATCCGCTGTGGCAACTACCTCGTGCGGCACGCAGAAGGTTCCGCCCCAGTACCATTCACCTCTGTCGCTTCTGTCTGCTCTGTCGTGAGCCCAACCGAAGTAGAAGCGTCTGCCGTCATCATCCTGCATGGACTTGGCTGCGTAGAATCTTCTTCCGCCTATGCCATCCTTCTTTGGCTTTCTCCATGGGCCAAATGGTGACTTTGCAACTCTGTATATTGTATTTACATATTCTGAGAATCTTGAGTATGAGAGATACCAATTGTCTCCCATCTTGTACATCTCAGGGCACTCAGGACAGTTGGTGTGTCCCGGTGAATATATCGGTCCGTAATATTCCCAGTTGACCAGATCCTTTGATCTGTAGAGAACTATACATCCTCTTCTGGTTATCGGCATATCCAACCTTCTCGCTGATATGAGGATCCAGTAACATTTGTCCTCCTCATTGTAGAATACATATGGATCTCTCCAGTCAAGCTTCTCGTAAAGCTCTATCATAGGTGTGATGACCGGATTGGCTGCATCCTTCACCCACGTGATTCCATCGTCGCTTGTAGCGTGGCATATGGTCTGCTGATACTCTGCGGTGAGGCAGTAGCCTGTATAGAATGCATGGTATTTGCCCTCGCCGTATATGACTGATCCAGTCCATACTCCCGATGCATCCGGCTCGTCGCCCTCGCCCGGATAGAGCGCTGTAGGAAGCTCCTCCCAGTGCACCAGATCATCTGATACACTGTGGCTCCATGTTGTTCTGAGTCTTGCCGGGTACACTGTTGTTCCCGGAGGGGAAGTCAGTGAGAATATATGATATTTGCCCTCGTGGTAGAAAGGTATTGCATCTCCCGTGGAATCCGCGAAGGACATCTTTCTAAAAATCTCCATATTATCAATCCTCTCTTTCTACTAGTTTGCTGCAAGTTTCTTCTTTTTGAGGAGCTCAAGCTTGCCCTTCTGTCCATCAAGGAGTACCGCACATGCGATGATGAGACCCTTGATGATGAGCTGCCAGTATGATGACACTCCGATAAGGTTAAGACCATTTGAGATGATTCCGATGACCATGGCACCAAATACTGTTCCACTGATCCGTCCTTTACCACCTGTCATAGAGGTTCCGCCAAGTACACAGGCTGCGATGGCATCAAGCTCGTATCCGCTTCCAACTGAAGGCTGGCCTGAGTACATTCTTGAACAGAGTACAAGTCCTGCGAATGCTGAGAGAAGTCCTGATATTGTAAACACTATGATCTCTATCTTCTTGATAGGTACACCTGAAAGTCTTGCGGCCTCGCGGTTACCACCTATCGCGTATACGTATGTTCCGAACTTTGTCTTACTGAGGATGAAGCTGAACAGTATGATGAGCACTACCATGTACACTACCGGAAGTGGAATCACATTGAACAGATATCCTGTACCGATCTCGATAAAGAGCTTGTTTGTGATACGTGTTGACTGTCCACCTGTGTAGACATAAGCTATACCACTTGCTATATTCATCATGGCCATTGTGATGATGAATGCAGGCACCTTGAAATTGGCTACTATGAAACCACTTACAAAGCCAGCCGCTGTGCCGACCAGAAGGCCTGCTGCTATTGCTACGCCGAGAGGAAGTCCCTGATTAACTATAAAACCTACGGTTAGAGTTCCCGACATAGCTACTATCGATCCAACTGACAGGTCAATGTGACCAAGTATGATTATGAGTGTCATTCCAAGTGCTATGTATGTGTTGATCGATATCTGTCTAAGCACTGATATGATGTTGTTGGTCGTTAAAAACTTGTCTGTGGCAAGTGCTACGGCCACACACATGATTATCAGAACCACTATGATTCCTATGTTGCCCTTGACTATGGATGTCAGGGGATTGTTTTTTAATATAGAAGTTGCTTTTGAATTCTTCTTTGTCTCGCCCATATTATTCGATACCTCCTGCAGCGTATTTCATTATCTCTTCCTGTGAGAGCTCGTCCTTTGACAGCTTCTTCACGAGTTTTCCGGCTCTGACCACACATACGTTGTCGCACATGTTGATGATCTCAGGAAGCTCACTGGATACCATGATTATCGCTATGCCTTCCTTTGCCAGTTCATTGATTACTGTGTATATTTCAAATTTTGCATTTACATCAACGCCTCTGGTCGGCTCATCCAGAATGAGCACATCCGGCTTGGTTGCAAGCCATTTGCCCAGAACTACCTTCTGCTGATTTCCACCTGACAGGCTGCCCGCCTCGATCTCAGGTGACGCCGCCTTGATCCGCAACCGCTTTGAATAATGGTCTATGACCTCACCGCGCTTTTTCTCGCTTATGGCGATTCCATTCATATAGAATCTGAGGGATGAGAGTGTTAGGTTGAACGCCACGCTGTTGCCGAGCACCAGTCCCTGCTTCTTTCTGTCCTCAGGAACCAGGGCTACGCCTGACTTGATCGCCTGCATCGGATTCTTGAAGTGTACCAGCTTTCCGCCGAGTATCACCTCGCCTGATGTAGGCTGTGTGGCACCAAATACCGCCTCCATGATCTCGCTTCGTCCGGCACCGACCAGACCTGAGAATCCCAGGATCTCACCCTTGTGTACCGAAAAACTTATATCTTCAAAGACACCTGTCTGTGAAAGGTTCTTTACCTCCAGAGCAACCTCTGCCTTGTCCATGTCACAGTAATCCCTGGCATAGAAGCTCTCCAGATCTCTTCCTACCATCATCGCAACCAGCTCATTCGGGTTGGTCTCAGATGTCTTTTTTGTTCCTACGTATGCACCATCCCTGATGACGGTAACTCTGTCAGATATCCTGAAGAGCTCCTCCATTCTGTGGGAGATGTAGATTATACTTACCTGTTTCTTTCTGAGATTCTCAATGATCTCAAATAACTGCTCCACCTCTTCATTTGAGAGTGATGAGGTAGGCTCATCCATAACTATGATCTTACCGTTGAATGAGACCGCCTTGACGATCTCCACCATCTGCTGCTGTGCGATGGTCAGATTCTCTACTATCGTGTCTGCTTTTATATTCACACCGAGGGACGATATCATCTCCTCTGCTCTTCTGTTCATCTCTGCAAAGTCCAGCGTTCCAAGCTTTGTCCTTATCTCTCTGCCGAGAAACAAATTCTGTGCCACCGAAAGATATGGAACAAGTACGATTTCCTGATGTATTATTCCTATACCATTTTCTCTGGCAGCCGGAACTCCGTTGATCTTGACCTCCTTGCCATTTACCTTGATGATTCCGCTGTCGGGCTGGTAAATTCCGCCGAGGACCTTGATCAGTGTGGACTTTCCTGCACCATTCTCACCGAGCAGTGCATGTACCTCTCCCAGCTCAAGGGAAAAGTCGATGCCACTTAAAGCATATATTCCGGAGAAGCTTTTCTTTATCCCTATCATTTCCAGAACTGTCTGTCCCATATTAAACCTCCAAGTTTCTAAAATAAATCTTTTGTTATCCTGCTTTTTCGGGATCTCGGCCGGAGATCTAAGATCCCCGGTCTCTCCCGTGTTATATACACCTACGTTGTGTCATGTATGTCCAGCCGGGGGCAGCCCCGTGCTGTTACTGCCAATCGTTAACTGTCTTCTCAGCCTCATCCTTAAGTACGAGGTGTGAGTCAAGATATACCTTCTTCTCGTCGATCGTTGTATCTCCGCCCACATACTTCTGTGCTGCGTTGAATGCGTACTCAGCAATCTGTACAGGAACCTGACATGCAACTGCTGTGAACTCGCCGTCGAGGAGTGCCTGCTTGCCATCTGGTGAAGCATCGATACTGTATACACCAATCTGACCTGTCTTGTTGGCTGCCTTAACTGCTGCTGCTGCGCCAAGTGCTGAAGGATCATTGATACAGAAGAATGCCTGAAGATCTGTGTTTGCTGTGATGATATCCTCTGCAAGGCTCATTGATGCATCAAGTGCTGCCTCGCCATCCTGCTGTGCTACGATGTTGAACTTATCCTTGTTATCACCGAGTCCGTCAAGGAAACCATTTACACGGTCTACACAACTCTCATTTGATGGGAAGTCAAGGATCGCAATGTCTGCTCCGTCCGGATAATCCTTAGCCATCTGCTCACCGACAAGCTGTCCTGCCATGTAAGCATTTGTTCCAACGAACTGTGTTACGAAGTTCTCTATGTCATCCTCGATAACTGCTGTATCTACATTGAAGATTGGGATTCCTGCATCCTTGATCTCTGCAAGACCTGATGTGATACCTGCTGAATCAACCGGGATGATGAACACTGCGTCGTATCCACTATTTGCCACGTCTGATAACTGGCTGAGCTGTGTGTTCAGATCGTAGTCAGGATCAAGACATGTATATGATATTCCGTTCGCATCGCAGAGCTCCTTGAGCTTGGCATCAATTGAACTCTGGAATGTATTGTTGAGTGTGTTTGTACAAAATGCAAATGACAGGTCAGATGACTTTGTGCTCTCCTGCTTTGTACCTGAATCAGATGAACCGTTGCCCGAAGTGTTTCCTGATCCACAACCTGCCAGTAAACTGAGTGACATGCACAGGCATGCTCCAACTGCTAATAATTTTTTAAATTTTCTCATAATTTTTACCTCCACTATCATGTATTTTCTTTGCTAACTCGTTGTCGAAAAACTGTTCTTAACCGATTTATTTACGTAAATTTTAAACTGTTTTTCGTCCCTTGCATGTTTTGATGATATAACTTTTGTCGGTTATTGTCAATATCAAGTGTTTTATTTATTGTTTATTCGTCATTTTGCACAAATAAAACTCTATTGTATTATATGGTTCGCGGGTCTTTTGTCGTTTTTTACGTAAATATTTTACCAGATGTCATGCTTATGGGATTTGTAGTGTATGATTGACACCCGTTACTTGTCACCTTGTCTCTTGTGTATAAACGCAAAAAATCCGCCAGAAAGATACAATTTTCTCTCTAACGGATTCTTTTTTAGATAAAAAGATACAGTTTCTAACTCTGTCCGACACAGACTAACTAAAGATGTCATATCACCTCAATCTGTCCGGCACGAACTAACTAAAGATGTCATGTCACCTCAATCTGTCCGGCATGGACTCATGGAAGATTTCCTTCCATGCAAGCCTGAGCTGTTTTGGCTCAACCTGATACGGCTGAACTCCCACATACTTTGGAAGCTGTTCTTCACTTACCAGGGACTTGGCAACAACTGCCGCGGCCGCTCTTCCCTGCTCGTATGGTCTCTGCGTGCTGAGTCCCTTGACGATTCCTTCCTCCATGCACCTGGCAATTCCATGATCAAGGTCCGTGGTGAACACCGCCACATCCTCCCTGCCAAGCTCCTTGAGTGCCTTTATAACCAGAAGTGCCGGGCGATCCCAGCTCACATACATTGCCTCAATTTCAGGATTGGCAGTTATCACGTCCTGGGCTACCTGATATGCATTGGATATCTCTCCAAAACTCCTGATCGTAACTATGTCAATATCAGGATAACTGTCCTTGATTATCCTCTCAGCGGCGTTATCCCTGACTCTTGTTCCATAGAATGCCGCACCATGAATAATGAAACCTGCCTTTTTTTTCTTGTTCTCCTTGCAGTATTCCCCCAGCATTCTTCCCGTGTTCGTTCCATTCTCCGACTCATTTACTGATACACAGGACACATAGCTGTTCTTGGACATGCCATCCGGAACATTGCTTATGAACACCAGCTTTGACACTTTGGAAAGTTCCTGAAACTTCTCTCTGGTACGGCTGTCATCCGCCGGAATAGCTATAACTGCGTCCGGCTTCTGAAGTCTTATTCCATCAAGCTGCGCATTCTGCAGTTCCGAGTCAAAGTGCGCATCCATAACCGACACCACATCTATCCCGAACTGCTCAAGCTCCTCACAGATACCCTTCTCATGAAGCTCAGCCCATGACGTACCTGTGTAATGGAATGATATGGCAACTCTGAAATGTCCTGCCTTCAGCCTCTGTTTTTCCTCCTTCGTCAGCACCACGGAATCAGGGGCAGCTGCCTTATCTCCAAATGGTCCATTATCCAGCATCTTGGTGGATTTCCTGACAACCAGTTCCACATCGGCATAGCAGTCATGGGATATGACCGCACCTGTGTTGATCTTCTCAAAAAGCATTCCAACTGCCTTGGTGCTTAACCCCTTCACATCTCTTCTGATTATGGTAAGCGGAGGATATGTAAGTTCTGACCAGCTCTCATCACCAAACCCAACCACAGATATCTCTCCCGGACAGTCGATTCCCATATCTCTCAGTGTCTTCATGAGGTAGAGCGTTATTCTGTTGCCCCCCGCAAGAACTGCGGTCGGCCTGTATCTGCGGAGCGCCTTCTGGATGACGAGCATACAGTCATCCTCGCCATTTTCCAGTGTCACATCCACTATATTCGCATCGTTTGTATTTATATTGTATTTCTGCAGAGCACTCAGGAAACCTTTTGTTCTCTCATCCCTGGTGGTACTGTCCGTACTCTCTCTGAAAAACAAAACATTCTTGTGTCCACTCGCGAGCAGATAATCTGCGCCCTTAAATATAGCCTCCCTGTCTCGGAACTCAACTGAGTCTATCCCTGATCCAAGTATATTTCTCTCCACGCAGACAAATGGAACGCCTGACTGTATAAGCTTTGTGTAGTTGGTTGCCACATCACTCACCGGCGCATGTATGATACCGGCAACCTTCTTGTTGACCAGAAGTCCGGCAAGCACCTGTGTCTCCTCCTTAAAATCATTGTCTGTTATCGCCACAAGGAACTGATATCCCTGTACACTGACAAGTTGCTCCACATAAGCTACCATATCTCTGTATATCGTACTTTCAATGTTCGGAATGACTGCAACGATCGTAGACTCTCGGCCAACCAGCAGTTTTCTCTCCTTATCTGCTATCTTATTCTGATATCCCGTCTCTACAATAATCTTCTCTATCTTATCCACAAGCTCAGGTCTTACATACCTTGTCCTGTTGATAACATGGGAAACTGTAGCTATGGACACCCCTGCCTTATCCGCAATCTCTTTTATTGTAACCTTTGACTTGCCCATATCTCGTTCTTTCTCCTTTATCACAGATATAACTCTGGCTTCCGTACATTGCCACTGGCAACGTCCTTTTCCGATATTATAATCTACTTTTCTATGTTTGTGCAACCACTGTCATCATCCAGACTGCCGGCTCTGTTGGAGGGCTACTGGCTCTGCGATGGCTACTGGCACCATGCAGTTGCCGGCTCCACCATTACATAAAACAGCACAAATTTTTCGCAAAATGCAGAAATGCAGATAAAAACGCCAAGTTATTTCCTGGTATTTCCCGGGTCCCGGGGGGGCAGATACTTAGTTCTGCCAGTTGATGTTCTCCCCCTGCAGCAATGGATATCTGGCAAGTTCTGTGCCGTCCTGCCCATATATCTGAATTCAAACGGATAATTTCTCGGAGTCACGGTGATCTCATCGCCGTACGAGAATTCATAATCCAGCGTTCTTCCAAAATAGAAATTCTTTGTCTTATATGTCGCCGCTGTACACATATTTTGTCTTCTTTCCAATCTCCTCAGATAATTTATATCATCAGTTCAAAGCCATAACAGCTCTTTTCAAATCCATAGTGTTCGTAGAAGCCATGTGCCCCTGTCCGCGGAAGACCGGAATCAAGGGTGACAGCCTTGCACCCCCTCTGCTTTGCAAGCTTCTTTGCATGATCCAGGAGTGCCACACCATAGCCATTTCCGCGGTCCTCCTCTCTTGTTATAAGGCTTGACACATAGCATGTGAGTCCCGACATCCAGAATGTATTGAAATAGTCTCCATGGCACATGCCCCTGCAAACGCCTTCATCCCATAATAAAAATGCAAAGCTGCGTTCGTCATTTATGACGTCCATATATACTTTGCGTATTTCTTCCCTGTCATATGTATTATATGTCCATAATTTCTCTATAAAATCAAATACAATATCAAAATCCTCTGCTGCCGCTTTTCTGATCTCCATAATTATATTCTCCTTTCACGCTGAGTTTCAGACCACTTAAACTGACTTTGCACCATCAACTAAATTACAACCAATGCTTACATTATAAAATATCAAAGTGATTATTAACAGACCGCCACCCATAAATTTATTATAAAATATCCCAGAAAATACTTGGGCAATACTTACATGACTTTTTGTCACATTTTCCTAATTTATTTAGTATAATGTAAATGTTTCGGGCTGACTTTGGTCACATTTATGACGCACAGCATATATCAAATAATATCGGGTGCTTTGCATTTGCCGGCACCTAAAATATGGAGAGAATCTTGACAGTGTTTCCACATCGTCCATATTTATCTCACCATTATTTACAAAGTCAGCCGACATAACCTCCTTGCCCTTACCATCGTAAAGTACAAGTGTCTTGGTCATTTCCTTCTGCTCCTCAAGTACCTGTTCGGAAGCCATCTTCAGTAATGCTGCCACCTGATCTATGCTTTTCACTTCACAGAATGCAGTATGCGTGATGGAACCATCTGCCCTCGTTACCTTTTTCATATCCACCGGAATATGACTTTTCTTACAGGCTTTCTCTAAAAGCTCCGCTGTTCTCTCATCATTCACATCAATATGCGTGACATCTTTGCCCTCTCTATTGAATCCCTTTAATGAGCCATGCGTTTCCTTATAATTCGACATTACCTTATCGACAACCTTGCCGAGCAATGTCTCCTTCTGTTCCTCGCTCATACCAGGATTCTGCTGTTCAGACCGCTTGCACGCATCTACAATGGCAGTAATCAGATCTACGCTGACAGTCACAATCGCCTTTCCTGTCTGGAACGACTCCTGCGTCAATTCATCGACCATTGTTCTGTCCTCCTGTTATATATTTTCCTGCTGCTTCTGTCTGTGGGTGCTCTCACCCATAAGATACACATTTTACTGCACATCTCGTGTTCCTCCTTGATTTCCTCTATCTGAACTTCTGGACAAAATGTCCTAAAGTTACATTCATATCCATTGCCCAACGGGCACAAAAAAAGAGCATCTATGTTTCAATCACATAAATGCTCTAACGCTGTTGTTTATAATAATATGTAATATCGGTTGAAACTGCATTACTACTAGCTAGTATACCATAAACATACTGTTTTAGTAAGAAATGTCCTATTTCATCCATGTATGCATATTGTCAAGTGTATGTGTCATATTTTATATTCAAAATAAAAAAAGCTGCTACTCTCTAAAAAATAACAGCCTTTCTTACTATATCAGCCTTTTGGAATTTGACCATCGACATACAGAATGTGATTAACTAACCGCTATGTGAGATATTTTAAAGTTCCCATAATCTGTTCATCTTGATCTTCTACCTCATCATTGTGTTGTTCTGTAACCTTAATATGTATAAATGCTTTTAGCATTTCCATAATCCATGCAGGTTACAATATGCATATACTTCTTCTACCTGTTCACCATCGCAAAGACAAAAATCTGCTGCCGGCTCCTGCCCTGGATTTAACTGTTTTCTATATATTCCCTGGTTTGTATTTAATGTAATCCACTCAATGAAATGCTCTTCAAGCATTGGATGTTTTGTCTCTCCGACCACGACATGAACATGACTGCCTTCTATCGTATATACAGGTACATGCTTCTCGACAGCAGCATCTGTCACTCCGGCTTTTAATTCCTGCATAGGTTCTCCGCAACAAATTACAGGTACACCCTTATCCTTTACCTTTTCAACAATGTTTCCACAATGCTTACAAATATAATACCTTACTTCCATGACTTTTTCTCCTTCCATGTGTAAAATTTATAATTCAATTGTCTCCATAATCTTTTTCAATGAATCTGCAGATTCCTTAAGCTTTAACGCTTCCTCGCCACTTAAATTAATAGGTATATCAGACTCAATACCATCTGCACCTACAATAGCTGGCATACTTAACGATACTCCGTCAATGTCATATACTCCATGAATCATGTGTGATACAGGAAGTATTGATTTTTCATCTCTCATAATCACTTCGCAGATTCTTTTTACAGACATTGCAATTCCATAATATGTAGCGTGCTTTTTGTTTATAATCTCATAAGCACTGTTCTTGACTTCTGTAGCTATTTCTGCCGTGTTTTCCTTGTGCTTGTAATGTCCACGCATTTCACACATTTCACTTAATGGAACACCAGATACATTGGCTGATGACCATGCTACAACTTCGCTGTCTCCATGCTCACCTATTATAAATGCATGAACACTCCTGCTGTCCACAGATAAATGCTCACCAAGCTTATATCTTAATCTGGCACTATCTAACACAGTACCCGATCCAATAACCCTGTTTTCTGGAAGTCCTGATAACTTTATGGCTACCTGAGTCAGGATATCTACCGGATTCGCAACTACAAGCATGATACCTGCAAAATTTCTCTTTGCTATTTCAGGAATGATTGACTTAAATATTGCTACATTTTTATTTACGAGATCAAGCCTTGTCTCTCCCGGTTTCTGTCCCGCTCCGGCAGATATGACAACAATTGCAGCATCAGCCACATCATCATAATCTCCGGCATATATTTTCATCGGACTCGCAAATGGAATACCATGACTGATATCCATCGCTTCTCCTTCTGCCTTGTTCTTATCTGCATCGATAAGGACAATCTCTGTAAACAAGCCACTCTGCATCAGAGCAAATACCGATGCAGAACCAACAAAGCCACAGCCTATCATTACTGCTTTTTTTGAATTAATCACTTTCTTCTTCGTAATAATCTCATCTCCTTAATAATTCTCTTCATGTACTTCAAAATAGCTCTGTGGATGATTACATACCGGACATACTTCAGGTGCCTTAGTTCCTACCACAATATGTCCGCAGTTACGGCATTCCCATACCTTAACTTCGCTCTTTTCAAATACTTGTGCAGTTTCAATATTCTTAAGAAGTGCACGATATCTTTCCTCATGGTGCTTCTCAATCTCACCTACTGCCCTGAATTTTGCTGCAAGCTCAGGGAATCCTTCTTCCTCAGCTGTTTTAGCAAAGCCATTATACATATCTGTCCACTCATAATTTTCGCCTTCTGCCGCTGCCGCCAGGTTTTCCTTTGTATCACCAATTCCTGCTAATTCCTTGAACCACATCTTTGCATGTTCTTTCTCATTATCTGCAGTCTTTAAAAACAATGCTGACATCTGCTCGTAACCTTCCTTTTTCGCTACAGATGCAAAATAGGTATACTTATTTCTTGCCTGTGATTCCCCTGCAAATGCCTCCTGTAAATTCTTCTCTGTCTGTGTTCCTGCATATTTGTTTTCTGCCATCTCTTTTACCTCCGTTTTCTTTACTACTTTTTCAAAATCTGATGCCGGGTGCTTGCACAAAGGACATATAAAGTCATCCGGTAATTCCTCGCCTACATATTCATATCCGCAAATTCTGCAACGCCATATTGTCTGACCATCCTCTGTTTTTCCAACCTCCTGTGGCTTAGGCTTAATATTATTCTGATAATAATCATATGTTACTGAAGGAACATTGCTTAAAACTTCCATATCGGTTATCTCACCAATAAACATCGTATGTGAACCCAAGTCCTCTGTTTTAGTAACTGTCACAGAAATGTATGCATTTGTACCTTCTGTAATATAATAAATACCATTCGTGCCTCTGGCACACTGCTCAAATGTTTCAAACTTATTGGTATCTCTTCCTGATTGGAAGCCAAAATGTTTGAACAATTCAAATTGTGCCTTCTGACTTAAGACTGATACAGTAAATTTTCCGGTTCTTTGAATCATATCATGCGTATAATTTGACTTATTTACACAGATACTTAGCTGGTTTGGTTCCGAAGCTGCCTGAATGGCTGTATTAATGATGCATCCGTTATCTTTTTCTGCTTCTTTAGCGGTCAATATAAACAGTCCATAACTCAACTTATACATTGCTTTCCTATCCATGCTGTTCCTCCTTTACCTTCTCCCTGCATTTCGGGCAAATGCCTTTAAATGAAATATCGTAATCCACAAATTCAATTCCATGAGTGTTATGAATTCTTTCCAGCAAATCCGGTATTTGATCCATATCCACATCAAAAATTTCACCGCACTTTATACATCTTACATGGTAATGATTTTTCAATGTAAAATCAAATCGGTTCGGTCCATTCAGAACTTCAACCTTTCTTAATGCACCTTCCTCTACCAATATATCAAGATTTCTATATACAGTTCCTTTTCCAATTGATGGATATGCTTCTTTTATAAATTCATACACTTCATTTGCCGTAACGTGTCTTCTCATTTCGTATACGGTATTTCTTACGAGATCTTTTTGAATGGTATTTCTCCTTCTTGTCATTCATTCTCCTTATTGGGAATAATTCTTAATAAGGATTATATGCCACTATCATCCTGTTGTCAATAAAAATAGTAATAATTCTCATTATTATAAAAGCTGCCAAACTGAACATCTTTTACCTGAATAACTATTTTATTTTGCGTTCAAATACATATTCTGAATCTGAAGATAAATCAGACCTAAACGAGTATCCGAGTCTGTCAAATTTCTGAATCTCCACCAGATTTTCAATATTATTTTCCGCTATGAATCTGACCATTTCACCACGAGCCATCTTGGCATAGGTACCTTTTGTTACCAATTTATCTCCGGATAACTCACAAAATACAATCGTAATATATCTGTCCTGTGGTGTCAGATACTTTTCTATACATTTTGAGTATTCTTTTGATGCAAGATTAATGATAATCCTACTGTCATCGATTACTGAGCGGTATAACAATTCCCCCCAGTACTCATACAGATTTTTTGCATCTCCAATTCCAACCTTTGCCTGCATTTCAAGACGATAAGGAGTCACACCATCCATTGGTTTTAAAATGCCATAAAACGCAGACAAGATTCTTAAATGATTTTGCAAATACTCAAACTGCTGGATTTCAAACACAGATGGTGCCATATATTGAAATGCAATCCCTTCATATGCTAAAACAGCCGGAGTAAGCCCGTTATAAAGATTCATATTTTCCAATCTGTTAAAGTTCTGCTCTGCAATCTTGTCATTACATTTCCAGATAGCTTTCAGTTCTTCTTTTGATTTGCTTTTCATCCAGTTTAATACTTCTGCTGTCTTATCAATATAGACAGGCAGTCCAACCGGTGCTAAGTTATCGGTATCTACTATCATCTTTTTTGCAGGTGATAAAATAATCTTCATTATGCCAATTCCTTAAGCATATTTTCAGGATCATCTGCCGCCTTGACTTTATCATTTGCCTTTATAATGATTCCCTGCTCATCAATAAGATAAGTAGTTCTTACTACACCCATAGATACTTTTCCATAATTTTTCTTTTCTTTCCAGACATCATATGCTTCAATAACTTTACGATCCGGGTCTGCTAATAGCGTAAATGCCAGTCCGTATTTTTCTTCAAATCTCTTGTGAGACGCTACAGAGTCCTTGCTCACTCCGAGAATAACAGCTCCCTTCTCATTAAACTGTGGATAACGCTCAGAAAAGCCACATGCCTGCTTCGTACATCCTGGTGTATTATCCTTTGGATAAAAATATAGGATCACTTTTTTTCCTGCATAATCGCTTAATTTATGCATTTCTCCATTCTGATCCGGCAATTCAAAGTCCGGTGCTTTTTTTCCTACTTCTAACATATTTTATTCCTCCACTTCTTTCATTCCCATCTGTTTTCTTGTCCTCTTATTGCCAGAAATCATTTTATGACCAGAATAGACTGCCATAATCAAGCATATCAGAGAGCCAAATGCAAAGTATTTGTGTGCTGCTTTTAACCCTTTATATCCTGTATAAAAAGTTCCAACCATTGTAACTATTGCTCCGATTGACCAATATTTATGTGCTTTCATTTTATACCTCCAAATTGATTAAGCTGTTTCCAAAATAAATATCTCTGGATCATTAACAATATTGTACATTCCATCCATTACTTTCGACAAGTAGTGAAAGAAAAATAATCATTCCAAATACAAAAGGATGTATCACGATAATTCTGGCATTACCTTGACGCATCCTTTCGTGTTGTATTTTTTTCTTCTTAATGACAGCTATGGCTTCCGCATCCATGCTCACCACACGTATGTCCTTCCTCATGGTTGTGCTCATGGTGAGAACACTTCACATCCGAATTATAATCAAGCGTATCATTGATAAAAGCTTCTACTGCTTTATCCGCATCTCCTGAAACTCCGCCAAAAAGCTTAATACCCGCTGCCGCTAACGCAGTCTGAGCACCCCCTCCGATTCCGCCGCAGATCAAAACATCGGCATTTAATGCATTAAGAACTCCTGCCAATGCACCATGTCCGCTTCCATTCGTATCTACTACTTCTGAATGTAGCACTTTTCCTTCCTCTACATCGTAAATCTTAAATGTCTCTGTGTGTCCAAAGTGTTGGAAAATCTGTCCATTTTCATATGTTACTGCTATTCTCATGATACCTTCTCCTTTTTCTACTGCATATTTTTGATAAATCTCATGATTGTAACATCCTCCAAAGCTACAGTCGCTGCTCTGACCGTCACAGATTATGAAATCCCCACCCTCAATTTTAAGCGGATGTCCATCAATGAGAGCATCTGCTATTTTCTTTCTGGCAATCTCGTAAATCCGTTGGACCGTCGTTCTTGCGATCTGCATAGATTCCGCACACTGCTCCTGACTGTAACCTTTCTTGTCCAAAAGACGGATTGTCTCGTACTCATCTACCGTCAGAACAATGGGCATTTTTTTCTCAGTATCATCTGCCGGAAGGAATTCTAAAACATTTGGGAAATGGCAGACTTTTCTGCATTTTACTGGTCTCGGCATGAAATTGCTCCTTTCTCGCCTTTCTTATATAATAGTCCTATAAAGGGCATATGTCAATTATTCGATTGACGCATCTTAAAAAAGCAAGTATACTATGTTCATAAAGGAGATAACTATTATGAGCTTCGAAAATTATTTTCCACTATGGAATGACTTAAATACAGCACAGAAAAAACTAATTTCAGACAATTTGATCACACAGCATGTGAAAAAAGGAACAATCATTCACAACGGGAACATGGATTGTACCGGATTATTACTGGTTAAATCCGGGCAGCTTCGAACTTATATATTATCAGATGAAGGACGAGAGATTACACTCTACCGTCTGTTCGATATGGATATATGTCTTTTATCTGCCTCATGTATCATACGATCCATTCAATTTGAAGTAACCATTGAGGCAGAAAAAGATACTGATCTTTGGATCATCCCTGCTGAAATCTATAAGGGCATCATGAATGAATCTGCTCCTGTCGCAAACTATACCAATGAGTTAATGGCTACTCGTTTTTCTGATGTCATGTGGCTGATTGAACAAATCATGTGGAAGAGTTTGGATAAGCGTGTTGCTTCATTTCTTTTAGAAGAGACCTCTATCGAAGAAACAAATGAATTGAAAATCACTCACGAAACTATCGCCAACCATCTTGGTTCCCACAGGGAAGTTATCACTCGAATGCTTCGATACTTTCAAGGCGAGGGTCTCGTCAAACTCTCCCGGGGCAAAATCACAATCCTTGATCCAAAAAGACTGGAAACACTCCAAAGGTCATAAAACTGTTTTTCTGTAACATATAAAGAAGAATCCTCCATTTATCAGAATTATGAAAGTCATTCTAATAAATGGGGGATCTTTTTATGCTATAAGAAAATTATAAAAATATCGTGATTATTTTTTAATAATCCATACCACATGCATATGCCCTTTCAATCAGCGCACGGTCATTGACCACTGCATCATAGAATCGGAATCCGCCAGAGAAATTATACGTTTCATAACCGTTTCCTTCCAGAATACGGCTCGCAATATAACTGCGCAGACCACTCTGGCATATCAGATACACAGGCTTTCCTTTCTCAATTTCACTAATTCGTTCTCTCAGTTCATCTACAGGTATGTTTTTGAATCCATCTATATGCCCCCTGCTGAATTCACCTACAGTTCTCACATCTAGCAACTCCACATCTTTATCTTTAGAAATCTTGTCCATATCTTCCAAATGCCATTGCTTTAATGTCCCTTTTGCAATATTGTCTATCATAAATCCAGCCATGTTTACCGGATCCTTAGCAGAAGAATAAGGTGGTGCATATGCCAGATCCAGATCTTTCAACTGGGTTGCATTCAGCCCCGCATGAATTGCTGTTGCCAGCACATCAATACGTTTATCAACTCCTTCATATCCAATAATCTGAGCGCCAAGCAAACGATAGCTTTCTTTTTCAAAAACCACCTTCATGGTCATCACTTTTCCACCAGGATAGTAACCGGCATGACTCATAGGAGAAAGAATTACTGTATCTACCTCTAATCCTGACTTTTTGGCATTGGTTTCATTGATACCTGTAGTGGCTGCTATCATATCAAACACTTTTATAACGGAGCTTCCCTGACTGCCCAGGTAACGACTATCACCGCCACAAATATTATCAGCGATGATTCTGCCCTGTTTATTGGCCGGTCCTGCCAAAGAAATCAGCGCATCATTACCCGTAACATAATGTTTTACCTGAACTGCATCACCTGCAGCATAAATATCCGGTACAGAGGTTTCCATTCTGTCATTCACTACAATACTTTCCTTGATGCCAAGTTCCAGACCGGCTTCTTTTGCTAATACTGTGTCTGGTGTGACTCCGATTGCCAGAACTACCATATCAGCCTGAAGGGATGGATTATCTTTCAACAGAACCTCCACTCCGTTGTCATTTCCTTTAAATCCTTCTACTGTATAGCCCAGTATCAGTTTTATCCCATGCTTTCTCATTTCATTATGGATCATGGATGCCATATCCGGGTCAAAAGGGTTCATCAGCTGCTTAGGCCCCTGGACAATCGTAACATCCATGCCAAGCTCCCTCAAATTTTCTGCCAGTTCCAGACCAATAAAACCGCCACCTGCCAATACAGCCGATTTTGGATGATTCTTATTTATATATTCCTTTATCCGAAAAGTGTCTTCTACAGTACGAAGTGTAAAAAGTTTATCAATACCTACTCCGGGAAGTCTCGGCTGTGTAGGCTTTGCACCTGGAGATAGGATTAGCTTATCATAGTTTTCTTCAAATATTTCACCGTTTTCTAAATTCTTCACTGAAACAGTTTTACATTCGGGATGTATTGAGATAACTTCATGATGAATTTTCATGTTAATACGGAAGCGTTTAAAAAAACTCTCTGGTGTCTGTAGTGTAAGTGCTTCCGGATCTGTAATCACGTCTCCAATATAATATGGAAGCCCACAATTCGCATAGGATATGTATCCGGATCTTTCATACACAGTAATTTCTGCATGTTCATCCAGTCTGCGTATTCTTGCTGCGGCTGTAGCTCCTCCTGCTACACCTCCTACGATTATTACCTTCATCTTATTTTTCCACCTTTCCTGAGTAAGCTGCAATGCCACCGATATTATTTACTTTAGAATATCCCATTCGTTGCAACATCCCAGTTGCCTGACGGCTCCGGGAACCGGAATAACAGTATACAAACAGAGGGATATCCTTATTCTTCGCTACAGAAACAATATTGTCTAGTTGCTGCAACGGCACATTTTTACTTTCTGGTATATGTCCTTCCTGATATTCCTGCGGAGTACGGACATCCAGCAGAACTGCACCAGCAGTCCTTTTATATCCTTCTATGCCTTGATTAATATTCGACTGTTTAAAGAAATTAAAAAATCCCATTAGCACACCTCTCTAAAGCATTTCTAAAATCGCATTCTTAGATCTCGCCCCTGAAACCTGCTGTACAATCTTCCCATTCTTCATAACCACTAAAGTCGGAATGCTCATAATACTGAACTTATTTGCCAGTTCAGGCTCTTCATCTACATTAATCTTTCCAACTTTAATATCCCTACGCTCACCTGCAATCTCCTCTACAATAGGTACTACCATACGGCAAGGCGCACACCAAGATGCCCAAAAATCTAAAAGAACGGTTTTATCGGAATTCAGTACTTCGTTCTCAAAATTATTTTTATTGATATTAATAGCAGACATTTTACAGTCCTCCTTATCTTTTTCTTTTTGTAGCTTTATTATAGTCTTAATTTCATTTGTTTTCCGTGATTACATCACCATACAACATTAAATTAACTTCTTGCCATACCATCTACACTTAATATAACACCTGTAATGTAACTCGCCTCATCTGAAGCAAGAAACACAAACGCATTGGCAATATCTTCTGGCTGTCCAAGACGACGCAATGGAATTCTTTCAATCATAGGTTCGATAACTTCCTTTGGCACAGCTTTCATCATATCAGTTTCTGTAATCCCAGGTGCAACAGCATTAACACGAATACCTTTGCTGGGATAAGGTCCTTAAGTTTTGGTACAAGAAGCGCACCAATCAGCATAACACCGGCACCCGCCATAAACTGTTTCATACCAAAATAGGTGTAAAACTCTGCTCGATGGCGGGCGGCGGCGTGTCAAGAAATTTATGGAATTTTTTTAGAACCGCCCCGGCGGGAACAGGTCAGGCCGTGACCTGTTCCACCTCCGGGATGGGTTTGAGATTAAAATGAATTTCAATAGAAATGTGTCGTGTCTTATCGCTGTCGATGTGTTCATGGACAACGATTTCTTTAATCAGACGGTTGAGGGTGGCAGCGTCCAGCTCCGTGATGTCGGCGTATTCCTGAATGGCGTCCACCCATTGCTTGGCGTCCACGGCAAGGCGGATTTCATCAGCCAGCTTCCTGCGCCCCTGTTCAACCCGTTCCTTTAGTTCAGCCTGTTCCTTCTGCGTCTTATCCAGCATGAGATTGAAGTTTGCTTCGCTGATACGTCCGGCAACCATGTCCTCATAGAGCCGCAGCACCATTTTTTCCAGTACCTCAATCCGTTCCTCGTGCTTCGTCAGGGAACGCTCCAACGCTTCCCGCTGGCCTTTCTGCTCGGCTTCACAGGTGTTGGTAAGCCGTCCGGCAACAGCTTCCCCGTCCATCAGGGCGGCCTTCGCACATTCCCGGATTTTGTTCAGCACAAGGCGGTAAAGGGTTTCGTACTCCACACGGTGCTGGGTACAGTGCTGTTTCCCATAGGCATTATAGGTCTTACAGGAATAAATCTGCTTCGGGTGCTTGTCGTTGGTGTAGCGGATAGTCAGTGATTTCCCACACTCGCCACATTTGAGAAGCCCCGCAAACAGGCTGATTTCCCCGGTCTGGCGGGAACGCTGCCGGGATTTCAGCTTGTCCTGCACGATGTCAAAGCTCTTGCGGTCAACAATCGGCTCATGCCGTTCCTCCACCACAATCCAGTCCTGCGGCTTTTTTTCCCCGATGGTGCCGATTTTGAAGCGGTAGTCCTTCTTCTGGGAAGCGATAGCCCCGGTATAGACGGGATTCATCAGGATGTCCTTGATTACCGAAAAATCCCACATATACCGCCCGTTTACCGGGTCTTTCTTTTCCCATTTAGTGCGGACATTGCGGAAGCCCCGTTCCCGGTTCCACCATGTAGGGCAAGGCACCTTCTGTTCTTCCAGCCTGCGCCGGATAAAGTTCGGGCCGTGTCCTTCCAGCGCCCAGCGGAAGATTTGCCGGACAATGGGGGCGGTTTCCTCGTCCACCAGCAGATGGTTTTTGTCCTCCGGGTCTTTCTGATACCCGAAAGGGGCGATACAGCCGGTAAACTGGCCTTGCTGGGCTTTCAGAAGGTAAGAGGAATGTACCTTCTTGGAAATATCCTTGCTGTACATCTCGTTGAGGATGTTCTTGAACGGCGCAATGTCGTTATTCTCCCGCATGGTGTCGATACCGTCATTCATGGCGATATAGCGGACGCCGTGGCGGGGAAAGAAGTCCTCAATGAGTGTGCCGGTCTGCAAATAATTTCTGCCCAACCTCGATAAATCTTTCGTTATGACAAGGTTTATCTGCCTGCGCTCGATGGCTTTGAGCATCCGTTTCAGGTCGGGGCGCTCCATGTTCAGCCCCGTGTAGCCATCGTCCTGATAGACTGCCACAACCTCCCATCCCTGCTTTTCGCAGTATTTTTCCAGCATATCCCGCTGGTTGGCAATACTGGCGCTCTCCCCGTCAAGGTCATCGTCTTTGGAAAGCCTGCAATAGATGGCTGCCCGGAAGCTGCCTGCCAGTATTGCGTCCATGTCTGTATATTCATATCCGTTCATCATAACCGTTTACCCGCACAATCCAGACGGAACACGGTTCTTCTGAACCTCATCCTTATTATACTCTAAATCTTGTGTTTTCGCAAGATTTTCTTTGCTGGTATTCTGCCCATATTTTTGGGCAATCAGGCTCACAAAGACGTCTGTGGCGTCCAGTTCGCCGTCAAAAACTGTGGTAACATGAATCTCTGTTTTCGTTTTTGCCATAGGCAGTTATCCTCCATAATAGAATAAGCCAGACAAGGAGAAGGTCGGCAACGAAGTCCGGCAACGGGCTTCAAAAAACCTGAAAACTATCTCTGTCTGGCAGTTTGGCTCTTATTTTTATTTTCTTTTATTTTTCTGTTGTTTTGGTTGCTGATAAGGGGAAAAGCCCGCAGTTACGGGGGGTTTCCCGGCAACCGGCTCGGCAACGGGAGTGCAACAGGGTCGGCAACCGGCTGCATTTTTCAGAAGGGAAGCTCCATCTGTTCCGTGACTTCCTCAAATCCTTCCGGGATTTTTTCAGCTCCGTTGCTGATGTCCGTTGCTTTCGTTTCACGCTCCCAGCCCTTTTGCCTGCCGTATTCCGGGAACACACGGGGGTTGGAAAAGTAATTCCAGCCCGTCACGCAATGGTTCATGATGTCGTTGACTTCCCGGATTTCCCATTGCTTCGGCTCGTCAAAGGGGTGGTTCAGGGCTTCCTTGAAAAGCTGCTTGGAACACACCATGCCGCCGGTATAGCGGTCAAGGTATGCCTGTATCATCCCGGCCTTGGTGTCCTCCGGCATGAAATCCCGCTGGTGTTCTTTGAGATAGCGCACCATTTCCGGGCTGAAAGACAGCTTAAAATCCCCGCTGCGGTAAACCGTCATGGCTTCTGCCCAGACCTGTGCAAGATAGGCTCTGGAAGCGGCTTCGTCCTCCAAAATGTGAACCTCGGCCTGTTCCGGGTACACCATGACCGGCAGGAAGCGCCGGTTGCCGGAACGGTCAAGGGGCAGGAAGTCAAGGGCATTGGAAGTGCCGCCGAACACACATTGCCGCAGCCTGTCCTCCGGGTGGGTTTCGTATGGGATTTTATAGACCTCCTTCTGTCGGCTTAAAAATGACTTGATTTCCTCAATGCTCTTGGCATTGGCGGTGGCAATCATCTCCGACATCTCGATAATCCAGTGGCCTTGCAGCTTGCGGTACACGTTATCATCATCCAGCTTCCGCAAATCATCGGAAAACCACTCGTCTTTTACTGCCAGCAGCCGGAAAAAGGTGGATTTCCCGGCTCCCTGACCGCCCACCAGACAGAGCATGACTTCAAATTTACAGCCGGGGCAAAATGCCCGGTGGATGGCTCCCAGCAGGAACAGCCGCAGGGCTTCATAGGTGTACTGGTCGGTGTCGGCTCCCAGAAAGTGGCGCAGGCAATAGCGGATACGCTCCTGCCCATCCCATGAAAGGCCGTTCAGGTAGTCCCGGACGGGGTGGTAGCCGTTTTCATTGGCAACAATCCCGATGGCGGCGGTAATCTTTTTCTCACTGGTAAGCCCATAGGTTTCTTCCAGATACAGGAGCAGATAGTTCATATCCGTGTCCGTGATGGCGGTGCCGATGCGGTGGTAGCCGATGGGCTTTACAATGTCCACTCGCTCGGTCAGCAGATTTTTTGCGATTGCCCCGGAAAGCAGCGGGTCATTCTGAAAGACGGTCAGGCAGTTGCGGATACTGTTGCGGACGCTGCCTTTCTCGGTGCTTTCCAGCATGGCCTTTACTTCCTCAATGCTCCGGGGCGGGGCTGCTTCTTGTATGGTCTGTTCTGCGGCCTGCCGTATCTTGGGCGGCAAGCTCTGCCATTCGTCTTTCAAGATTGCTCACTTCCTTTCCATAGTCAACGATAAGGACTGCCCGTTCCTCCATATCCGGGGAGAGCAGCACATCCAGCAGATATTCCACATGGGATTGCTTCTGCAAGGCTTCCACAAAAAGCGGGTGCCATGCTTCTTCCGGCATCTTAGGGGCATAGTCCCGTTTCCAGCGGCGCAGAAGATGGTAATAATCGGACAGCACCCGGAAGCAGTAACGCTCCATGCGGCAAAACCGCTGTTCCGGGGTTTCCTGCCGGGGTTTGGGTTTTCTCCTGCCGGGTGGTTCCCTGTCCTCATAGGGGATGGAGAACTCCTGCGCCAGCATGAGGGCGGCTTCCTTCGGACTGACAGCTTCCAGACGGGAAACAAAGTCAATCACATCCCCGTCTGCCTGACAGCCGAAACAGTGAAAGCGCCGGTCAACCTTCATGCTGGGGTTTTTATCAGCATGGAAGGGGCAGACACACATCCCGTTTCGTCCCACCCGGATTCCAAAATGCTCCGCAGCCTGCCGGGTGGTAACAGACTGCTTGACAGCTTTAAATACATTCAAATAAATCCTCCTGAAAATAAGAAAAGCGCCTGTCATTCTCGAAAAAGAAAATAGCAAGCGCCTATTAAAGTTCCATATCCTGTTTTTTCTCTGTGCGGGGCTGCTTCCGTTTCTCGGCCTGTTCTTCCCGGATACGCTGCGTCCGGCCTTTGACTGCCTGCTGGATGGACGGTTTCTTTCCCGGCTCGGCGGTCTGGCGGTACTGTTCAGACGGAAGAACCTGATTGAGCCAGTGACGCACATCCCGGAGAATCTTCACATCCTCCTGTAATGCGGACAACCGTTCCTTATATCCGGCAACTTCTCCGGCAAGCTGTGTCTGTTCCTCATTCAGCTTTTTAATGCTGTACTTCTTCTCCTTCAAATGCACCTTGAAATAACGGATAGCGGCATTATAGGCGTCCAGCTCGTCCCGATGGGCGGCGGCAAACTGTTCCCGTGGCTTCTTAAACCGGATGGCAGCATACTCCACATGAACCGGCTTATGGGCTTCAAAGTTGGCGATATGGGAAAGCAGGGTGTTGATTTCTTTCATACGCTGTTCTTTCGGCTTCATCTCTGCCCGGATGGAAACGGCCTGCCCGCTGACGGTATCCAGATAAGCGTCCAAACTCTGCACAGTGGACAGCTCCTTTTCCCGCAGATAGCGGATAGCTTCCATAACCTTGTTGAAATCGGCAACGCTGCCTGTAAGCTGGCCTTTGCTTGTCCAGCCTGTACGTTCCTCCCGGCGCAAATCCAGATATTTCCCCAGCAGCTCCGGCAGGGTGGGTTCCTTCGATTCCTGCAAGGCTTCCAGCAGGGCGGCTTTTTTCTCCTTCAGGTCTGCAATCCAGCCTTTCAGGTGGCGTACCATCTGCCGGATAGATTGCATAAGGGAATTGGCGGCTTTGATGTCCCGGTTCAAGTTGCCGATGTTGGTCTGTATCCCTCGTTTCTCCATCTGGCTGACTGCTGGCCCCATATGGACGGTGGGGATTTTATCAAGCCCCTGCCGTTCATAGGAACGAAGGTCAAGGCGCTCCGGGCGTCCGTTGGCTTCCAGATAGCGGTTAGCGGTAGCCGCCCAGCCCTGCCGCCAGATCTCTCCGTACTTCTGGTCGTTCCAGTCCACGGTATCCTCCTTGTGGCTTTTCCAGCTCCCGGACGGGAGCCGGATACGCTCGCCGTTCTCGTCAAGGTCATAAACCTTCCGGCTCTTGGGAAGCCATTTCCCGTTTTCGTCCATTGCCCGCATGGTCAGCAGGATGTGGGCGTGGGGATTCCCATTCCCTTTGTCGTGGATGGCAAAATCGGCAATCATGCCTTTAGAAACAAAAAACTCCCGGCAGTAGTCCCGGATAAGGTCGGCGTGCTGTTCCGGGGGGATTTCCCTCGGTATGGCAAGCACGATTCTCCGGGCAAGCTGGGAGTTCCATTGCTTCTCGATAGCTTCGGCGGCGTTCCACAAAGTATTGCGGTCTGCATACGCTGGTGGGGCGTGGGGCGGCAGCATGATTTCTGTATGGACAATCTCGCTTTTATGGGAATAGTATTTCTGCTTCTGGTCGTACTCGGAAAACAGCCGTTCCCCACTCTGGTAGGCGGCAGACGCAACGGCTGACTGGTGGTTGCTGCGCTGGATTATTTTTATATCATGGTGTGGACAGGGCATAGCGTTCCTCCTTCCTGTGGTTGATTTTGGGCAAAAGAAAAGCAGGAAACCGTTTCTGATTTCCTGCTTAGTGGTGTCGCTGGTAGGCGATTAGTATTCAGTTTTGAAGGTTCGGGTCAGGTTGGCTCGATGATGGAAAGCTGTCTAATAGCTTAAAAGTTTTTGTTCGCAAATTTACTTGTAATTCCAGTTTCTGTTTTATAAAATCCAAAAATCAGAAAAATAATTCCAACAACTACTCCTGCAAATACGGTAGTCTGTGTAGAAATATTAAGAAGAAGTAAGGATATACACAAAACGATTTCTACCAAACCTAATGTTTTGCCAATACCAATAAAAATATTAGGTGCTATGCTTTGTGCATAATCCCAATGCTCTTGTGACTTCCGAGATGTAGGCGTATTGTATCCGTTACCGGATGTCATATCTTTTACCGGGTGCTTCTTTAAGATATATCCTACAAAAACCATAACAAAGGGTATGATGAAATTCAAAGCAATCAATCCATACATAAAACCATCTCCTTAGATAGTGTTCGTCATTAGCTTTATTATACTACGGGCAGTCCTGTTTTGGAATAGATAAATTGTAAACTTGCTGGACGGGAACAGCTTGCAGCGCAAGGTGTTCCCGGGCGGCAAGTCCACAAAGGGGTAGCTGGCGCAGCCAGCGCAGGGGAAGTGTAGCGTCCCCTGTGATGATTGGAAGCAGCCGCAACGGTGCTGAAAATCATCCGCTTTCCGCAGGAAGCCCCCGGCAGGGCGCAACGCACCGGCTTGACCGGTGTATAGTTGCGCCCTTACTCCGTAAGGGATTCCCCGGCTACCCGCCCTTTCACGCTTTCTGCAACTATTTCCTTCATGCCACTTTGAGAAAATGCCTGTTTCAGAATGTCCATCACATCCTCGTCTGTCAGCACTTCCGGCCTTAAAAGGAAACTTTCCAGCATAGCTCCTCTGGTACAGAGCCGGTGCGTCCGTTCCTTCCGGGTAAGCTGCTTCACCTGGTGTTCCAGTATTTTTTCTTCATGCTGCGCCCGCCGCAGTCTGGCTTCGCCTTTGGCAATCTCCTGATTCAGCTTTTCCAGCTTCTCATTTATCATGGCAGCCCTCCTTTGGGAAGCAGCGTGTAAATGCGGTTTGGTTCTCCCACACCCCGGCGCACCCGCAGGATAAGCCCGATGTCCTCCAATTCTTTCAGGGAACGCTTCACAGTGACGGGGCTGCGGGAGAGGGCTGCCGCTAATTCCATGATAGGAAAACGGACAAACAAAATGCCGTTGCTATCCTCTATCCCTGCCGTAAGGGTGGTGTTCAGCAGACGGGCATACATGACTTTTGCTGTGCTGCTGATCGGCAGCCGAAGCATTGCGGCGGGTAGCGGCATACAAGGCGGCAGAACCGTGTCTGCGCTCATAAATTCAAATTCCATTTAACTGATTTTCTCCTTTCGCTTGGCTCGTTTTGACAGGTAATGGGGGCAGTCTATCACGACAGCCCGGAAACTCTGCTTGCACTTATGCTGGCACTTCCGGCACAGGTCGTTGTAGGCCACACGCCCCCGGTCATTGAGGAAGAAGGAAAGCTCCAACTTCCGTTTCTTGCTCATTCTCGGCATAGTGCCTCCTATCATAGAAAATCCGCCCATTTCAGCCGTAACAACGGGAACAGGCGGATAAAGGTTTTTGGTGTCATGTTTCGGGGCGATTTTCAAGGAAAATACGGCCATAGAGCCGCTTTGAAATGCCCCATAGTATTACGGACGGGGCAGACTACACCCCGCCGATTTGTCGTGTTTGGGTAGCGTTTTGGTATCAGTTCTGCCGGGTTGTCCTGCTGTCGTTCCTGCCCCTGAATCTCACAGCGGCGTTTCGTTCCCGTTGGTACGCTCGCTGCGGTCAAGGTTCCTCCATTTCCTTGCCGCAGGTCGTTGCGCTACATCGCCGGGGAGCATATCCCATCAGGCCGGTCATTCGATTGGAAATAATCCATCGATGAACTGACTTAATCATAGCTCATTTTTGAACCCTTTCCCGTATGTCCATAAAATAGGAAAACCGCCCCAAAATCGAAAAATTCCACGATTTCGGAACGGTATATGGTATAATAAGGAATAACAGCGGCAGCCAGCCGCAGGAAGGAGCGATGTGTTTATGAAAACCCGCATTTCCGTACAGGAACGCCTGAAAGATTTACGGGTGGAACGGGGCTTGAATCTGGAAGAACTGGCACAGGAAACCGGCATTTCAAAATCAGCCCTCGGCAGTTATGAAAACGACAACGACGAATACAAGGAAATTAACCACGGCAGCCTGTTGAAGCTGGCAGACTTCTATCAGGTGTCGGTTGACTATCTGCTCGGCCTTACCAATAATCGGAGATATGAAAACACCCCGATAGAAGAATTACATTTGAGTGATGAAGTCGTGGAACTGCTGAAAAGTGAACGCTTCAATAACCGGCTGCTGTGTGAGATTATCTCCCATGAAAAATTTAAGGAATTGCTGGCAGACGCAGAAATCTATGTGGACGGGATAGCAACCATGCACTTCCATGACACAAACAGCTCACTGGCTGCTTTACGGGCTATGGTACTGGAAGAACACCCCGAAGCTGCGGCAGACCGGGCAATCAAAGTGTTGGAAGCCTGTCAGATAGAGGAAGAAGATTTTTTCTGCCATGTGACGCACAAAACATGGGACGTCATTCTCCATGATATACGCAAGGCGCACGAAAATGACAGCGAAAGTGCGCCGGATACCACGCCTGCCGATGAACTTATACGGGAAGTACAAAAGGCCATGCAATCTCCGGGGGACAGGGTTCAGCAATTCACGGAGATATTCTGCAAGGCGTTCCGGCTCAAATACAAGCGGCTCTCACAAGAGGAACGAAGCCTTTTGAAAAAGCTGTTCAAGAAATCCCCGCTGATAAAACAGTCTGGTATGAACTTCCGGCGCAGGCCGTGGAAATAAAAACAGCCGTTGTAGGATTTTGTTCCTACAGCGGCTGTTTTTATTTATGAATCTTCTCCAACAAAAGACAGGATATTTTCATCAGTTTGTAATGTAATTGTTGCGCTTTCTGAATCATCAGAATAAACTCTTGTTCCATATACGCCTGTAACAGGCTCCTCTAAATTTTCAAAAGTTAATCCGAGTTTCGAAGAAGAATTGTCAATCTTTTCAAGCGAATATGTACCTGTCCATTCTTGTTTATGAGTGTTATCTGTTAAGATAAAACTTTTTTCTTCAAAACTCAATGTCAAATCCAATACTGGTATGTCATCATGCACTGAACCTGAGAATAACATATTACCATCTAAATCAGTAATAAATTCTAAAGACCAGTTATATGATGATACCGACCGAGTTTGGGAAGAATCACACGAACATAAGCCTACACACATAAAAAAACATACGCATATTGCCAATAACCGTTTCATTTTACCTATTACCAACCTTAATTCACAACTGTTTTGCATTTAATTAGGGAAGTGTCACAGGGTAAGAAATAGCGAAAGCTCCACCGCCTGCCAAGGCATTATTAGCGGTAGCAACACCAGAAACAGAAACCGTTCCCTTATCTCCGCTATTACCTGTTCTTCCAGTATCCACATCAGTTTCGATTGTTTCTTCACCGTCGGCTAATTCTGCAAATGCCGTATTGGTGGATTTTTTGTTCATAAGCACATTAACTGTACCAGTCATACCAGTGAACTCCGGTTTTGGAGATTCATACCACGGTACATACAACTTCACATGAACTTGAATCCCATCATCCTCATCATAAGTTGCATAAGAGTTAATACGAACATTAGCGACTGCTCTTTTGGTGACACCATCGGAAATCATAACATCGGTTAAGTATCCGTCATATTCTCCAATGACTACCGGCTGTTGAGTATCCGTTATTTCCGTTGTTGTTCCCGCTGCAAAAGCAGGAACCGCACTCACAGAAAAAAGCATACAAAACGCTACCAACGAGGTAAACAATCTTTTACTAAATTTTTTCATAAACAATGCTCCTTTCTAAAATGACCAGAACCTACATTTTTTGTATTCAGTTATTGGCAATATGCTACTAACCTGCAAGCACACTCTCAAATCATAAAATGTTTCAAATGTACTTGTTTTATTTTATGATAGCACTTATTTACATTGGGTACAATAGAAAATATACACCATTAAAATTTAATTTTTTGTGCAAATCGAATCAAATATAAAATTATATCGCTTTAGATATTGTCCTGTTCTAATTTAATCACATTCATAATACCACAATTCAAGGCTTCACAAATGCGAACCAGCGTTTCCATGCTGATATTCTTTCCCTTGCCCATGTTGGCAATCATATTTGTGGTAAGACCGGCGGCAAGCCGCAAATCCTCTTTCCTCATGCCACGCTCTTTCAGTGTGTTCCATAGTGGCTGATAACTAATGTGCATAGGCTTCCCGCCTTTCTTTCCATCGTCAAGTGTTTTATACCCATTATAGCAGAAATCTTGCGTTTCCACAATATTTCTTGACTACACCGCCGGTTCCGTCTGGATTGTGCTTTTCCTTTCTCCGCTTTTATTACATCTAATTAGCCATGAGCTGCTTCATGCCCTGTGACTTTGCTTATGTGTGATAAAGAAGTAATAGAAGTGTAAAAAATTTTGCCTTTCCTATCCGGTACTTGTCTTTGGTATCGGATAGGGCAGGCGGTCATTCGGGCAAGTCCACCTTGCCGACGAAAGAATAGTAAATCTCAATATCCTGTCTGCGTGTGCCATTTTCATCGTAGCTGCACTCATGCACAACGATTTTCTCTACAAACTCACGTAAGAGGGTGTGGGTCAGTTCTTCAAAGTTCATGTGCTTGCGGACAATGTTCATAAACTTTTCTGCGTTTACGGTAGCTTCCTGTGCTTTGGAAAGCTCCGCCTGTATTCTGGCAACACGCTCTTTCAATTCCTGCTGTTCGGCTTCATAGTCTGCCGAAAGCTCCGTGAAACGCTCGTCAGAAATGCGACCGCTTACGCTGTCCTCATACAGCCGCTTGAAAATAGCGGAAAGTTCACCGATACGCTTTTCGGCAGCTTCCAGTTCCTTTTTCTTGGCGGCGTTCCGGCGTTTGCCGCCGTCCTCGTTCTGCTCGATCAGCAGCTTCATAAACCGGGCTTCATACTTTGCCGCATAGCTCGTCACTTTCCGTAGATTGGAGAGAACGCCCGCAGTCAAAAGGTCGGTGCGGATAAAATGTGCGGTGCAGTCATGGGTGCGCTTTTTGTAGTTCCCGCAGATATAGCAGTCCTGTTTCCGCTTATCGGTCTGGTAACGCTGCTGATACATGACGCTGCCGCAGTCCGCGCAAAAGAGCATACCAGAGAACAAGCCCACTTCATCATAGCGGTTCGGACGCTTGCGCTGTTTGCGTAATTCCTGCACACGCTCCCATGTCTGGGTGTCGATGATAGGCTCATGGTGGTTCTCGAAAATTGCCTGTTTCTCAATGGGATTTTCTATGCTGTGCTTGGTCTTGTAGGACGGTTTCTCCGTCTTGAAGTTCACCAAACAGCCCATGTACTCCCGGTTTTCAAGGATATGCACCACGGTATTTGTCGCCCATTTGCACTCATAGCCGGGGTGATAGCGGCGTGTGCTGCCCGTCCTGCGGTATTCCAGCGTTCCCGGCGTTGGGATTTCCTGCTCGGTCAGCATACGGGCTATCTTGGTCGGACCGTTCCCGGCAAGGCACAGACGGTATATCTGCTTGACCACGGGTGCGGCTTCCTCGTCAATGATGAAGTTTTCGTCCTCGTCCATGAGGAGCCGTACACGGGTTTGCTCGTAACAGGCTTGCCGCTCATGCCTTTTGACCGTTTTACAGCTTTGATTTTCTTACTCGTATCTCTCACCAGCCATTCGTTGAAAATGTTCCGCAGAGGGGCAAAATCATTGTCGCCCTGTGCGCTGTCTACTCCATCGTTGATGGCGATAAAGCGGACTCCTTTTTGTGGGAAAATCATCTCGGTATACATTCCCACCTGCAGGTAGTTTCGCCCTAACCGTGACATATCCTTTACGATAACGGTAGCCACTTTCCCGGCTTCAATGTCCGCAAGCATGGATTGAAAGCCCGGTCTTTGGAAGTTCGCACCAGAATAGCCATCGTCCGTGTACCAGCGCAGATTGGAAAAGCCGTTCTGCTTTGCGTAGGTTTCAAGGATACGCTTCTGGTTGGAAATGGAATTACTTTCGCCTTGCAGCTCGTCCTCATGGGATAGTCTTGGATAAAGGGCAGTGATTTTCTGGGTGGTCTGTCTTAACATAAAATCCTCCGTTTCCGACAGCCAGCCCCACTATTCCGTATTTCGATTATACCACATGGGGCGGCTGTCTGTATAGCGGCTTCTGCTTCTTTACCGCCCGGTAAAATGACGATTTTTCTGTGCGGCTTGTAGCGTTAGGGCGAAAGCTGGGCTTTGTGTCCTGCGGCGGCTTCCGCCTCCAGCACTTTCATCATCTTATCGGCTGCTGTGTCGGTGGTATCTTTTTTGAAAAAGCCGGAAACGACAAGGACGGTGTTGCCCATGCGGATCTCTGTCACGCAGTCCGGGCGGCGTTCCGGGGTGGTGTTCTGCTTGTTCTCTGCCATAGGCAACTCCTTTCATTTCATCAATTCTTTTAGTCTGTTCAGCTTGGCTTGCGCCGTTTCACGGCGGAAGTTCTCTCCCGTAAAGAGGATAGGGGCGCACATTTCCAAAAGGCGGTCATAAATCCGGGCATGGGCGGTGTCCAGCGGATTTTGCAGGCTGTCCAATGTCAGATTGGTGGTAACGATTAAGGGCTTGCGGCTGCGGTAGCGGCTGTCAATCACATTGTAGACCTGTTCTAAACCGTACTCTGTGCCGCGCTCCATTCCAAAATCATCAATGATAAGCAGAGGAAAACGGCAAAGACGCTCGATATACTCGTTGCGCCCCTCAAAGCTGGCGGTCAGGTCATTCAAAATCGCAGAGAAGTTCGTCATGCGGACAGCGACTTCCTGCTCCATGAGGGCATTAGCGATACACCCGGCAAAATAGCTTTTTCCTGTGCCGACCTTGCCCCATAGCAGATAGCCGATATTTTCCTCGCGCATGATTTCCCAATGCTCCACATAGAAGTGTGCAATCTCCATTTGCGGGCATTTCCCGTTGTCGTTGGCGAAAGTCCATTCCTGCATGGTAGGATTGGTAAATCCCCGGCGTTTCAAGTCCTCCACGGTGTCAAGGTGCTTTCTGCGCTGTTCGGCGGCTTCACGCTCCAAACGCTGGGCTTTCTGGCAGTCACATTCTGCCGGGTGGCGGTCACGCCCAAACAGGGCGGCTTGCTTTTCCGGGAAGTAGGCTTCTTTCGGAGTGTGACACTTGCCGCAGTAAAGCAGTCCGTCCTCGCCCGTGTAGTCCTCCGGCTGTGGGGTAACAGCCGCCATATTCAAAACTCGTTCTGTAAACAGATTACTCATAAGCTCTCGCCCTCCTTGCAGGCGTATTCGGGTATGCCCTGTTTCGGGGCAGCCTTTGCGGTATCGTCTGCCGCCCATCTGCGGATAGTGGCGGCGTGGTTTTTATATTTCTTGCCCGTGGACGCGATATAGCCGGAAAGCCGCTCAATGTAGTACGCCCATTTTTCGGGCAGCTCCGCTTGCAGTTCGGAAAGCTCCGTATCAGTCAGAAATACATTCTCATATCTGCCATAGCTGCGGGCGATGGCTTGTCCCTTTAACTCTCCCTCTTTTTCTAACTCTATATCTATCTCTTTCTTTATCTCTATCTCTGGTGGACGAATGTCGGACAAATGTCCGCCATTTGTCCGCGGCGGCAAAAGTGCCTTATTTTCAAGCCTTGCGGCGCGTTTCCGTTCCGCTTCGGTAGAGGATTGACCGATCATCAGCTCGATGTCGGTCATATAAAGCAGCCCGCAGTCAAGCTGCTCCACAAGCCCTAACTGCTGGAAGATGGCTAATGCCCGTTCCACCGTCCCGATTTGGTGACGGGTCAGCGTGGCTATCATCTGGGCGGTATAGGGGATATGCTCGTCAAGCTGCAATCTGCCGCCATTTTTCAGCGATTTTAAGTACAGCTTCAAGAGGATATTGGAATACAAAATCCCGTCTTTCATGTCCTCCAACAGCACAATGGAATCGCTGTCGAAGAAGTTTTCTTTCAGTTTGAGGTAGTAATATTTGCGGTTATCTGCCATTGGCGGTGTCCTCCCTGTGTTTCCATCTCTTAGAGAAATACCGGGGGCAGAGGACGATAATCGCCCGGAAGCTCTGCTTGCAGCCGTGTGTGCAGCCCCGGCAAAGGTCATTGTAGGTAATACGGTTTCGGTGGTTGAGGAAAAAGCTCCATTCCAACCGCCGCTTTTTGCTCATGCGTGGCATTTCTCGCTCCTTTCTGCCGTTTCCGCTGGTATAAGCGGATAGGTCGGTAAAAATGTAGTTTCTCGGTGTCATTTTCGGGGATTTCCTGCGCTGTGCACCCCGTTTCAAAGGTGGGCAGTATTGCGGATAGGGTGCAGGGCATATCCCCGTTTTGGTATCGTTTCGGGGCGGTTTTTAACGCTCATGTTCGTGCTTTTTCTCTCTGTCTTTCTCGCCTTGCAGGATTTGAGAAAGATTGCTTTTCACGGTATGCAGCTCCTTGACACGGGCTCTTTTCTCCCGGTATTCGTTGTAATGGGCGTTCTTTTCGGCGGTAAGCCGTTCGATTTCCGCTTGCAGGGCTTTATGGCTTGGCAGCTTGGAAACGCCATGCGCCCGAAAATAACGGGTGGCTGCGTCCGCTATGATAAAATCGCTTTCGTGCCGTTCCCGGTAGGCGCTGCGGGCTTTTTCCGTTTTCTGCGCTTTCAGACCGTCACGGGCAGGCTTGGTCTTGGCATAGGCAAGCACCTGTGTCTGAAGCTCCTTTTTCTCCCGGATAGCAGCGTCCAGGGCTTTCAGCTTGGCGGTGCTGTCCTGTAAATCCGCATTGGCGGATACAAGGGCTGCGTCCAGCTCCTCCGGCGAATAGCCGTACTGCCCGTAGGCGGCAACGGTAGCCGCCATTTGTTTCAGATTGTGGACTGCCGCCCAGCAATCATAGCCCGCGCCCTTTCCCTCCGCTCGCTTCGCTGCCCGGTCAACCATGCGCTGAATACCGTCCTTTTCCGGGGTGGTTTGGACAGCTTTTTTGCCCTGCAAACGCTCCCTTATGTTGCGGGGGTATTCGGGTACGGTTGCGGTCTGCTCGGCGGCTCTGTGGGCGTTCTGTTCCAAAAGGGCAAGAACGGCAGCGCGGTCAAAATCATCTCCCAGCTTGCGGGCGGTAATGGGCTTTGTCCTGTCCGGCGTGAGGTAGGATAGCCGCCCTCGGCTCTCCTTGACAGTCACGCCCTGTTGCAAGAGAACGGCGGCGAACTCGCCATAGCTTGCGGCAGAGGACAGCGCGGTGCGTATGGTCTGCCGCAATTTTTCCTTGTCTGTTTCAAACTTCGTGGGCTTGGCTGGCTGCTCCTCGGCTGGCAAGGCAGCAGCTTCCTTGTCCAGCTTTGCCTGCCCTTTCCGCTGCGCCCAATACTCACGCTCGGTAATGCGGTTTTTGCTGCCATGCAAAAGGTCGATTTGATAGAGATTTTCCCGGTGGCACAGCTCCATGACTTCGGCTTTGAAGTATTCCATCGCCGCGTCTGTGCAGCGGTGTTTGCACCCGGTGCGGGTGTCTGCCGGTCTGTCCATGTAAGGCAGGAACGGAACTTCCTCTATCCGCAGAGAATTGATAACGATATGCACATGGATATTGCCGCTGTGGTTGTGTCCGTCCGGGTGGGTGCAGACAATGGCTTGGTGTCCGGGAAACTGCTTCCGGCAAAATTCCTCGCCCAACGCCTGCGCCCGGTCTACGGTCAAACCGTTGTCCACCGCGTCCCGTGGGTCAAAGCTGATAATGTAGTGGTGGCTTTTTACATCTTCCCGCTTCTGGTTCTTCCCATAGCGGAGATTGGAGCGCATACAGGCAACGGCAAAATCCTCGTCGCCGCAGTTCAGCGTGGCTATTCGATAGTCCTCCCTGAGCATGAGCCGCCCGTTTTCATCAAGGGTGGGCTTCATGGTAAACTCGTCATGTTCAAAGGTGAGGTACTGCTCGGCTGCGCCATAATCCGCATTTTTAGAGCTGATATGTTTGAATGTTGCCAACAGCGTCACCTACCTTTCGCAGGACTTCAAACTTCAAGGCAGCAAGGTCAGAAATGGCGGCGCGGACTTCAACGGACAGGGCGTTGTATGGTGTGCCGTACTCGTTGAGGGCGCGGGCAATCTGATTGAGGTTGCCACCGATTTTTCCGTATTCGGCGGTCAGCCTGCCAACGGCGGACAACAGTTCATCATTGACCGGGGAAACGGTAACGATGGGGCGAATGGTCGCCCGTGTAATGGCTTGCCGGATAAATTCGGCTTGGCTCATGTCATAGTGTTTCAGCCGCTCGGTAAAGTCGGCGTATTCTTCCTCGGTCATGCGGGTTTTGACCACATGGCAGCGGTGGGGTGTGTTGTATTTTTTCTTCAAGCGTTGACCTCCTTTCTCGCCCGACAGGGCGCATGAGCAGGGTTTGGGGAAGGCACTCCCCAACAAGATTTACCAAAGGGGCAAAACCGCAGATATGCGGATTTTGGCACCGTGGTAGAATCTTGCTCTAAAAAACTACCGCTTTCCTCGGCGGCTCTGGTTTGCGGATATACTGGCTTGCTCCACCAATATAGCGATTGCGGCGGCGTGTTCTGCCCGCTGTTCACCACTACAACGGTGAAAAGGGGGCGTTTTGGCAAACGCAGCGAAAATTTTTTTATTTTCCCTGTCTGCTCCCTACAACAATCCGGCGGTGTGGTTTGCCAAAGATTTTTGAAAATGGGCGCAAAAAAAGCAGTAAACCTTTTCAAGATTTACTGCTTATCTGCCGCTGTGATGGGCGGCGGTATTAAATTGTCAGCCGTTTTTCAAATGGAATTTATCTGCAATCGCTTTCTTTCCGCTTTCCAATTCCTTTTCTGTAATCTTCCATAATCCTAACGCAATGATCTGCTATCTTTTGCATTCCGAGTTCTTCAAAAAAGGCAATTTGTATTTTCATCAGTTCTTCACAAACAGTCAACTTCTGCTCATCCATATTGCTAATAGCAAGCCATGGGAACGCTTTATATTTCTTAGTGTCCCCAATGAGAAAATTGTACCCTATCAACTCATTTTCACGGAAAACGAAATAGAATTGTGGGCCTGAACCTGGAACTGACTTTTCCATAATTTGCTGCATTGTTCTCACGCCGCCGTATGCCGGAAAAAAACCTATTCGCTCAAGAGCATTTAATATGTCAATCCTTTTATCTGTGGGTATGTCTCTATAATTGATAATCTGTTCCATTTGCTCTACCCTCATTGAAGTTTAATTTGTCAGGCTCTAATTATACAACTTTTCTGTTTAGCGGTCAAAGTGGAACTTCAACAGGCTTTCTATCAGTTGCCTGACGATATGCTCCTGCATATCCGTGTTAATCTGTCCGTCCATTTTCGCACAAGAGCGGACATATCCCGCATAATGGGATAGGACGGCGGCAACAGCTTCCGGGTCGCCCTCGCTTGCCTTAACGATTGTCTCATAGGGAAGTAGCTGGCTCATAGGACAAACCCTCCAACTCTGCCCGTAGCCGCCGTAAAATCATCTGAATACGCCGCCCGGTTGTGTTGCCAGCCCGTCCATATCTCCGTCCAATCTCCCTATGCGTCAATCGTTGGAAGTAGTACAAGAAAATGATTTCCTGTTCCATCTGTGATAGTGCGGACAGGGCTGCGGCAAGCTCTGGACTTTCCAAAAGCACCATCTGACCACAGACGAAAAGCGGATAGCTGGTCATGCCGGATTGCTCCGCAAAGTATTTATCTGTGGTACTGAATGGATAGTGTTTTTCTTCTATCAGATATTCAAGCGAGATTTCCCGCTTGCGGCGGCTCCGTATGCTCCGGGCTGCGTCTATGGCAGCGTGGCGAATAACAGTCTTGCAAAAGGCATCGTGTGTATGCCGGATATGTTCTTGATACTTTTCGTGTTCGGTCATGGAAAATCCCCCTTTCTGAATAATGGCAGAGGGCGGCAGCATCTTGTGCTGTCGCCCTCTTGATTACCGAACAGCAAAGACGGGCGGGGCTGTCAACGGCGGCGCATTTGCGCCGTTCATCTTGACCGTTGACAGGCTCGGCTGGGTTTGCTATCTGCTCACGGCAATTCACTCTCATTGATAGGAATTGCCTCAAGTTCCGTATTCAAATTGTTCCAATAAGAGCCGATATCCGCACTTGTGAAATACTTAAAACCGCCTGCTGCTGACTTCAATTCGCCGTTTTTAACCCCATAGCAGGCGTAAATCAAATCGTAGCTTGTTCCATCTGAGAGGTTAAATCTAAAGCTGGTCACATCTGCTCCGGCAGTTTCCTCAGTCGTTTTGTCTTTTAGGGATAAGCCCTTGAACTTATCATACAGGGTCTTTATATCATTTTCAGCAACAACTACTTTCTTTTCTGCTGATGCAGGCACTCCGTCATAGTGGTACATTTCAACGTTTTCGACATCTTCAACCTCAAATGGGAAGTCGATTTTGACAGGCTCATAAGCAATGTTTATAGGTAACAGAAAGAGAGCTGTAAAAATTGCAATGATACAAAGAGCGATGGAAACGAGAACAGCAATCGTTATCTTTTTTCTGCCTCTCTGCTTTTCTTTTGCCTCATGGCGCATAATAACGCTTTCGCTTTCTTCGTGAAGAACATCTTCGCTCGTGTGAGAAAGCAATTTCTGATAAATTGCGTTACAGTCAGCACAGGCGTTCAAATGCTCTTTTACCATCTCTGCGCTTGCTTCGCTGCAAGCATCGTCAACATACAGCGGAAGAATATCTCGAACAATATCGCATTGTTTACTCATGCTTTTCATCCATCCTTTCTTGAATTTTTAGCTTTGCACGATGATAAGTAACTCTCGCCCATGATTCTGTTTTTCCAAAAATTGCAGCGATTTGTGAAAAAGATAGTTCCCCGAATACGCGAAGCTGAAAGACTTCTTTGTATGGTTCTTCCAAACGGTGAAGAACGAGGTGTATGCGGAACGCCATGTCAGAATCTGCAACTGAGTTCTCAACATTTTCATTTGATGGCAAGTCATTGATTTCACTCACATCAGCTACTCGCTGACGGCTTCGCATTTCATCATGGTAAAGATTTTTTGCTATGGAGCAGAGCCATGTCAATTCATCTGACTTACCTTTGAATTGTGATGTTGTAGAAACAGCCTTATAGAATGTGTTCTGCGTGATTTCCTCTGCTATCTCACGATTTTTGGCAAGAGAAATAGTATACGAGTATACCTGTAAATAGTAGGCTTTATAGAGTTTTTCATAGTCCATACTTGTCATCACCTCCTTCAGCTTCATAGGTTAGACGGAGAAATCGGAATTTCGTTACAAAGAAGTTTGAAATTTTTATACCTTTACGCTACTCTTGCTTTGTGCGGACTATTGGTAGACGCGCATTAACGGCAAGTAAAGAGATTGCTGTGTCAGCTTGATATGTTCAAATGCTAATTAAGTATAGCATACAGCTATGAATTTTTCTATTGCGTTCCCCTGACTTCGGAATAGTGGCAGGGCTGGCTATCCTTGTTTTGCTTTGTGCTTCTCTACCGTACATGAGCATTTGCACCCGGGTTATCATTACCATAACCTTCAAGCAGATTTACAACGCCAAGAACTGCAAGACCACCGCCTACTGCAATGATAACGACCTTGAGTGCTGATACACCGCTTGTAAGGAACGATGTATAGTCAAGCAGGATAAGCAGGTTTGCAAGCAGCTTGTGTGAAGCAAAAAATGACGCAACACTTGAAAGTAAGTTAGAGCCTGACATGGCAGTCATGGCATAATTCATAAGTAAATTCATAATAAATAATCTCCTTTTAATCTCTTATTTTTCGACCCTCCGTGATATAATAAGAGCGGTCTATTGTGGTGATAGATCAGGAGCAGCGGCAAATACACACATGAAGGATTCTCCCCTCATTTATTCTTTTTACTGTAAAGCCGCTGCTTCGTTTTGCTCTGCTTTCTTCATCATCCCGGCTTCCTCTATGGCAAAGTTCACCAGATCATCCGGATACTTCACTCCGGTAAGGTCAAGTTCTATGAACTTATCCTTCTTGGAAAACTTCGGTCTGCCATATTCGGAAACATATTTCTCAATATCAAATTGATTTTTCTTGTCAAAATCCGAAAGCTCTTTGTACATCTCGTGTGCGGTTATATCAACCTTATCTGAAAAGAACGGTCTTACTCCACGCACCTGCAATATACATTTGCCGCCATCCATAAGAGCCAGGCGGTCTTGGCTCATAAGCTCTCGTCCAAGTTTCTGATAGTTCAGACCATAGGACTGAGATGTTCCTCTGGTATCAGATGTGTTGTATGTGTCAATAGTTTCCTTACCCAGCACTTCCGACAGATCTTTTAATGTTGACTTTTCCTTGCCACCTAAAAACAGAAATGTATCGCAGTTACCCTCGATCGTCTCTGCGTTATCCTTATAAATTGACTTTAACTGTGCCTTAGACTGTAGGATAATGGAAGCCGATATCTCTCTGCTTCGTATGGTTGCAATCAGCTTGTCAAACTTCGGAATCTGTCCGATGTTTGTGAACTCGTCTAAGATACACCTAACATGTACCGGGAGCTTTCCATGGTATTCATCGTCTGCAATCGTACAGAGCAGATTGAAAAGCTGTGTGTACATGATTGATACCAAAAAATTAAGGGAATCATCTGTATCCGAAATAATGACAAACAATGCTGTCTTTCTTCTACCGATGTCCCCTAAGTCGAGTTCATCATATGCTGTTATCTCCCTGACTTCCTTGATGTCAAATGGTGCAAGTCTCGCACCACAGGAAACCAGAATACTCTTGGCTGTCTTACCTGAAACAAAATGTCAAAGACTTTTTAGTACCCATACATTTCATTGCATGAAAAAAGCCACTGTAGATTTCTCCACAATGGCTATAAAGTCATTTTTATTCACTTTTGATTTTCGGCAACCTCATGCCCAAACTGGAATAGGTTTGACACTTTATTCGGGACTGAACTCCTTATCGGTAATGACATAATGAAATTCATCTGCACCAAAGGTATCTTTGTCCAGATCTGTAATAGTAAATGTAGTTCCATCAAATTTCATATAGCCGCTGGTGCCGTCAACAACAACGCCATCTTTTACAATGTCCAGATAAACAATTCTATCGATGCTATTCAACTCATAGGCCTGCCAACCGTCCACACCCTGAAAATAGGCTGTAACATTGGCAAACGGTTCATCGTTTTCCTTCTTGCAGACAAGATAACTGGCACTGTCCTCCGATACCCAGGTGGCAGTCATTCCCCAAGGACCTTCCGTTGATACATATCTCCCAAATTTATGGTCGTTGGTACGGTTAATTATGAGTCCTACAAAAGAACCAACAACGAGTACAAGAATAAGCACAACGACACCAACAATGATTTTTACATTCTTCCTCATGATAAATTCCCCCTTCCATAAATTCATCTGTTAAGAATATTCTTATTTTTCGCTCTTATTGAACATACTAATTATACCACAATATATGCAAGTTTTCCATATGCTTTTCTACCTATGCCGTATGCTGATTTGCCCTAACATCATTCTCAATCAGCCTCTTTATCTTGTCCTTCATGCTTTCTTCGGCATCCTCATTGAAATGCACTCTCACAACATACATTGTGCCACCTATCTGCTTTCTGAGTGCTACCGGTGTGTGTGATTTTCTATTCTCCATTTGTGTTCTCCTTTATGTCTGCCTGGTAAGGAAGAGCCTCTTTCAGCTGACAACCGGAAGCTGACAACCGACCTCTAAAAACTCTCAATTCCTTTTATTTATAGTTACTTTTCCTAAATTTACTTTTTCTCAAATATTCCGTTGCTTTCGTTGTCAGAACTATATATATCCCTTAAAAACATAGTAAATATAAGGTTTTATAGAACATAGAACCGACAACGGGGTTGGCAACGGGATAGACAACCAGCCGACAACCTATCAGGCATTTATCTCTCCATCCACTCCGGTGGCAATGATAACTGCTCCATCTGCTCCTTGGTTATCGGTTGAAAATCCTGACCTCTGTTGTCAGGCTTCTCCCATCCTTTCTGCCTGCGGTATGGTTCAGGAAAATGTCTTGGATTACTAAAGGCAATCCAATCACTGCAGTTATTCATAATGTCATTAATCTCACGAATTTCCCATTGTGCCGGATTTCCGTCATTTCCCAATGCCTCAGAATATAACTGCCTTGAACATACCATGCTTCCCTCGTAATGCTCCAAATAGTCAAGAATCAGCTCTTTCTTGGTATCTTCCTGCATAAACTGCTTCTGATACTCACAAAGCTCTTTTTCCATCTCTTTCGGAAGCCTCAGCTGGCATTTGCCACTCCTGTAGATTTCCATAGCCTCTGCCCACATCTGGTCGATATATTCCCTTGATGTCTTTTCATCATCGAGTATATGAGTTTCCGCCTCTTCCATATTGCAAAGAATAGGCAGAAATCTTCGGTTTCCCGACCTGTCCATAGGCAGGAAATCCAGCGAATTTGATGAACCGGCAAACACGCACTGCCTCTTGTGGTCTTTGGGATGCCTGTCGTATGGGGTCTTGTAAGTGTCTTTCTGTCTGCTCATAAAGGACTTGGTATCTTCCACATTCTTGGCATTGAGAATTGCCACCATTTCAGGGAACTCTATAATCAGATGCCCCTGTATTTTTCGGTATACATTATCATCATCCATTTTCTTCAAGTCATCCGTAAACCAGTCATCTTCCATGGCAAGGAAACGCAGAAAAGTGGATTTACCGGCTCCCTGACCACCTACCAGGCAGAGCATTACTTCAAACTTGATGCCCGGGCATGAAATTCTTGCTATCGTCCCTATCATAAAAAGCTTCATTACCTCATAGGTGTACTCACTGACCTCTGCCCCTAAGAAATGATGCAGTGCATAGCGTATCCTCTCCCTGCCATCCCATGTTATGGAATTGATGCGGTCAAGAACCGGATGGTATCTGTTTTCATTTGCCACGACCTTTATCACATCCTCAATCCGCTTTTCGTTGGATAATCCATAATGCTTTTCAAGGTAGACAACAAGGAATTTCAAATCAACATCCGTCAGGCTGTCGCTTTCACGATACCATCCCAAATCCCTTGTAATGTCGATTTTATCCGTAAACATGTTCAGACGGAATGCACCCTGCAGATTAGGGTCATTCATCAAAATCAGACGATAGTTACCGACTGTTTTCCTGACTTCTCCCTTTTCTGTGCTCTCCAGCATCGCCCTGACTTCTCCGATACTCTTCAATTCTTCCTGCAATCGACTTCACCCCCTTTCCAATGTCAGAAACAACAGAAGCTCTGTCAGGGATATCCTTTTCAAGGAGAGTATCAAGCTGATATTCCACTTTACTGATATTCTGCAGAGCTTCTACAAAGCAGGGATGCCATTCCTCATCCATGCTCTTCAGTGCATATTCTGTTTTCCATTTCCTTAACAGATGATAATAGTCTGACAGAACACAAAAACACTGCTTCTGCTCTTCATCCAGTATCTGCTCCGGTGTTTTCTTTGGTGCCATCTTTTTCGGTGGTGCCCGGTTGGTTGCGTCATAATTCAGTCCAAAGTCAGATGCAATCTTCATTGCAGCTTCCTTTGGTGCAAGCCCGAAATATTTTGCCACAAAATCTATCGCATCTCCGGTATCTCCACAGCCGAAACAATAGTATCTCTTATCAATCTTCATGCTGGGAGTCTTGTCTTTATGAAACGGACAACAAGCCAGCCCACTCCGGTTGATTTTGATGCCATACTGCATAGCCACCTGCCTTGCAGTGACATTTTCTTTCACTACTGCAAATACATTCATGCTTATCCCAATTCCTCTCCCCTTGCTTTTTTGTGCTTTCTGTCATGTGTGGGTGGTCTTACCCACGGAATACCATTTTTGCTATACATCAGGTGTCCTCCTTCATTTTTATTTGAACTTCTGGACAACTTGTCCAAAAGCTGCTTTCCTGTTCTTTATCCATAAATGCACAAAAAAGAGCATTCATGCTTTTTACACATAAATGCTCTGACGCTGTTTTATTATAAAATTGTCTTATCTGTTGTTCCCTACAAACTGGAATTTGACTAATTATTGTGTTTTAATGATTCTATAAACTACCCCCAATTGAGCAGGGTATGTTTCTTGAATCATTCCATTAAACCATATTGTAACGATATCTCCCACCTGAACATCTTCCGCTAAATTTTCTGCCGATACATAATACTCTCCATCATTCATCTGACAAAAGCCTTCAGCTGTACTCACATGCGTTACAAGAAGTTCTCCATCATCGGTAATTTCTTTTACTTTTGCATTAAAATTGATAACCTCTATTGGAATAGACGTATCATCTTTTTCAATATCTCTAAATATGATTCGTTCGTCATCAATGACTACTATGAGCTGACCTTCAGAACTCCTTTGATAATGATATCCGCTTCCGAAATTTGATTGATTATTTTCAGATGGTAACTCTGTCCCTGCCACTGTTGACACAATTTCTCCATCCATTGTTCCACAACCAGGCATTGACGCTACATATCCTGTGTCTTTATATATAACACCATCAACCATAACACATGGAGGATATGAGCCAGTATCTGCTATTTGCTCATTTTGTACTACATCATCATTTTCTTTATTTTCTGTTTCTACGGACACATTTCCAGACACAGGTTCTTTATTTTCTTGATTCGTTCCACATCCAGCCATTCCCAGCACCATACATAATACAAGCAGATAGATTACTTTTTTCATAATACATGCCTCCTTAACTTATATTTTTTAACTCTATAAACTGGAATTTGCGCGTTTCTACAAGCGGTGCACAGGCAGGACGAAATCAGCCATGGGAGCTTGCTCACAATCGGCTGATTTTCGGACTGGATGTATAGCGCGCCAGCGCGACATGAGCATGAAGCGCAGCGTAATGCGAATGGCACCGCATTACGATAACATTTTCTCCTGCATTGGGTGTTTTTTTTCATTCCAAATATTCACCCAATCCTTCCCTACACATTCATCCGCAATTGGGGAATTTTTTCATATTTCAACAATTTCCCCATCGTCCTCTGAACTTCTTCCCATTTTGATTGGGTGATTTTTTCATATTGGAATTTTTCACCCAATATGCATCTATATATCCCTTCAACATTGGGTAATTTATGTCTATTTCAAAAATTTAATCAATATTCGTTGCCACACTTTTTCTGGCGTCTTCACGAAACGAATTTCACTATAACCAACAAACTGGAATTGTATATTAATTTTTCTTATTTAGTCTAATATGGAAATCGTTGGCTTTAGAACATTCTTCATATGTAAGATTAGTTTCATTCATTAAAAAACCAACGGCTTCCTCCTTTGTATTGTAATTAGATTTTTCTTTCATATATCTTAACAAATTGGTCATATATATTTTTCCGTACTTCTTCTGACAAACCGGCGTATTTTGTATCCAACACCTTTTTTACGGCTTCGTACTTCCTATTTTTATCTTCTATATCCGGACCACGGTCATAATTAAACCTCACATCATAAAAAATGTGTTTCATATCGTTACTTAAAGCTTGTAACACTCGAAATCCTTTCATAGAAAACTTTCCTTCTTTTATACCATTCTCCACACAGGGCTGTATCGCCCAATCCATCATAAACCAATTCTCCATTGGCATATTTACACCATATCCGGAATCTGACAAAAAGTCATTTATCTCATTCCAATTTATCTGTAACGGCAAATCGTTTTCTTTCGCAAATAAATAGTCATCACGCTGTAATTCCTGTTTTTTTCGCTTTCTTGTATTTCTTTCATAAACAATCCAGTATATTACCATTGCTGCTATAATACACACGCTAAATATCTTTGTAATCATGGTATTTCCTTTATAAATAATCAAGTATACTACGGTTACTACCGCAATACTTATGCTGAGTACCTTTATAATCAAACCATTCATTGTGTATCTCCCTATCACTAAAAATTGGAAATTAACAAGTCGACAAATTCAAATAAACGCGTGCTTTTATAGCTCGCCTCTCAAACGTGCTTCTATATCAGATGCCGTGTATAACACATCCGTTACAATTACCCTTTCGTCACGGATTGTGTAAAATACTGAATAATTATCGACGAGCATTCTACGCAACTCCATTCTCTTTTCCGGCTCAGAATCCATAATCCTAAATCGTTCCGGGAAAGTGTCTAATGTAAGTATTTCATCAGCAATGCGATTATATTGTCCCATTGCATTATCCGGAGCAAGCAAATCTATAGCAATATAATTGTATATATCTTCCATATCCTGCAAAGCTTCTTTTGTAATCTCTACCTTATAGTGCTTCATTAATGCCTCTCTCTAAATGCCACAAACGCACTAGCTGCATCCTCAACATTTCCTTTCTCTATATCGGCATATCCTTTTTCTAACTTTTGATGAATCTGTGTAACAGACATCATATCTGCATTCACTGAATTAGCCGCTTTTGGTAATACAACAGAAAAAGGAATTCCTCCTACTAATGATATTTGTTTTAAATACATATCTATAGCAGTAGCCATTGGTATCCCTAATTGTGCCAATACACTTTCTGCATTTTCTTTTACATCTGGATTTACTCTTATATTTAATGTTGCTGTTTTTCCCATAGAATACACCTCCATCTTTCTTTTATTGTAACGTCTTTTGCGTTACAAATCAATCTATGAAATATATTTTCGATGCGATAGCTTCACATTGTTTTGATTAACCATTGCATATCTGAGCGTTGTATCTATTTGCTCATGTCCCAGAATTTTCTGTACCTGTTCAATCGGCATACCTTTCTCAATTGCTCTGGTGGCCATAGTCCTTCTGAACTTATGTGGGTGTACCTTTTCTACACCTAACTTCTTCCCCATTTCTCGTAATCGTAACTCCACACCGCTTTCAGTAAGTCTACTGTATGGTTTGTTTAACGACACAAATAACGCTATATTATTATCTGTCCTTGATTCAATATAATTCAACAAATGAATTTTGGTCTTAGCATCAAAATATGCTTTCCTCTCTTTGTCTCCTTTGCCATCTGCGATGCATTTAATACTTCCGCCATGTCATTGATGATGTCATAAATTTCTCTACCCATAAGAGCACACTCCTTTTTGAAGGAGTATATCGTAGAAAAATCAGCGCATCAACAGAGCGTATTACTGGAATTTACCTTCCGCTCATATAAAATATATCAATAGCTTTACTTGCAAACTCTGCTGTGCCAACTCCTCCAACATCATCAATATTTTCCGTAAGTTCTCCTCCACCGGCATACATTCTTCCAAGACCGCATAAAATCTTATCAGAACATGTATAAAAATGATCTGTAATGTAATCCTGAAGTTTCCTTACCTGCAACTGCACCTGTTCATCTTCTGGGTCCATTTCTTTCATTTGTCCGAATTCAACAAATAATTGCATAAACTCATTTGCAACAGTAGCTTCATCATCTTTCGTCCAGTTCTTTGTTTTCTCTTCAAACTCCTTATACTCAGAGGTTTGTCCCCATTGTTCTTTTGCTCGTTTAGAATACTCATCAATCTTTGTTGTATCAAATACTTTAAAATCCATATATTTCACTCCTATTCCTTTTATTCCTCGAGCGAAACTAATAAGATTTTCAAGATGCTCTTTTTTCATAGTAAGCAATTCAATCTGCTGCTCTAATGCTTTATTCCTGTCAAAGTTAGGGGCATCAATTATCTTTTTAATCTCCTTAAGCGGAAATTCCAATTCTTTAAACAGTAAAATTTGTTGCAGCCTTTCCAAGGATGTATCGTCATACAGCCTATAACCTGACTCTGTATATTCAATAGGTTTTAAGAGACCAATGGTATCATAATACTGCAGAGTGCGTATACTCATTCCTGTTAATTTACTTACCTCATTCACTGTCATCATTGTCATTTCCTCCTCTCGATAAACATATCGTAAACTATTACGTTGCGTAGGAGTCAATAGATTTTCAAAGAAATTTTCAAAATTAACAGCTTGATAAATTCCAGTTGATATTTCACATATTTTAGGAAATTTAATAACTGTTATATTTAATTATCAAATTCTTCGCAAACCCTTGAAAATACTAAGTTTGTAGCAAGTGAGCTTTCCCTTACTCTTTCCCTTGTGTTATATTCTCACATTGGTTTTCATGAACCTTAATATGGGAAAAAATAAGGGAAAGAAAATTTCATAACACAGTATAACAATAACGACATGGTGAACTGATTGAAATGTTTTCGATATTTAACTCTATAACTGATTATTAAAAGAAAATGGAGATAAGATACGATGAGAACAATTTATGCAGAATACAACATAAATCACGATAGTATTGATGTTTACACAAGTGCCGGATATATGCTTCGCATTGATTGCTGGAAAGCTGAAAAAAATCTAAAAACCACATACGGATCAGAATGTGCGCTTACTTCATTGGCTGTGGATGAGCCTTTGGAATATGCAAGATTATATCTTGAGGGTAATTTACAGATGTGGGTAGATGCAGAAGACTCACTAGAGTTATAATCCTTATCCATATAAATAATATGCAAATATATATCCCATCAATATAGCGAATATACTGAAATAAAAGTATCTTTATAATCAATTTTAACCAAAAGAATATGTTCTTAGAGGAGGTGTCTCCCGAAAGAACATATTCTTCTATTATGGGTAATTATAAATATAGAACATGCTTTTCTTGTGCTACAATTTCTTCACTATGAGTTACAACAATAACTGTTTTTCCCTGTTCACTTAACTCATGCAATATATTCATAACAATCTCACTATTTTTTTTGTCTAAGGAACCAGTTGGTTCGTCTGCTAATACAATCGAACATTTCTTTAGCATTAAACGAGCTAACGCAACTCTCTGCTGTTCGCCACCAGATAATTGATAGACTTTTTTGTTAATTACTTTCTGTAAACCAACTTTTTCAAGAGCTTCATTTATTGAAATATCCGTTCTACCTGATTTTTTTATTATTTCTAGATTTTCTTTTACTGTTTTGTTTTCCAAAAGGGCAAAATTTTGAAATAAAAATCCAACAACTTCTTTGAAATATTTCTGCTTTTTTCCTTTTTTTGCCACATCAAAACCATTCACAATAATAGAACCTTTGTCAGGAGTTTCAATACCTCCAATCATATTAAGTAAAGTACTTTTTCCGCATCCACTTTCGCCACTAATTACCAAAAAACGGCTATCTGGAATTTCCAAATGAAAATTTTTGAACAAAATTTTATCATTATATGCTTTGCATAGATTTTCAATTGTTATCATAAGCAACCTCCTTTTAATGATTTCGGTATGTTTGTTTTTTCAACAATTGTGATATTAAAGAAAATAATTGTAAATTCTATTAGTGCCATAAATGAACTAACAAGAATGCTAATTCCTACTTCAGTCTGTACCGATAATAAAGAATAGATAAGCATACCTACTAATATCACAAAATTTTCCACTACAATCATTTTAAGAAGTGTTTTGTGCCGTTCAAATAAACTATATCCAAAGATTTTCATCAAGGAAATTTTCATTGCATTTTCTCGGAACTCTAGTCTACTTACTGTAACAATAATCATAATATTTAAAAGCAATACAATCGTACAAAGAGAACTTAAAAATCCCACGAGTTTTATTAAAAATGTGTGATTATATAAATACTGTTCATGTACGTTTGTAATTACTAGCTGATAATTTCCAAGCATATCTTCATACTTTTTGCTGATATTTCTTAGCTGTTTTTCATCACATTGAAATAAAACTGCTCCTGCTTTATAGCTTTCAAGATACCCACCATTGACTGCTAAATCTTTGTTTGCCTGATAAATAATTATCGGATTTTTGCTTTTTTCGATACCATTTATTCTACTTGTATCTAAATAGGAAAAGTATTCTGTTTCGCTATACTCTATGTACTGAATATTTAATTGTTGTAAATTATCATGATTTAAAACATGGCTCAAGGAGTCATAGGCTAATTGCTTGTTTTTAGCAAAATATCTATTCTTTGGAATGAAAATAATCAAATCAGAAGATTCATTCTCTACTGCATTTATCTGCTTCGTAAAACCTTGTAACATATCTTTTGCATGATTATTTACATATATCACATCATTTTTATCATTTAAAATATTCAAGCATATTACAGGCTTTAATGTGTTATATTCATTCTTGTATAGTTTATTCCAAAAAGCTTCTTCTTTTTCAGCATTAAAATCAGTAGTCTTTACGGTAAAATAATTTGCATCATAATATTCTTCTAACAAATGTTCATTTGTAAATAGGTTATTATGAATACTACTAATATTAGTGGTAATTGTAAAAACAGCGGCTACCCCTGCTATAAATTTTAACGAATAAATTAAAAAATCCACTCCTCTTTTGTGTGTTGCATTTGCGAATGCCTTTCTAATATCAAAAAAGCAAAAAGAACAATATGGAATAGTGGAAAGAATAATTCCAATGGAATATAAAATTGTGACGAGTCTATTCTCATATGCTCCCGATATATAATTTGACAGCAATATTTTTGCAACAATAAATAATGCAATGTCAAAAGTTACATCGAATAAAGCAGCCTTAAATGCTATGAAACCAGCACTTTCTCCTAAGGAAACTCGTACAACAACCTCTTTTTTTCGCCTAACCACTTCAATTACATTTAGAACAATCATCAATGCAATAATCATACCCCATATAATAAAAATCATGTCCTTTTCCGTAGAATTCCAATATTCTGGATAAGTTAAGCTATATTTTTCTGATAATTTCTGATATGCAGAGATAATATTGTCCTCATTTCCTATGTATGAGATAAAGTTTTCATAACCCACAGAGGTACTTTGCAATTCTGAGAGATTATGAAATTTTACTTTCGTAATTCCGGAAACTAAAGCGGTATATTCTGATTCTTCTATGTTTGCAGTATTTTTTAATGTTTGTCTGATTACTTTATCATCGCCATAAATATGAAGTGTTGAAAGGTATTTATTATTGATTTCATTGTACTGAGAAAAAATATGTACATCATTCTCCGTTGCAGTTTCTGATACATCTTTCAGAAACTGCGACATATCTTCACTAGCAACTTCATAGCGTGATGACGTAAAATATGCTGTAGAAAAGTTCCAAAGCTGATCTTGAAATATTTCAGATTGCATAAGTATTCCAAAAATCAGGAAACAAAACAAACATAAGTTTTTAATTGCTTTCATTTATTTCAACCCCAGATTCCATACTTTATTTGCTTTTTCAAATATCGTAGTCAATATTGTGCTATTTTCATCAACAATCCATTGATCTTCTTGATCTTCAGCTTTTTTGCTACTTGACAACATAATTTGAGTATTCAAATCCTTATAGTCATTAAATAGCACGCCTTGACTTATTCCTTGGTGAAATGGTTTTATCCAAATAATTAGTGCATATCGAACATCTGACTCAGCTATCGCAAGATTTCCATTCCAAAGCAAATAATCAGGGACAGACACACTATACTGGAATCCATCTTTATCTGTGTAAATTTTTACTCCAGATTCTTCTATTTCAGGGAAGTCTTTCTGAAATTCGTTATATGGTTTATAACTCCCGAAGTACCAAAATAAATTATAGCAACAGAACAAAATAACCAAAACAATTCCTATATATTTTATTTTTTTCTTCATTTATATACACTCCACAAAAAAGAGTGGTTGGAATTCCAACCACTCAGCCATTATCCCGAACCTTTGTTTAGTAGCTATTACCGTAGGTAATACTATTTCCTTTATGAGCAACCTCAATTTTAGACCAATTACCTTTACCAACATTTGAACCCGAAAAAGAACCATTTCCATTCTTGACATATGCGTAATGATCTTTAGTTGAATGATATGCGTGTGCATAATCTTCATTAATAGCAAGAGTATTATAACCATAAGTCAAAACACCTTTTCCGTCATCAGATGTAGTGCTCAATTCCCACTTTTTATCAAATGTCTTATTCCCGTTTGTAACAGAAAATGCCATTACTGGAATTGATGAAGAAATTAACATTGCACTAATAGCTACCCCTACAATCACTTTCTTTGCTCTCATAAGTTTTACTTCCTTTGATCTGCTGTATTTCTATTTATATTTTATCAAATATTTTGTATCAAGTCAATCAGTATCTTGACTTATATAGCGTCGAATTGTAAGATATATTCCTTGTAAAATTAACCAAAAGAACAACAGATTTATTGATAATGCTTTTTTAATTACTTCTCCAAAATAAATGATGACAGCCGCACTTGTCAGTATCATCAGTAGGGTAATAACATCCCAACAGTTTTTCTTATATAATTCTATAACCTTTATTTCTATCAGTATTGCCAGTATCCCTGTCCCTGCCACACATATTCCAACAACCAATATCATCAATAACCAATATATGATTCCGGCTATAATCTCATTTGGAATTTTTGTGCTGATTTGTGCCACAGATTGCCCGGCATCAATCGTCCAACCGATAAAAGTTTGTATGAATGATGCTGCATCATGGAAGAATGATTTGCAATCGGAAAGGAACACATCTGACTGTACTGCCTGAAAAAGAGTGGTTGTCAGCGAATACCATGCAAGAAGGAACAAGGTTGTTTGGAACATTACCGTTTTTGCTTTATATTGTCCTGCAAGTTGCTCTTTTTGTGTTTCGTATCTTGCTTTTGCATTCTGATAGGCTGTCCGGTCACAGGCTTCGCATTTTTTATAGAGTACCGGCTTTTCTACCGGTATCCCTACGATTTTCTGATGTGTCCGGGCATAATCCCGTTGTTGTGTTAAGCATCGTATTTTATCTTGACATTCCTCTATCGTGACGTTTGCGCTTCGCAGCTTCTCTTTCTCGCTCCGCAATGCTCTGTCTGCCAGCTTCAAGTCGTTCTTTAATGCTTGAATATTCCCGGCTCTGTTCTCTTTGTTTAATTTCTCGTTCAAGGTCAGAGATTCGTTGAGCTGCGTCTTCAGTTCCACGATAAGCTGGTCTTTCTGTTCCAACTCTTCTTGTATCTCCTCGGTCAAGAGCAGAAGTTCTTCCAACTGTTCGGCGTTCTTTAATTCTCTGGATTCGTTCATCTATATCACGTCCTTTCTCTACCTGCTGTTCCAGTTCAGCAATTCGGTGTTCTGTTTCAGTAATAAACTGTTTTCGCTGTTCAGCTTCTGTGCCAATATCTGCCATTGCTGATTTTCGTTTTCCAAAAGTTCTATCTTCGTTTTCTGTTCTTCCATCTTGGAAAGTAGTTCCTCGGTATTTGGCAAAATGTTGAGCAGCTCGGATAACTCGCTGTTTAATTTTTGCAATTTCTGATTCTGTTCCTGCATAAGAGAGAGTTGGGTGTCCCGGTTCTGCATTTCCAGAAGCATTTCTGCCATTAAGGTCTGCTGTTCTTCGATTTGCCCAATCATGGACTCCATTAAGGGTATAATTTCCCGGCTTTCTTCTAATGTCATTTAATCGCTCCTTCCATAATGATAATGCACCTGATACTTTCCCAAAGGTGTCCAGTATCTTTTGCAATAACGTGTTTTGTTGTTTTATGATTTGATTTTCCGCTACTTTCCACGAACCTTTTATTTCCTGCCCGGCAAGAAACTTTTGTTCAATCTTTCTTGCGTCAGCACCTTCATGGATGGTAGGAATCTGGAGTTTTCCCTGCTTTTCGTAAGAACGGTGATCGACCTGATTATGCAAAGGCAGATGTTCATTACACACCTTTGCCCACTCGCTCCGCCACAGTTCACAGTTTTTTGGATTGTTCCATCCCGTAGCATCGGTCAGTACCCGTTTCCATTGCAGGCGGTTTCTTGCACCAATCTTCTGGATTCCGTTTTCATCTAATACAGGGATACGGATTCCATGACGGTCAGGGTTTTTCTTATCCTGCCACCAGTTCGGATGGGATTCATCAATCACGATATTTCCGCTTTTATCTCTGACAAAATCCCAATCTTTGACTTCTTTCTTCCCCCAAGAATGATCCGGGTTAAAAGGGCGCATTGTCAGAAGCAGATGGACATGAGGATTGCCATCCCCTTTGTCGTGGATACTCCAATCAGCACACATTCCCTTATCCACAAATGTTTTTTTGATATAGTCGGCTGTATATTGAATCTGTTCCTGTCTGCTCCATTCTTTGGGGAGGGCAAATTCAAATGACCTGCCAAGTTGGGCATCTGCACTTTTTTCAATCTTCAATACCTCATTCCATAACCGTTGTTTCTGAAATGTGATTTTAAATTTTTCTAAAGCAGCTTCTTTATCTTCTGACCTTTTGTATCGGACAGATTTTTGAAAGCGTTTTATATTTTCTTCTGGTACTATCTGCCATTCAGGAGGTGCGTTTTCGCACATCATCAGACTGGTGTAGACCACTTCTTTTTTAGAAGTGTAATAACTGATTCGCCCGGTTTCCTCGTTTTTCATCACATCCCCATTGAGATATGCGGAAGCGGAGATAACAGATTTCCCTTTACTTCGTCCGACTATTTTGATTGTGTAATGAAAAATCGCCATGTCTGGATTCCCCCTTTCTGCACATCCGGCATAGATTTCCGGCAACATTGCTTTCAGTTTTAGAAAAAGCAGTATTGCCGGAACGCCCTCTGCGTAAGAGTGCCCTGCGCATAGCAGCCTGCATGGAATGCGCCCCTCTGGCGAAGAGTGCCTCCTGCGGCATGAGCAGGTCTGGCTGAAAGCCCCGCCGACGGAACGAGCCCGGCAAGCGTGAGCGAAGACCGGTTGCCACTTGTGGCAAACTTATTGGGACGACCTCTGGTTGTCCATAAGTGCGCCCTTCATGAAAAAGCAATGAAGGGAATGAAAAACTCATCCCCCCCCCGCCATTACACTTCCTCCATATCGGTATGTGTTTCTTTCTGCATTGCCTTTGAAAAAAATTTCCCATTGGCTTCCTGCTTTTTCAGAAAACCAATCAGCTTTGGGATGTCCTCTTCCTCGATAGGCGCACCGAGAACGGATTCCACCGCACCGCCAACCTGACAGAGCCTATGGGTTCGTTTTTTACTTTCTTCGGCTTTCTTTCGTTTCAGAAGTTCTTTCTTCTGTGCTGCATATCGTTTTGCTTTTTCAAGGCTTTCCTGTTCCTTCTTTTCCATTTCAAGCATTCGTTCTTCATAACTTTTTGTTGATTTTGCCATGATTACATTCCCCTTTCTTTTACAAACATAAGTTCTCGGTTGCGTATCAGAAGAAGCACATGGTATAATCTTCTTGCGTGTAGGTATATCATGGCTTCGGTCTGATAGAACCTTTGGCGGTTTCTTTGGAAGCCGCCTTTTTAATTTGCCGCAGTTCTTGTTACGGCTTTTACATTTCCTCTATCCCTCAAATCACGACCTTCATTCGCTTCCATAAACATTTCCAGAATATCGGTTTTAATCAGGACTTTGCGACCAACCTTTAATACTGGAAGTTTCTTCCATTCTACAAGCTGTCTTAAGGTGTTTCTGCCGATTCCCGTATAGTCAGCAGCTTCTTCGATGGATAATGCAATTTTTCTTTGCGTCATATAATCACCTCCTTATAAATTGCATTATGCAATTCTTGTGATGTAAGTATATCCTTTTCATATCTTTTTGTCAAGCGTTACGAAATATTAAAAATAATTTTTAAGTTGCATATTGCAATTACAGAAAAACAATGCTATAATTCATACATACCGAAAAAGGAGGCAGTCAGCATGAAAGATAAAGAACTACGCAAGCTGATAGGCAGCAGAGTAAAACAGCGCCGTCTGGAATTGAATCTGACACAGCCTTATGTCGCAGAAAAGATGGGTGTTACCGCTTCTACAATCCTGCGTTATGAGAATGGTTCGATTGACAATACGAAAAAAATGGTGCTGGAAGGTCTTTCGGAAGCACTCCATGTATCTGTGGAATGGCTCAAAGGGGAAACAGATGAATATGAAACCGACATTACGGATAAGAGAGAGTTACAGATTCGTGATGCGATGGGAGATATTCTGGAACAGTTACCGCTTGCCCTTACCAAAGAAGAAGATGCTTTTTCAAAAGATTTATTACTGCTGATGTTAAAACAATATGGTCTGTTTTTGGATTCCTTCCAGTTCGCCTGCAAAAACTTCAAGGGGAATGCTGGTCAGACGGATATTGCCAAAACAATAGGGTTTGAATCGAATGATGAATATAATGAGATTATGTTCTTAAGGGAAATCACTCCTACCATCAATGCTTTTAATGAGATGGCAGACGTTGTAAGGCTCTATTCCAAGAAACCAAAAACAGCAGAACAAAGGCTTGCAAATCTTTTATCAGAAGTCTTATACGAAGATTCCGAATCGGTATAGTAAGACAACCGGAGTTATGATATACTTACACGCACGAAGCATTTCATCAGTTCCGATTGTCTAATATCGAAAGGAGACATACGATTATGGCAAAAGGATCTGTAAGAAAAAAAGGAAAGAAATGGTACTACCGCTTCTATGTAGAGGACGCAAGCGGCAATCTTGTTCAGAAAGAATGCGTTGGAACAGAAAGCAAAAGTGAAACTGAAAAGCTGCTCCGTCAGGCAATGGATGATTATGAGAAAAAGAAATTTGTTGCCAAAGCGGAAAATCTCACAGTCGGACAACTTCTGGATGTGTGGGCAGAGGAGGAATTAAAAACAGGTACGCTCAGCAATGGTACTGTGGAGAATTACCTCGGAACAATCCGAAATATTAAGAAACATCCGCTGGCAGAACGGAAATTAAAAAATGTAACCTCTGAGCATTTGCAATCTTTCTTTGATTTGCTTTCCTTCGGGGGAGTTCATCCCGATGGAAAAGAGAGAAAGGGTTACAGCAAAGATTACATCCATTCTTTTTCCGCAGTCATGCAGCAGTCTTTCCGCTTTGCAGTATTTCCAAAACAGTATATTACGTTCAATCCCATGCAGTATATTAAACTGCGGTATCAGACGGATGAAGTGGATTTGTTTTCCGATGAGGATATGGACGGAAATGTCCAACCAATTTCACGAGAAGATTATGAAAGATTGCTTGCTTATCTGCAAAAAAAGAACCCAGCCGCAATACTTCCAATCCAGATAGCCTATTATGCCGGGCTTCGTATTGGAGAAGCCTGCGGTTTGGCATGGCAGGACGTAAATCTGGAAGAACAATGCCTTACCATAAGACGCAGCATCCGATATGATGGCTCAAAGCGCAAATATATCATCGGACCAACCAAGCGGAAAAAAGTAAGGGTTGTTGATTTTGGAGATACACTGGTAGAGATTTTCCGTAATGCCCGGAAAGAGCAGTTAAAAAATCGAATGCAGTACGGAGAACTTTATCACACGAACTACTACAAAGAGGTCAAAGAGAAAAACAGAGTGTACTACGAATATTATTGTTTAGACAGAACAGAGGAAGTCCCGACAGATTATAAAGAAATTTCTTTCGTCTGTTTAAGACCGGATGGTTGTTTGGAACTTCCAACTACTTTGGGGACTGTTTGCAGAAAGGTGGCAAAAACATTAGAGGGATTTGAAGGCTTTCATTTCCACCAGTTACGTCACACCTATACAAGCAACCTTTTAGCAAATGGAGCTGCCCCAAAAGATGTGCAGGAATTGTTGGGACACTCAGATGTCAGTACCACAATGAACGTCTATGCTCACTCCACAAGAGATGCGAAACGAAAATCAGTTCGGCTTCTTGATAAAGTGGTGGGCAATGACTAAAAAATTTCCCTTATTTCCCTTGTGATTATCTCATAAGGGCAAAAATAAGGGAAACTACATATCATTTCACTAATGGACAGGCGGGAAAGCCTATAAAATGGGGAAAGTTAGAGGAATAATTATATAAATTCTAGTTTTTGAAACTGAGAAATCGGAATTTAACGGAGGAATCATTATGTGTGGAATGACAACTGATTTATAAATAAAAATAAATCGGAGGTTTATATGAATTATTCAATAAGAGAATTAAAACAAGATGGAAATAAGGTATTAGATACTTTTTTGTACGAGGCGATTTTTATTCCCGAAGGAGTTTCTGCACCGCCCAAAGATATTATTAACCAACCAGATTTGCAAGTATATGTAAAAGACTTTGGTAAGAATAAGGGAGACTTATGTTTGGTTGCTCAAGTTGGGGATAAAATTGTTGGTGCCGTATGGGTTCGGATTATGAATGATTATGGTCATATAGATAATGAAACACCGTCTTTTGCAATTTCACTTCTTAAGGAGTATAGAAACTATGGTATCGGAACAGAATTAATGAAACAGATGCTAACAAAACTAAAATTAGAAGGATATAAACAAGCATCATTATCAGTTCAAAAGATGAATTATGCTGTCCGTATGTATAGGAAGATAGGATTTGAAATTATTGATGAAAATGATGAAGAATATATTATGATTTGTAAATTATAGACACTTGCAAATTCAAATTTGCTTATTTTAACCAAATCGGACCGACAATAAATATTCCCCAAAAGAGAACTGTAATAATGACTAAGGCTTCAGATACAGACCAGTAAATGATTTTATATTTTTTTACCGTAAGAGGATATATAAAATATATCAGTACAACTAATAGCTGTAAAATGATAAATAGTATTGTTTCCTCAACCGTTGCAGATATGAAAAAGTCAGCAGCGCCCTTTGCTACACCCTTACCTATAAGCCAGATATTGACTGCCAAAAAAGAAACGATTGAAAGAATTAGCTTTACACCAAATCTATTCATGTTATTCCCCTCCAAATTCCGATTTTCTTGATTCCACAAACTGAAAGTTTACTTTCCCTATTTCTATCATTTAGTAAAATTCAATAATTCTTGAACCTTTTCTCGATATTCTTGGTTATGATCTAACCATATTTCTGTATGTTCACTATCAGTTACCGTCCAAATCATTTTAATTTCTTCATTTTGTATTGAATCATATATTTCTTGTCCCATAAACTGTGGGGTTAATGTATCTGCTTCACTGTTTATTACCAAAACCGGAATTTCAATATCTGCAATTTTGTCACATACATTTGCATCATCATAACTAAATCCCAATTTCATTTTGTTGATAATGTTGCCACAGAATGTCATGTAAGATATAGGCAATCCAATATCCATCTTTCTCATTTCTTCTTCTACCATCCATTTCATATCACTAACCGGACAATCTAGAATCAGAAAATCCACTTTGTTTTCAACATCCTTATCTCCCATTGCTAATCCTGCAGTTGCTCCACCAAACGATGTACCCCATATTCCTATCACTTGCTCCGGTGCATGGCTATAGACATAATCAATGTAATCAATCAAATCATATTTTTCCCAGTATCCAAATGTAGTATATTGAGCTGTATTTTCGTTGCTACTTCTCTGGTCATAAGTCAATACATTATATCCTTTCTGTAAAAACATTTCTGCTAAAGGATAATTGGTATAACGATTTCCACCAAGACCATGCACTAAAATAACTGTTGGATTATTCTTATCTCCTTCTTCACCAAGAGCATATATGTAATCTGCCGGTATCATATGTTCATCAAAAGTTGAAGTGATTTCAACTTTTTCTATAGTATATGTACTGCAGAAAACATCATAATCCATATTATATCTTTCCCAAAAACTATCTTTCACTTTTGAAGTATCTTCACAAGTAACCAATTGAGTAGACCCCATGAAAACTTGCGTCCCTATAAAATAGGACATTCCCACAAACAAAAGTAAAATAACTATAACTATTATCAACAATATTTTTGTCCATTTCTTCATCGTTTTCTCCTAAAAATTCCGATTTTCTTGATTCTACAAACTTGAAATTATCAGTTAGATAAATGATAAAATTGTTCTTAACTTAAATCAAGAGTTGTATAGCCAAACTCGTTGATATGTCTTTGCAAATTATGAAAATCTATCATGTTTTTATTTTTCCGAAATAGTCCTTTTTTATTAAACAATATTTTAGTATGTGCGTATGTGCTATACAATTCGATATATGGCGGTTCGGCAGTGATATTTCTTTCTCCGATACAGTTTCCTCTACTGTTGGGATATTTCCGATTGAAATTTATAGTACATTCTTTGTATGTCAACCAATGCAAATCACTAAATTTTATTCCATGCTCATCAATAGAAACAATATTCTCGTAGGAGACTTCTTTAACCTCAAGATGGAAATAATGATGTTTTGATTTAAAATACTCGACAGCTGCATTGATATGTTCCAGAAAAAATGCGATTTGTTCCTCCGTCAAACTACATTCCCATGGATAGTTGTTAGCCATTCCTGTTTTCCCGTATTGATATGCTGCCATACTATATTTTATTTCCGGTTTTATCCATTTTACAATCAGAAAATCGTTTTCCTCAAGCAATATTTCAGCGTTTCCTGTTGAAAGAATTTGTGCTTTTATTGCCTCTGTTTCAGCTGTCATAAATAAAGTTCCTTTCCTAACAAATACCAATTTCTTAGTTTTAAAAACGCTTGATATCATTTTATATTCATTGTGAATCTTCTAAATACACTATACATCTGTTAACATCTTTTGGAGAATAAAAAACCGGAACTTTCTTCTTCATAAACAACTTTTTGTCACTTTGAAGCATATTCTCTAACTCTGGTTCTATTCCTTCTTCGTAATCTCCATAATGCCCGATCGTGAAGCGGCACTCATGTTCCATATTATCTTTTGTCTTAAATATAATATGAGCTTCGGTATAGGGCTGGTTAAAATCATTAACTAACGTTACATCTTCGATGATCCCCTCGACCAGATTCCATTTTATAATCACGGAAAATCGATTGACCAAATAGATGATAGGAATAATTGCAAAGAGAGCAGCTAAAAAAAGCCATCTGTTAAAAAGTCCGGCAATGATTCCGGGGATAGCCGTTATAAGCACCGCAATCATACACCTTTTACATGTTCTCTTTAATACTTTACTTTTGTATTTCCCCATTATCTTTCAGCTTTCCTTACAATTTCACCATCATGTCGGATTCATATTTTATAATCGTTGAAAATCAAAGTATTACAAACACTACTACCAAACATCCAACGAATCCCACGAACCACGGTATTATAAAAGATAGAAAATTTGCTTTATTTTTTCGAAGCAGAATCATTGCGGTTATCATTATGGCTAACCATGCGAACATAATAAAATATCCAAATGGTACAAAAAACATATCCTCTACATAATCTTTTGTGCCGGGAGAAGTTTCAGGAAAAGCAAGCACCCACCCCAGTAATGCTAAGTAACTACCAAGCGTTCCTTGCAGAAGCCCTAGTATTCCCAAGCATATTTTCTTGATTGCATTATTCATAATAAACACCTCCAAACAAAAAATAAACTACCGGACCAGTCAAAATTTAAAGAACCAGAAAAGCTTCCCGCCATATGGATTTTTCTTACTGAGCAACCGTGCTGAAACTGCATGGAATAATAAAAATGCACCGCTTATGAGAGTCATCACCAGTTCAAACTGTGATAAGACCGACATGGAATTATCACTATAGCCTATATAAACATTCTTACTGCCCAGAATACTGCAATTTCCCTCATACCAGAACACATCGGCACCATTGACCGGTGAATCCGCCTTAATCTGCAGCACCGTATAAGTTGGTCGAATACCTTTCCCATAACGTGATTTGTAATTTCTGACATCATTTCCGCTATGTACCTTAACATGATTGGAGCTCTGCCGAGAACTTTGATATGTTACAGTTCCTGTTGTATGATTCTTCGCGCAGGCATATCCGACCACCTGCGTCATACCCGCCACAAAGAAAATCAAAGCAACTACAAGTGCCAAAATCTCAGCCGTATAGAATGCATCCACCGATTTGCTCTTCGTTTCTATCTCCTCATCACGACTCCATGGTTTATTACGGAAATTGCGAATTGCTGATGGTAACAGGCAGATTGCGCCAACCAACCCCAGCAAGGATAAAATCAAACATATAAGTACCGGTGTCTTTGTTCCGATAACCAGATCTGCGTTCACTCCCTCTTCTGTCGATTCATCCATAAATGTGATGTTACCACTTACCAACACCTTTTCATCCTGTTTTAGATGCGACTTGCTTCCGGGATAATAATAGTGGAAGAATATCGTTCCTCCATTCTCTCTGGCTCCGTCTACCTTTAATACTGCATAGCCGCTTGTCCCATGCTTGTCCACACCCGCAACCGTTGCCGGCAATGCATTCGATGAAAGCAAAGAGAATCTCGGCACACAATAAATCGCAGTCACAGCAAACAAAACGACACACACAATGGCAATCACCATATTTGAAACATTCTTCCTATCATTTTTCATTCCGGTTTACTCCCTACATAACCTTTGAAATAAAATTTTCGTCAGTCCCCCGACTTTTTGTCTTATATATTCTTATATGTTTTATTTATTTTTATATATTTCTATATACTTTCATATATGTTATATATTTTTATATACTCAAACTTCGCACTTGAATAAGTTCCTATGCACCTAATCCCATAAACCACGGTATTATAAAAGATAAACTGAAAGTTTCCGTTGCTTATCTTGATTTTTATATAAAACCTCTTTTTTTTGCTTCTTCAATCAATATAGGTTGAATTAAAGGATATGTCCAATTATCAACTAACTTATCTGAAATCAATATTTTCTCAATCTCACAATGTAATTCCACAAATGAGCTAATGTCTGCAATAAATAACATTCCAAAAGTTTCATCATCAATATTTTCATTTACTCGTGTCTTTCCTTTAACAGAATACACACATATTGGTTCAATTTTAAAATCAATTGCCCCTGTTTCTTCTTGTAATTCTCTTTTGGCTGTTTCAAAAATACTTTCTCCAGGTTCTCTGTGACCGCCTGGCACTTCATAAGTCTCTCTTTCTTTGTGTTTACAGAATACCCACTTGTTGTCTGTTTTTGATATTATTACTGCAAACTTCAAAAGTTCATCTGCGACATTGTCATAAAATTTTACTTCTACCATTCTACCAATACCTCGTCAAATTCAAAGTTTCTGTTGCTTTCAATCTCTCCGCATGACTGAAAGTTTTGAGTGCCTTATATTTATCTAAATAATTTTTGCATCTGCTTCTCGAAGCTTTTTAAAATATTTTTCTTTATTCTTATTAAACATTGTTCCGATAGCTGATTCATTAAGTATTACACTATAGCCTTCTTTTATGGCCCCTAACGCAGTCAATGCTACGCACCCACCACCATCAACTCCTACGATTTCAACACATTTAATCTTATGTGCTTTTAAGAACTCATTAAGTTTAGGATTGCTAAATGCATTTCCCTCATATTTTATGAAAACATAATCAGATACAACATGAAGATTGCTAACTAGTTCCACTTCTTCAGTTCCTTCATAAGCCTTAAATGGTGCAAGCTTATTTATTAAATTTTTCTTCATGATATTTTTGATATAAACAACCACATTACTTTCATTTGCGTCAATAACTTCGTTTACAGTTTGAATCAGAATTTCATTATCATATTTAAAGTATGTAGCGTGATTTTTTCCAACACATACATTCTGCATATCAATTACCAACAATGCTTTTTTCACTTTCTTTCCCTCCGTCATCTTCAAATTCATCTAATACTTTGCATTTTTATATGAAATCAATATATGTGCAGGTGCAAATAATAGTGATGCCACAATCAATAATACAGACCTGCTCATAATTCCACTGAAGATGAAAATTACGGATGGAATAATAGATAATGTCAATGCTTTAAAAATCGTATTATTTCTAAAACAAATAATCCATATCACACAATAAAGTATAATTAAAACGACATTTGCTATTAAATATATCGCAAAAGCTTCATCAGACCACCAACCGAACCAGGTTCCAGGAATATTAACAACCATAAATCCGAAACACCCAAATCTTCCTATCTGTTCTACAACTTCAACACCTTTATTATTCCACTTATTTTCAAAACCATCTTTATACTTTAATGTAAAAATAATATTGGGTACCATGATTACTGCTATAAATACTGCCCCAAAAATGTTTATCCACTCCATCATGTTCTCACCTTCAAATTTCGATTTTCTTGATTCCACAAACTGGAAGTTTCCTTTGCTTTTATCTTTTGTATTATCTTATTTACAATAAATACTATAATAGATACAATCAAAAACCAATAGTATAATTGACAAAAATATCTCTATATGCCGAAGATGCTAATTCAGCAGTTAGTCCCCTAAACCATACATACAAAAAAGCCAATAAAATTGTTGGAACATACACCACAACTAATTTAATTGCAAAATTCTTTATATGTATATATCTAATTAGTGAGTATGCTAAAATCACAATTAAAGTAATAATTGCACGGTCTAATTCGTGCCAGTTTCCTGTTGGATCTTCATATATCCCTTTTGAAAGATAAGAAATACTATTTACTATTGTCGCAATTGTATATAAGCCACAATATATTAATAACGAATCCTTTAAACCTCTGTTCCATATGTTTTTCATGTATTGTTTCCTCCGTCAAATTGGAAGTTATGAATGAACGTTCTCTCGTTTTTTCTGAATCCAGATGCTAATTATCGTTGAGATTGCTGTCATTACAGCCAGTAACACATAATATAACGAATCTTGATTGATATCTACCACTCCCATCAATGTGTTTGTCCATCCATGTAGAATCATGCAGAACATGACAGCTCTGGTGGCATCATAAACCATAGATAACCAATAGCTAAGCGCCAGTCCTAAGACTGCAAACCAGATAAATGACATGCCCTGATGTGAATTGCCTTCTATGAACCAGAGTGAAATATGCCAAATGACCCATACAATTCCAACGATTAATGTTGCTAAAGGTGCAGAAACTTTCTTCTCCAGAATCGGCAACATAGTACCTCGCCAGCCAAGTTCTTCATTTCCACCGTACAGGAACGCAGCCTGTATAAATATGATGAATCTCTTTTATCTTTGCTTTCTGCTTTCTTTTCAGAACTCTGTGAAATGCCTTTTCTGTTTCATTGCTCATAGGGACTTTGCGGTTTCCGCTTGCTGTCTTAGGCTCGGCTATGTAATATCCGTCCTTGTCCTTTAAAAGCTGATGATTGACATGGATAGTATGCTTTTCAAAATCCAAGTCCTTTTTTGTCAGTCCGCAGAACTCTGATATTCGCAAGCCTGTTTTCAGCAGGATAAATATATCATCATAATATTTCTGATAGGTTCTGTCCTGTCTGATTGTCGAGCGACACATTGTAAATCGTTGCATATCGGCGATTTTATATTTGTTTTGCCTTTTGCTTTTTGTAATAGTCCCCCCCTGTTAGATAACGGGGGCTTAGAAAGCTCGCTTCGCTCGCATAACCGCCAAAGTGAACCAGGCACTCGCCAGCAGGCTGGCGTGGCGATTTGTCTTACAACCGCCACCGTGTCTGGATCACTCCGTCGGTTGCTGTTTGCGTCCTTAAAAATACGTTTCTAAAGCAGGGGATAAGAAAAGGACAGAAACCTTTGTCCCTGTCCTTATCCTTGCTTATCTGCTTCTTCTGCGTTTGAAGAACAATGCTGTCAGCATTCCTGCAAGGGAAATGACCGTTACCATACTCAACAGCAAAATATTTGTACTATCGCCTGTCTTAACTGCTGTATCTGGCTTTGTAGAAGTAGTAGGCTGTTCTTCGTTGGAAATCATAGAAATGACTGCTGTTTCTTTATAATCGCAACGTTCACAAACACGTTCTTTTTTGCCTGTTTCTGTGGTTGTTGCTTCCTTGATGACTTTCCATGCTCCCCACGTATGACCTAACTCATCTACTTCGTTTCCTCTGTAGCTATAGCCACAATTTCTGCAGTTATATGTCGTATATCCTTTCTCTGTGCAATTTGGTGGTGTAACGACTGCAACATAATCATGTTCGTTTACAGTAAACTGTAGCTCCGTTGTTGCTATTTGAGCATTAGCTGCTGTTACAGTAAGCGTTGCCCGATATATACCTGTTGCTAAACTGTCTTTTGGTGCTACTGCTACTTTTAGAGTATCGTTTAGCTGGATGGTTGTAGTACCATCACCACTCAACTCGAACTTATCCTTATCTGTACCCGTGATAGATATATCTACATTCTCTAAATCAACATTTCCGCTATTTGTAATCGTAAATTCCTTTGCGGTAATTGGTTGATATCCTACGCAAGTTCCTGTAAATGTTCCGTCACCACTTAAAAGCATGCTGTAAACTTTCTTTGTTGCAGGTGGCAGTGTGATATTCACATCACTTATCGGCGTACCTGAAATGGTAAAACCATTTTTAGTCATTTTTGTCACTGTCAATCCGTTCAAGCCTTGGATTCTGTCCTCATAACCATCCGGAAGAAAATATCCGTCAACAGCTTCTACTATAATATCTGTAATTGCCTTGTTTGGAACAACTTCCTGCACACCATTATTCGATGTGATATTCAATCCCGCACCCGCAACAATATTCACAGCAGTTTCTTGTTCTTTCTCTGCCAAAGCCGCATATGTGATTCTATTTGCTGTATCTGTTGTTTCCAGCCATATCTTGCAATTCGCAAAATTATCTAAATTCATACCACTTGCAGAAACTTCTGTTTCATTCGTAATTTGTTTCGCATACGCACCATTGCTGTTTTGCGCAACCAGATATGTACCATTTGGAACATCTGTTAAGATAACCTTGCTACCATCATAAGAAATTACGGCTGAACCTAGGTTCTTGCTATACTTACCGGCGTCATAGCGTAATGTAAACGCTCCATCTCCATCCGTATCCTGCAATGTTAAATTACCTGTAGATGTTGCTGACGGAACAGCCGATGCAAAAAGAATCGTTGATGAATTCAGTTCAAAAGCAGGTCTTATTTTTTCTACATTGCTTGTTTGAGCTCCATTAAAAGCAGGATAATTCTTAGAAGGCCACGCAGTCAAAACATCATTTCCATCATTCGGATCATCATTACTAACAAATGGTGAACGAATCCAAAATAATTCAAGAACAGATTCTCCCCAATAACTTGGATCAATACGAAGACCGTCATTCAAATCATTTGCGCTGTTCTTTCCCACAGTAATGTGATTATAATCTTCTTGGTCTCCATAAGCCAAATATAGCTTGTCCGTCGTGGAATAGACGCTGTTGTTTTTCGTATCATCCGTATAAATCGTTGTTTCATTTATCAGTGCCTGTTCTGAACTTGTAAAAAAAGAAGCTTCCATCTCTTTTAAGGTAACATTCCTTATATAGCTCGCACCGTAGTGATTCGGGAAAACTTCTGCTGGTTCTCTATCAGGATAGGTACAGTTCCACTTATCATCATATGTTTTATTGTCCATATAATTTGATTCAAATTGTACATCATCTCTCATAGAACTTGCAGAAAAAAACGTTATGCTATCATTACTTTGACTTCCTGCAATCCACCACTGTTGATTGTTATTTCCGAAATAGACTTTTGCAGGATTTTTCACTCCGTCATTATCATTTGTATCATAGTTTTTTAATTCTTCAACAGTTGAAAACTGCTCTTTCGTTGGCGATTGATTTTCCTCTGCATGAACGCTGGTACTAAACGTCGGAAACATAGTCAATACCATTGCACTTACCAGCAAAAATGAATAAGGCTTTTTCAAATATCTTTGTTTCATATTTACTTTCTGCTCCTTTCCTTGATTTTTCTCAAAAGGTACACCTGTTAATAGCCACTATATCATTATCTAGTATAGCTGAAAACGCCTGTTTTTTCAATAAACAAATCATTTAGAACAGCTTTGAAGATGTTATTTTTGCTAATATTGCCAGATTATATTTTTTGCAAAAGGTGTACTTTGTGATAGTTCAGAATAGACTACCTTTGCTGTAATAAGCGGTATTCACTTAATTTCCGATAGAATGTAGCTTCGCTCATTTTACATACGTTCAAGACTTCCGACAGAGGAAGCCTTTTCTTTTCCCATTCACGGACAAGCTCTCCAAAGTTCTCTGGAAGCATGATTTCTGGTCTGCCGAATTTTACGCCCTGTGCCTTTGCCACAGCTATGCCCTGTGCCTGCCTTTTTCTGATGTTCTCACGCTCATTTTGTGCCACGAAAGATAGTATCTGTAATACAAGGTCAGCGATGAATGTACCCATTAAATCTTTCCCGTTCCTTGTGTCCAGTAAGGGCATATCTATGACACATATATCAATCCTTTTTCTTTCGTCAGTATTCGCCATTGTTCCTGTATCTCAAGATAGTTCCTGCCTAGACGGTCAATACTTAGGATATAGAGCAAATCACCTTTTTTTAGCTTTCTGACGAGCTTTTTATATTGCTGACGCTCAAAACTTTTTCCAGACTGCTTGTCTATGTAGATATTTTTAGGAAGCACGTTTCTTTTTGAGAGTTCGACAATCTGCCGTTCTTCATTCTGGTCTATACTTGACACTCGTACATATCCATAAATCTCTGCCATTTATTATCAATCCTCCTTTGCTATGGATATAGAAAAGTATCATAAACAAAAAAGCACCTTACTGTAAAAGTAAAATGCTTTATAGAAAAATATATTCACTTGTTATTATCTTTCCATTTCTGCCTTTAAGAAGCTACGCCTTATCCCACAGCTTGTAAAGAGCGTTGACACATTGCGTTGCAACAGGCTCTTGACACGCCGTGAACTAAGACATTGATAGCGAACAAGCAGAAATGAGATAGTATGTTGTTTCACGACATAGAAAAAGACGCTCTATTTCAAGCGTCGATTTCTTATAACTCTGTATTTCTCTTTATAAGTCGTTACATCAGGCTCTTTCATTTGTTGTAATTTCGTTGTAAATTTCCTTATTTTCTTCTTGCTATTTTGCTGATAGATACTGTATTTATGCGGTATTCCTCAATTTGGTATCTGTTTTTGGCACAAAAAAAGAAAGCTCGTCGATTAGGACGAACTTCTGTGTTTTATGGAAGTATTTGCTTTGACTGCTTCACAAGTGTATCTATAACTTCATAAATTCTGTTTCTATCTTCAGGAGCAAGTTTTTCAAGTTTCTCATTCAGCATAGAGTTCTTGACTGTGTATCCCGTTTCCAAAACATCTGTAAGAACCATATCCGATGATACACCTAAAGCATTTAGTATCTTTATGAAAGTTTCGAGTGACGGAATTTTCTCTCCACGCTCAACCATACCAATATAATTTGTTGTCAAGTCTGTTTTCTCAGCCAAATCTTCTTGGCGTAATTTCTTCGCAAGTCGGAACTTTCTTATATTCTTGCCGATTGTATCGAGCTTCATCACATCACCTCCCTTAGTGTGCTTCACTCATTTGGACAAAGGGGTATGAAATGCACACCCAAAATCGCTACTTTTGCAAAAATTTCTTGAAAAAATTTTTTCTGAACGAAAAAAAGCCGCCTATTTCCTCAAAATTGAGGTCAATAGATGGCGGGTAGAAATATTCACAATTTTGGTGTATAATATGAAATCCAGAGAAAAACAAATCGGAATTTATCTATCTGCATCGCAGCCATCTACAAATATCGACCACCTGCACACCCTGATAATCATAAGTTTCATGATGGGTCCTTGCAATTACCATCTTAGGATATGCATCTCGTATTGCAAGCAATGGCGAATATTCCCTCTCAAATGTTGTTTCATCTGAAATATTGTCACTTACCTGAATGTATATCAGTGTGTCTCGTTTCTTTGCTACAAAGTCCACTTCTTTTTTATAAAGTTTACCAACATATACCTCATAACCTCTCCTTCGTAACTCCAGATAAACAATATTCTCATAAACCCTTCCAAAGTCCATATTTCGTGTACCATTGACTGCATATCGAAATGCTGGATCACAAAGATAAAACTTACTATTGTTTTCGAGATATTTTTTCCCCTTTAGGTCATACCGTTTTGCCTCATAAAATAGAAATGCGTTCTCTAAATAACCAATGTATTTTGATACTGTCTTTCTGGTAATCTCTCTTTGGTCATTATTTAATGTCTTGCAGATATTATTGGGAGAAAGCAGGTTGCCAATATTATCCATCATAAATTCAGATATACTGGCAAACTCTGATGTATTTCTTATTCTATATTTCTCAACCAAATCTCTTATAAGAATAGTCCCATACACATCTCTGATATAATCATACTGTCTATCCTCTGTCTTATATACATAGGCTCCCGGCATACCACCGGTTCGGACATACTGATCAAATGCATCATCAAATCCATCCGTAATTCCATAATAAGTCAGATATTCCACAAAAGAAAAAGGATATACCTTTATTTCCATCGTTCTTCCGGTAAAAAGTGTTGCCAAATCTGAACTTAACAAAAATGCATTTGAACCGGTAACATAAATATCATAGATTCCTTTTGTATAAATACTATTGATTGCAAGTTCGAACTGAGGGCACATCTGAACCTCATCAATCAATAATACGTTATTCATTCCCTCTTTATATTGACCCAAGATATACTTATGCAATGCATGATATTCCAGCAAATGATCAAACTCTAATTCCTGAAGGTTTATCATTACAATATTGCTCTTTTCCTCTAACGACTGCAGATAAGTGATAAATTCCTGTAGCAAAACAGACTTGCCGCTTCGTCTGATGCCCGTGATTACTTTTATATCTGGCGTCCCATATAATTCAATCAATTCATCTAGATACTTTTGCCTTACAATAAACTGCATATCACTATCTCCCATTCCCATTTTTTGAAATTTCTTTATATTTTGGTAATACATTTCATGTATATTCTAGCACAGTCAGCTGCTTCTGTCATTATTCTATTCCCATTTTTTTTAAATAATTCATTTTCTGGTAATAGCATTTTCTTATAGAGCAAAAAAGCAGCAGACATTTCGTAAACGCATGGTTTGACGTTTACATTCTATCTGACTATATTTTCATTGTATCACAATTCAAAATAATTATATCTCCACCATCCGACATAACCGCAGCCTGCACATATTTATTTATGACATAAAATATGATGATGAACGGTATGCCATCAATCGCAACCTTATTTGCATTTAACTTGCCATTTTTATAATATGGTTTTAACAGTTTCTTCGGTAATGCCTTCAGGTCATCGAGTACGGCACCGCCAATATTCTTCTTTCCCATAAGCACCACCTACAAACTTGTATCCCGGCTCTTTTTCTTCGTTTTTTCACGCTGCCGGTTCTTGTCTTTCTGTTTCTTCTGTGACTGCTCCTTCTTGTCCTTGATTCTCTCCGTAAGCGACTTATCCTTCTTCGGATTATGTTTTCTCGCCGCTTCCTTGATTTCCTCCTTTGCATTTGGTGTGATACTTCCGGATTCCAAAACTTCATTCTTGTGATCCTTGATCTCAAATCTCGTAGAGAATCTTGACAGTGTTTCCACATCATCCATATTTATCTCACCATTATTTACAAAGTCAGCCGACATAACCTCCTTGCCCTTATCATCGTAAAGTACAAGTGTCTTGGTCATTTCCTTCTGCTCCTCAAGTACCTGTTCGGAAGCCATCTTCAGTAATGCTGCCATCTGGTCTATGCTTTTCACTTCACAGAATGCAGTATGCGTGATGGAACCATCTGCCCTCGTTACCTTTTTCATATCCACCGGAATATGACTTTTCTTACAGGCTTTCTCTAAAAGCTCCGCTGTTCTCTCATCATTCACATCAATATGCGTGACATCTTTGCCCTCTCTGTTGAATCCCTTTAATGAGCCATGCGTTTCCTTATAATTCGACATTACCTTATCGACAACCTTGCCGAGCAATGTCTCCTTCTGTTCCTCGCTCATACCAGGATTCTGCTGTTCAGACCGCTTGCACGCATCTGCAATGGCAGTAATCAGATCTACGCTGACAGTCACAATCGCCTTTCCTGTCTGGAACGACTCCTGCGTCAATTCATCGACCATTGTTCTGTCCTCCCGATATTATTTTCTCTATGCTTCCTGTCCTGTGTGGGTGGTCTTACCCACGGAATACCATTTTTGCTATACATCAGGTATCCTCCTTCTTTTTTATTTGAACTTCTGGACAATTTGTCCAAAAGCTGCTCTCTTGTTCTTTGTCCATGAAAGGACAAAAAAAGAGCATTCATGCTTTTACACATAAATGCTCTGACGCTGTTTTATTATAAAATTGTCTTATCTGTTGTTCCCTACAAACTGGAATTTGACGCTCTATTAATGCTATTAAACCCAATCAATAGCATTCTTTACAAGTTTGACAAATGGTTCACAGGTCAGATTTTGGGTAGTGTGTGCAGGAACGATACAGCAGATTTTTCCCTTGCCATAGGTGTGAATCCATACAGCAGGCTGAACGCCGTTCTTTGAAACGGTTTCTGCAAGAATCGTTGTATCAGCATTCGGAATCATTTTCATTACATAATGTTCGTCAAAATCAGGGAATGTGAATTTGCCAATGCCTTCAATAATCGGATGTTCTGCTATCGGTTTTACAGTAAGCGGACATTGTTCGGGATGAGTGATAAAGTTACTTCTTACAACATTTGTGAGGATTGCGTGATTTTCTGTGTAATCAGTAAGTGATGCGTGAAGCATAATCGTTCCCATACCATTCTGAATATCATTCAGAAATTTCTCCGTCCATTTTTCATCACACCAGATTGGAGTAGGAATCTGATCATTTTCAATAGGATCTTTGAAAGACAAAAACAAATCAAACTGCCCCTTGAAATAATCATTTGGATTCTTTGTGAATGTTACTTCATAATCTGCGTTAAACAGATAGTTCATCATAGGCTTGATGGAATCATCGTGATGCCAGTAATCGTGTACCAAAACAAATACTTTTTTACTCATAAGTTATACGTCCTTTCATCACCATTTTATGGCTACGTTTTTGTGAATTCTCGTTTTTTAGATGTGCGTTAAATTCAAATTTTCATGTGTTCGACAAACTGGAAGTTGTTTATCCAAAATGAAATGGAATAACCATATCAAGTAAAACTGCAAGAACTATACTAATCGTTCCCATTAGCGCAGAACTCCTCAATGTGTCTCTCCTCAAAACAATAAGTCCAATAATAAAGACTATCACTTCCAAAACAGATTTTGCATTAAAATACCAGCATCCATATACAAAGCACATATTGAACAATACTGCCAAAATCAGCGCTGATAGTATAAATGCCAGTTTGCTTTTCCCCTTTGCATACCAACAGACAAAAGCCAATAATGGAGAAACAGCTGTAAATCCAAACCAAATCATCGCATAACTTCTTGGGAAAAATCCTGCAATATAGTTTGAATACAAATAGTAGCTTGCAACCATACCAACAAAGAATACAAAAACATTGATGCTTGCTCTTATTGCAGAATTGCTATAAATAGAAATACACAGTGCAATCAATATCCAGATTGCAAAACGCCCAAGAAAATTACCAATATCTAAGACTCCATTTATTGCCATAAGCACACCTGGAAGTTCAGTTTGACGAAAATCCAGATATTTTGAGAAAGTTCCCAAAGCTATTCCGAGAAACAATATCGCTATGGTATTTATAAGTTTTCTATTATTGGATATTGGATTTTCTGCATTCCTTATATCATTCAAAAAATTTATCATAATTACCCTCACAAATTCCGATTTGTAAAACTGTTGCATTGATTATATCAAAGAATCATACTTGCAGCAATCCCCTTAAAACGAGAGGCAGGTGTGCCCTCCTGCCCCTCAAAAGGAAGGGAAGGTGAAAAATATATAGTCAACTGCTGTTTCCAGCAGCTATGAATCGTTACTTACCATAGAAGTCATGGTTTACTTCTGCTTTATAGTAATTACTACATGTTACCGGAGCATTATACAGTGTCGTGAGCATATAGCTTCGTATGTTGCGTACCTTTGTAGTATTGTTGCGAAGGCATTCCAGCACATACTCCATCGTATGAAAATCTATCTTCTCCAATCTGCTCCGAACAACATCATATGGGAAATCATATTTATTGATACGGATTACTGGCTGTTTAACCGCTATGGTCTCAACCATCAGCTCCACCAATTCGTTTATGTCCATCTTCTCTGTAGGATGGCACTGAAGCAATACGTCATAATCAATATTGTCTTTGATAAATGAGCGCACTTCATCCATCCTATCCATCGTATCAGTTTTCACGCCTGTGCCTGATGGAATGATAGGATAGGTAATCTCCTCCGTATTCTCTGTAGTATTCTCTGTATTTGTCTTACAAAACTTTGTATGAGGTGGTACATCGTTTTGTGGGAGGGTGTTACAAAATTTTGCAGGAGGGTCATACGAAGTTTTGTAGGGGGTGTTACAAAATTTTGTAGGAGGGTCATACAAAGTTTTGTATGAGGAGGTACAAAATTTTGTAACAGGCTTATTTGCTTGGTTTTCAGCCTGTTTTTGTATTTCTTCCCCTGTGTTTTCTACATCTTCGTCATCTCCTGGTATGTCCAGATATGTACATGTGTAAAGTCTATCAACGCATAGATCAATATACATGACATTATTTAAGACCATTCCGCTATTTGTTTCTATGTTACGGAATTCACGACGGATCACACCGATTTCCTCTAGTCTGTCAAACGCTGCCTTCACACTTCTCCGTGATTCTCCAAACTGCTCGGCAAAATCATTGTAGGTTTTCTGTAGCAAATCCTCTCGAAACTTTTTTCTGTAACCAATTGTCATGCCGCTATGCTCGTCCCGTACTTCCACAGGACGATACCAATACACGATTTCCGACAACACACAGATAGCGAGAAGGTATGGCTTGCCATTTTCACGCAAAATTGTTTTATACCAATTTACCGGTGTAACATTGCCACTAATGCTCATCTCTGCCAGCGCATCCACCGACGCATTACCGGTATTTACAATATTAGTCATGCCCTCTCACCTCTTTTCTTCCATTCATCTAAGAGGTTTATTATAACCTCTGTAATCTTTTCTTCCGTATATCCTTCATCAAAGTAGTCATCCAATCTGTCTGCCTTGAACGTTACCTTTCTCGGCTTTGCTAACACCTGTTCCGGAAGCATGATGTTCCTCACTTCTTCCTGTGTAAGCATATTTTCCCGGCAGGATGCCTTTAGTCTTGCCGACTGCTCTATATTAGGGAATATATTCCTGTCGAGTATTATATCGAGTACCCACTGCTGCTGCTTCTCGTTCAGATACGAAAGATCAACACCCTGAATAAAACCAATCTTTTTCCTGTCAACAAAGTCAAGCAGTTCATCAGAGAGCTTTGCAAGTCTGATATATCGCTGAATCTTCTTTGCGTTCTCGCCGGTTTCCTCACTCATGATATCAAGGCTACTACCCTTATCTCCCTTAATGCCCTGATGTTTCATGGCATAGTAACGCATACTATACGCCCTTGCCTTTTCGCTTGGAAAGATATCTTCTCTCTGAATGTTACTGTCCACCATGACAATGGTAGCTTCATCATCATTCAGATTGCGAATGAACATCGGCATGGTATCAAGACCGGCAAGTTCACAGGCAGCCTTTCTTGTGTGTCCGGCAATAATTTCATAACCACCCTGCGGTCGCATTCTCGCAATTCCTGGAACAAGCACGCCATACTGTCTGACACTCTCTACCATTTCCTCTAGCTTATCTTCATGGATCTGAAACGGATGATTTCTGAATGTATGCAGACTTGCTAAAGGTATTTCTCGGATTTCACCACCATTTGCATTTGCCTGTTCCAGATTTTCGTTTGTACCAAACAGATCGTCAAATGATTTCATCTTTATCTTGGAAGCACTATTGGATTTATTCATCTGCAAGCACCTCCTTTGCGAGCTTCTTATACGCCGCCGCAACTTTTCCTCTTGGGTCATGCTTGAATATACTCACACCCTCTGCGGAAGTCTCTGCCGCTCTCACAGAATGTGGGATAACCGCACCAAACACACGGACATTTTTGCCATAGATTTCTTCCACCATGGACTTGATTTCCTTTGCGTAATTGGTACGTCCAACCATCTTTGTGAAAACGATTCCCTCTATCCCAAGATTCGGATTCAGATATTTCTTTGTCCTGCCAAGGGTAGTGATAAGCTGTTGCAACCCCTTTACGGAAAGGTACGCTGCTTCTATCGGTATGATGACCGAATCAGCCGCAGTCAGGGCATTCATTGTCACCATGCCAAGGCTGGAATTGCAGTCAATCAGGATATAGTCATACAAGTTTCTCACACTTGTTATGTACTCTTTCAATATGTACTCTCTCCGCATGGTATTTACCAATGTGACTTCCAGTCCGGAAAGTTCGATATTGCATGGAAGAAAAGATACTCCCTCCTCATGTACAATAACCCCTTCCCGCTTTCCATAATCTTCATCATTGATCACTTTACCCATGATCGTCGAGAGAGTAACATCAAGCTCATCAGGCTCTGCTACGCCAAGGCTTGATGAAAGGGATCCCTGACTATCCGCATCTATAAGTAGTACCTTCTTGCCTTCTCTTACCAAACCTATACCTAAGTTCACTGTTGTCGTAGTCTTTGCTACGCCACCTTTTTGATTCACGATTGCTATTACTTTACACATACCGTTGTACCTCCATTCCCTATCGAATCACCATGCCACTTCCTACATAGTGGCATTGTTCATTCAACTGTTTTGCATTGATGGATTTCTTATCAGAATCCGTTTTCTTTCTCGACACTTCTGCATATACACGCTTGTATTTATCTGTCCCCACATTGTCAAAAAATGTCGAGACATTATTCAATTCAAATCTTTTATCTCTCTGAAGCAGACGGACAAACCAGCGTATATCATTCTTTGTTCCCTGAAGTCTAATCTTTAACATCTGATCACTCCTCTTAGTTTTATCTCATGACACAAAAAGGACACCTTCCAATAATTTCTTAATGGAAAGTGTCCTTAAAATTTTGCAAATATTTAATTTCTATGCACTAAGCGGAATATTATTGTATTTTGTTTTTGAATTTTGTCGTACTAAGTGTCGTACCATCTCCTGTAATATCTCTGCAAACCCGCATAAATCCTAGTTCTCGCTATTCAACGACTTCATAGTCGGGAAGAGGAGCACATCACGGATTGCCTGTGAATCAGTCAACAGCATAACCAGACGGTCGATACCATAACCGATACCACCTGTAGGAGGCATACCGATCTCTAATGCATTTAAGAAATCCTCGTCTGTGTGCTCTGCTTCATCATCACCGGCTGCTGCATTTGCATCCTGTGCTGCAAAACGCTCACGCTGATCAATCGGATCGTTCAGCTCGGAGTATGCATTACACATCTCCCATGTGTTAATGAACAACTCGAAACGCTCAACCTTGCTTGGATCAGAAGGCTTCTTCTTGGTCAAAGGTGAGATCTCGATCGGATGATCCATGATAAATGTAGGCTGGATCAGCTTTTCTTCGCAGAACTCCTCAAAGAACAGGTTAATGATATCACCCTTCTTATGACGTTCTTCATATGCAATATTGTGTTCATCAGCCAGCTTCTTAGCTGCTGCATCATCTTCTACCTGATCGAAGTCGATTCCGGTATATTTCTTGATCGCATCATTCATGGTCAGACGCTCAAACGGCTTACCGAAGTCAATCTCGATTCCATTATAGGAAATCTTTGTGCTTCCACAAACCTTCTCAGCAAGATAACGGAACATGGACTCTGTCAGTTCCATCATACCTTCATAGTCTGTGTATGCCTGATATAATTCCATCAACGTAAATTCCGGATTGTGCCTTGTATCAACACCCTCGTTACGGAATACTCGTCCGATCTCGTAAACTCTTTCCAGTCCACCTACGATCAGACGCTTCAGATATAATTCCAGAGAGATACGAAGCTTTACGTCCTCATTTAATGCATTGTAATGTGTCTCAAATGGTCTTGCTGCCGCACCACCTGCATTTGCAACAAGCATAGGAGTCTCAACCTCCATGAAATCACGGTCTGCAAGGAAGTTACGGATCTCCTTTAAGATCTGTGAACGCTTAATAAATACAGCCTTGCTCTCCTGATTCATGATAAGGTCTACATATCTCTGACGATATCTGACATCTGTATCTGTTAAGCCATGGAACTTCTCCGGGAGAATCTGTAATGACTTACTTAAAAGTGTCATTTCTTCTGCATGGATAGAAAGCTCTCCTGTCTTTGTACGGAATGCCCAGCCCTTTACACCATAGATATCACCGATATCGGATTTCTTGAAATCTGCATAAGCTTCTTCACCGATCTGATCTCTTGCAACATACACCTGAATGTTACCCTTCAGATCCTGAATATTACAGAAGGATGCCTTACCCATAACACGCTTGAACATCATACGTCCTGCAATGCTTACATGGATCGGTGATGCATCCATGATTGCTCTTCTCTCGTTATAATCGTTGTTCAGCACTTCCTTCTTCTGTGCATCATCCAGTCCCTCTACGTCCGGCTCCTGTCTGCCTGCAAGAAGCTCTGCCTCATGCGCTGTATATGCTTCTTTTACATCTGTGCTGTGATAAGTCACATCATACTTTGTAATCTCAAATGGATCTTTGCCTGCCGCCTGTAAATCTGCCAGCTTCTCACGACGAACCTGTAACAGCTTATTTACATCCTGTGGCTTAGCCTGATTATTCTGCTTATTCTCTGCCATCTTTGTTTAATCTCTTTCTACTATATTGATTATTCTGTTTATTAGATTGCTCTCTTGATATCTAATATTCTGTATTTGAATTCTCCGTCCGGTGCTTCTACTATTACTTCTTCACCAACGCGCGCACCCTTTAATGCCATACCAACCGGTGATTCATCAGAAATCTTATTCTTCATGATATCTGCTTCTGTTGAACCAACGATGTGGAATACAACTTCCTCGTCAAATTCATAATCATATACTGTTACGGTACGGCCGATACCGACAACCTCTGTATCAACCTCATCTTCGTCAACGACCTCTACATTTTTCAGGATAGCCTCTAACTGCTCGATTCTTGCTTCGATATCACGCTGCTCGTCCTTTGCCGCATCATACTCAGCATTCTCAGATAAGTCTCCCTGCTCTCTTGCTTCCTTGATCTTGGCAGCAATCTCTCTACGTTTATTTACTTTCAGATCCTGAAGTTCTTCTTCAATTTTTTTAAGTCCTGTATAGGTAACTACCTGTTTCTTTTCAGCCATCGCCGACTACCTCCTAAACAATATCTGTGTTTTCCGTTAAGTTCTCACAAGTATCCTACATTATATTCCAGTTTCCCTGTAATGTCAAACCTGTATACAGAAAAAAAGAAGCCTTAAAGCTAAGACTTCTTTTTCTTCTATCAATGCAGTTGATGGGACTTGAACCCACACCCACGTAAGTGGACATGAACCTGAATCATGCGCGTATGCCAATTCCGCCACAACTGCATGAAAACGTGCTTTATCTCACGCACTCGTTTAATATAGCACGTCATCTGCTTCTTGTCAAAACAAATTTTGTAAAAACGTTAATTTTTTTATTCTGCCTCTGAAGCTGTCTCTGTTGTTGACTCTGTGCTCTCTGCTTCAGTGGAACCATCTTCCGATGCATCTTCTGAACTTGCTTCTGTTGAATCTACCTGAACAGCTGTACCCATCAGATAATCAAGAACTTTTTCCTCTGTTGCATAGAATTTCAGATCGCTCGCTGAATATTTGGAGTTGATCGTATCCTCGTCTACTTCATTATCATCCATCAGCTTCTGCTTATATGCATCAGTCTCTTTATCATTTGCGACCAGATCTTTTTCTAACGCGATCGAGCTGACAACGATCTTCTCCTGCATTACAGATTCAACTGTGCTCTGAAGATAGGAAACAAATGAGGCCTCGTCTGTGTATCCATAAAAATACTGTAGGAATGTCTGTACACCGATTCCATACTGAGAAGCACTGGATTCGATATTATCCATAACACTCTTTACATATGCATCAATCTCGCCTTCCGGATATTTGGTAAACGTTGTTTTCTCTTTAATTGCTTTTAACACATTAGCTCGGTCAGTACTGTCTGCCGATTTATCTGTATCCTTCTGAAGCTCATCCGTCAGATACTTGGTATAATCCTCTGTCGTTGTATATTTACCATCCGTAGCCGACTTCACAAGGTCATCTGTATATTCCGGTGTTGTCGTTATCTTGATATAATTGATCGTTACATCAAATTTTGCTTCCATACCGGCAACCGTTGTATCTGAATAATCGTCCGGATATGTGATTGTGAATGTCTTCTGTACACCGGGCTTTAATCCGATCATCTGCTCATCAAGTCCGGGTGCTAACGCATCCTTACCCATAACAATACTGGTTCCGGCTTCGTCATCGTTCTTTGCCTTTTCCTCGCCGTTGATGGTTTCAACGTAGTTGATATTAACATCGTCACCATCCTTGATCACGCTGTCATAATCCTTTGTTTCTACATTATTATCTGTACAGAATGAATTAATCTTCTCGTCAATCTGATCCTGTGTTACTTCTCTGGACGTTGGTACATACTCGATACCATCATAATCCTTTACTTCCGCACATTTTGCATACTGTCTGAATTCACTCTTTGTGCTTCCGCATCCGCTAAGCACCCCCATGCCGACAACCGCAGTCAGACACAGAGCCATTACCTTCTTCATTTTCATAATATAATCTTTCTCCTCAGAACTTCATCTTATTAATTCTTTATTTACCGAACTCTGTTTCGACATCTGCTCTAGTTTGCTTCTGTTATTGCTTCTGTTGTAGTTTCTTCTTCGGAACTCGTTGCTTCTGTCGCTGCTTCTGTCGTTGTCTCCGTCTTCTTACCATTATCAAGAAGGAAAGTCATAACCTTGTCAGCCAGTGTATAATACATCAGATCCTGAGATGAATACTGTTCCTTTACAGAATCCTCTGTTGCGTCATTCTCCTCCGCGAGTTTCTTGATATAGGCTGTTTCATCATCCGAATCAATTGTAATATTTTCTGCCTTTGCAACCGCGCATACTACCTTTTTTTCTTTTACGGATTCCTGACAGATCTGATTCACATATTCTTTGAATGAATCTTCATCCTCATAACCGTAATAATATTGGATAAATGTTGCATAATCAATGCCATAATTACTTGCCTGTGATTTCAACTGTGTAATGATCTCATCTGCCAGACTACTTACCTCTTCTGCCGGAATATCCTCAATTGTTGCCTTATTGATAACATTTGTCATAACAACATTCTGTGCCGATGTAAGTGCAGTTGCTTCATTACTTGCTTTCAGCTCACTTCTGATGGATTCCTCATACTCGGCTGTTGTCTTATAAGAAGTATTCGCAGCTACCAGCGCATCATTATACTCTGCTTCCACAGGAATCTTGATATAGTTCAATGTAGTCTTGAATACAGCAGCTTTGCCATCCATATCATTGCCATATCCGTCCGGGAAGGTTACATTTACATCAAATGTATCTCCTGCCTTATGTCCCACGATCTGATCTTCAAATGTGTCGATGAGGGATTTTGATCCAAGTGTTACATCATATCCTGAACCGTTCGTATTACCACCATCAAATTCTACACCATCTACAGTACCTACAAAATCAATATTTACTGTATCTCCTGATTTTGCCGCACTTGTTTTATCCTCATTATATGTCGCACAGGATTCAACAAAATCATCTACCTTCTTCTGTACATCATCCTCAGTTACTTCTGCAGGAGCATACTCATATTCAATACCCTTATACTCCCCCAGAGTTACTCCCTCCGCATACTTGGCAATATATTCATCAATTGTCAGATCAGCTTCTGTACTGTCCTCTGTTGCATCCGTCTGTGTCGCTTTATTCAAATTACCGGTCACATCTTTACCCTTATCTCCACAACCTGCAACCATGGATACTGTCATTGCCATTGCAAGAGCAACCGCAAATCCCTTTTTTAATTTTCTCATTGTACTTACCTCTATATTATTATAAAATTAGGTATCACCTATCATAGCTTTATATCACACTTTCTATTAAAAATAAAGCTATTTTACGCAATTCATAGAAATGTCACAAACTATATAACATTATCGTTATATCTTCAATTGTTTGCAATACTTCGACAGTATCCGGTCCTCCGAATACAATTTCCGACAATTTCACATATTATCAAGCACCGCTCGAACGTTAAATCACATTTTCCCATGCAACACAATATCTAGTATTGTTTCTTTATTTTTTTCTCAATATTTTGTACCATTTGATATAGACAAACCAGAATGGTGATGCTATAATGTGTAACTGTCGGGGACATAGAGTTACAAAATATTCAAAACGATTTTTTAGTCTCACAGATTTTAAATCGTTCATTTTTTTGTCTTTTTTTCGCGCACGACGCAATATGTTGTGGGGCGAGCAAATATTGCACTCAATATCTAGATAACCATTTTAGGAGGAGAATAGAAAAATGCAGGTAATCAAAAGAGACGGAAGAGCCGTATCCTATGATCGCAGCAAGATTATCGTTGCCATTCAGAAGGCAAATGCCGAAGTTGAAGACTGCGAAAAAATTTCTGAAGAAAAAATCGAAGAGATCATAGACGGCATCGAAGCAAAAAACAGAAAACGAATGCTGGTTGAAGATATTCAGGATATCATTGAACAAAAGCTCATGGCAGAGGGGAAGTTTGTTCTTGCCAAGACTTACATTATATATAGATACAGCCGTGAACTGATTCGTAAGGCAAACACAACTGATGATTCGATCCTCAGTCTGATCAAGAACAGAAACAAAGATGTTATGGAAGAAAATTCGAATAAAAACGCAACAGTTGCATCTACCCAGCGTGATCTGATCGCAGGCGAGGTTTCAAAAGATCTTACAAAGAGGCTCCTGCTTCCGGAAAAGATCTCAAAAGCCCATGAAGAAGGTGCGATTCATTTTCATGATGCAGATTATTTCTTACAGCCTATCTTCAACTGCTGTCTGATCAACATTGGAGATATGCTCGACAACGGCACTGTCATGAACGGCAAATTGATCGAGAGCCCTAAGAGCTTTCAGGTTGCATGTACGATTGTTACACAGATCATTGCAGCCGTTGCCTCCAGCCAGTATGGTGGTCAGTCCGTTGATATCCGTCACCTTGGAAAATATCTGCGCAAGAGCTATAACAAATATAAAGCATTATATCAGGAAGAATTTGGAGACAGATTGGATGCTGATACATTAGAGGAACTGGTAAAAGAAAGGCTGAACGATGAACTTCGTTCCGGTGTTCAGACAATCCAGTACCAGATCAACACCTTAATGACTACAAATGGGCAGTCTCCATTTGTAACCTTATTCCTGAATCTTGATCCAAATGATGAATATATCGAAGAAAATGCCATGATCATAGAAGAAATCCTCCGTCAGCGTTTAGAGGGTATCAAGAACGAAGTTGGTGTCTATGTGACACCGGCATTTCCAAAGCTGATCTACGTTCTGGATGAACACAACTGCTTAAAGGGTGGCAAATATGATTATATCACTCGTCTTGCCATTAAGTGTTCTGCAAAAAGAATGTATCCTGATTACATCTCCGCCAAAAAGATGCGTGAGAACTATGAAGGAAATGTATTCTCATGTATGGGTTGTCGTTCTTTCCTTTCTCCTTGGAAGGATGAAAATGGCAACTACAAATGGGAAGGTCGTTTCAATCAGGGAGTTGTCAGCCTGAATCTTCCACAGATCGGAATTCTGGCAAAAGGTGATGAGGATAAATTCTGGTCACTCTTAGACGAAAGACTCCAGTTATGTTATGACGCTTTGATGTGCCGTCACAGAGCTCTGGAGGGTATCACATCCGATGTCAGTCCTATCCACTGGCAATATGGTGCAATTGCACGACTAAAGAAGGGTGAGGTTATCGATCCATTGCTTCACAACGGCTACTCTACTCTGTCGCTTGGATACATCGGATTGTATGAAACTTCTATCCTGATGAAGGGTGTCAGCCATACAGATCCTGTCGGTGAAGAATTTGCTTTAAAGGTTATGAATAGAATGCGTGCAGCCTGTGATAAATGGAAGGCTGATACCGGACTTGGTTTCGGATTATACGGAACACCTGCCGAAAGCTTATGTTACAGATTTGCCCGTATTGATAAAGAGCGTTTCGGTACGATCAAGGATGTTACAGATAAGGGCTACTACACGAACTCTTACCATGTTGATGTACGTGAGAAGATCGATGCATTCAGCAAGTTCAGATTTGAGAGTCAGTTCCAGACGATCTCATCCGGTGGTGCAATCTCCTATGTCGAGATACCAAATATGCGCAACAATCTGGATGCACTTGCAGAAGTGGTTCGTTACATTTATGAGAACATCCAGTATGCTGAATTCAATACAAAGTCTGACTATTGCCATGTATGTGGCTATGATGGTGAGATTATCATTAATTCAGACGGCGAATGGGAATGTCCTCAGTGTGGTAACAAAGACCATGCAAAAATGAACGTTACAAGAAGAACCTGTGGTTATCTCGGTGAGAACTTCTGGAACGTCGGCAAAACAAAAGAAATGGCTTCCAGAGTATTACACCTGTAGAATTCAGGTCTGATGCATGTGGTTCAGCCATACCACAGATAAAGACATATACCACATACGATCAGAATATACCGGAATTTTTATAAAAACACTTGCTATATTGAAAAAATTGGTTTATATTAAAGCTATGCATAAAGTATTTACTTGTATGAACAGTTTACATCCGATTTTTAACTAAGTGCATTAATAATTTCAATTTGTATGGTCTGCATGTCGTAGAGGGCAATGCGGGCCATACTTTTTGTATGGGAGAAATAATAATTATGAATTATATGGATATCAAACGGTGTGATATTGCAAACGGAACCGGAGTTCGAACCTCTCTGTTCGTATCCGGCTGCACACACCACTGTAAAGGTTGTTTTAATCAGGATACCTGGGATTTCAACGCAGGTAAGCCTTTTACGCAAAAAGAGATCGATACGATCATTGAACTCTGTAAGCCGGATCATATTGTAGGTCTTACTTTGCTGGGTGGCGAGCCATTGGAATTCGTCAACCAGCAGGGTCTGCTTCCACTTCTGGAACAGTTCAAATCTACTTACCCGGATAAAACGATCTGGTGCTATACCGGCTACGATTTTGAAAAAGACGTTCTGGACAAGATGTATTATCAGTGGGATTTCACTCACAAATTCCTGTCCTATCTGGATGTTTTAGTCGATGGCGAATTTGTTGAAGAGAAAAAAGTTCTGGATCTGCGATTCAGGGGTTCCACAAATCAGAGAATATTAGATGTTCCAAAATCACTGACTGCCAAGAAAGCAGTCTTATGGGACGAGAAAGGAAGGTACTTCTAATGGCCACATTTGATATTAACATTAAGAAACTGAATGAAAATGCGACGATTCCTTCTTATGGTTCTGAATTTGCTGCCGGAGCAGATCTGTATGCCTGCATGGATGAGCCTGTAACGATTGCTGCCGGAGAAACCCAGTTCATCCACACCGGACTGGCTATCGAGATTCCGGCCGGCTATGCCGGACTGGTCTATGCAAGAAGCGGTCTTGCTTGCAAACGTGGTCTTGCACCTGCCAATAAAGTAGGCGTTATCGACGCTGATTACCGTGGAGAGATCATGGTAGCACTCCACAATCACTCTAATGTTGATCAGACAATCGAAAGTGGCGAACGTATTGCTCAGCTTGTTATCACTCCATACATTACCGGCTGTTTCCATACTGTAGATGAATTATCCGATACCGTACGCGGTGAAGGGGGATTTGGCTCAACAGGAAGAAAATAAACAAACGAAAAAATGTCCATGGTACGAAATGTACCATGGACATTTTTATTCTATCCCATTAACTAAACGTGATCATACTATACACATCGGTATTTACGCTCTTGGAATAAGTGTAATCTTTATCAATCTTTGATACCCAGTTCGTTAAAAGATTATTAAAATAGGCATCATTTGCCTCTTTTGTCAACTCCGCTTTATTCGTAGCGGTTGCTTTCTCATCTGTCAGATATGTCATCTGAAAGATATGATAGCCATTCTCAGTCTCGATAACCGGGGAGATATCTCCATCCTGCATATCATATAAAGTATCCAGCACCTCTTGTCCATAGCTTTCCAGGATCTGATCCTTACTCATCGTATGGCTTCCGGCATATCGCAGGTTGTTTGTGTGGCCAAGGAAAGTAATATTCAGGTTCGGATTGTCCGATAACTGCTGTTTGATCGAAGTATAAGCCTCGTCCGCTTTTTGTTTCTGTTCTGCAATCTTATCCTTACTGTACACTACGATATTTCCAAAATCATCCTCATAATAACATTCAAAGAACATATCGTAAAATGTCGTCATTCTTGCCTGCTCATCGGATACCTCGGCAGAGGAATCGCTCATGACATGATCGTAAATCTTCTTCGCCAGTGCATTCTCCTGAAGAACACGGGATGGTGTATCTGCCTCCATGCCGGTTTCCTTCAACTGCTCATCGGTCAGACTGTTATAAAAATCTTCCGCTTCCTGTTCTGCCTGTGCCTGTTCTTCCTCCGTCAGGCTGATCTTGTATTCATCTGCCTGTGCGATCAATGCCTTAGTCTGGACAATGTTGGAGATTACTTCACGCCTTGCCATTTCCTCGACATCCATCTCAATACCGCCATCCGTTTCGATCGTTTTGCCCCAGATGTCGCTGCCGTATTCTTTCTCGTACTCATCAATGGTTGTCTGTGCATAGATATACACCTCGTCCAAATAAATGTTGTCATTTCCGAATTTGAATACAATATATTTTCCTGTATTATCCTGACTCTCTTCTCCGCACGCTGCAAGTGTAAGTAACATCACACATGCGCAGATCAAAGAAATAGCCTTTAGAATTCTACGTTTCATCCACCAAACCTCCTGTTCTTCCAACTCACCGATTTCGGTGTCTGCATCGCCCTGCAAACATTACAGATTTCGGTATGCTGATCATCCTTTATTCTTCTGCAAGCTCCGCGATATCGGCTACAACCGCTCTCGCCTGCTTCCAGATCTCTTTCTCTGTGATCGTCTTCATCTTAAGCACAAAAGACGGACTGTTGCCGATCACAAATTTCATGCTTCCTCTATATTTATCTAATAACGAATCAATCTTTGCTGTGTCGATCTTCGCCTGTTTAAACATCGAAAACCGTAGTTCCGCCCCCGCCAGCATAATGCTGGTTATATAGGCACGATTTGCCTTTGCCTTTAATAAAGATACATCAAGCAGGTTCAGAACCTCTGTCGGCATCTCTCCGAATCTGTCATTTAATTCGTCAATAATATCGTCATAGTCATCATCCGATGCGATATGTGATATCCGCTTGTACAGATCCAGCTTGATAAATTCATTCTTGACATATTCAGCCGGTATATAAGCATCCACCGGAAGCTGTACGGTTGTCTCGAACCGTTCTTCAACCTTCTCGCCCATCTCCTGACGGATCGCATCATTTAACATCTTGCAGTACAGATCATAACCAACTGCTTCCATATGACCGGACTGATCCTCGCCTAAGATATTTCCCGCGCCACGGATCTCCAGATCCTTCATGGACACCTTGATTCCGGAACCAAGATCGGTAAATTCCCGAATTGCTTTCAGTCTCTTTTCCGCAGTTTCTTTAATAAGTTTATCCCGACGGTACATCAGAAATGCATATGCATTCCGATCTGAACGACCGACACGGCCGCGGAGCTGATACAACTGGGATAAGCCAAATGTATCTGCATCATGAATGATCATGGTATTTGCATTCGGAATATCCAAGCCTGTCTCGATGATCGTCGTAGTAACCAGCACATCAATCTCATGATTGATAAACCGGTACATGATGTCCTCCAGCTGTCGTTCATGCATCTGGCCATGCGCATACTCAACGACTGCATCCGGTACAAGGGATGCGATCTCCGATGTGACCATCTCTATATTATTTACCCGGTTATATACATAATATACCTGACCATCCCGCGCCAGCTCACGCTTGATCGCTTCTTTGACAAGTTCGGGATCAAGCTCCATGACATAGGTCTGGATCGCCCGTCTGTCAACCGGTGCTTCTTCCAGAACACTCATATCCCGGATACCGATCAGGCTCATATGAAGTGTACGAGGAATAGGAGTCGCTGTCAAGGTCAGAACGTCTACATTTGTCTTCATCTGCTTGATCTTTTCCTTATGTGTTACACCAAACCGCTGCTCCTCGTCTATGATCAGCAGACCAAGCTGCTTAAATGCCACATCCTTGGACAACAGCCGATGTGTTCCGATCACGATATCCACCTTTCCGGCCTTCAAATCGGCGATCGTCTCCCGTACCTCCTTCGGTGTACAGAAACGGCATAACAGCCGGATCTCGACCGGGAATTCCTTCATACGTTCTTTGAATGTATTATAATGCTGCTGTGCAAGGATCGTAGTAGGCACAAGATATGCAACCTGTCTGCCATCGTATACCGCCTTAAATGCCGCACGGATCGCAACCTCTGTCTTACCAAAGCCCACATCACCACAGATCAGACGATCCATGATCTTGCTGCTCTCCATGTCTGCCTTTGTCTCTGCGATTGCTTTCTTCTGGTCATCCGTTTCCTCGTACGGGAACATTTCCTCAAATTCCTGCTGCCAGATCGTATCCTTCGAATAGCAAAAGCCCTGTGATGCCTGTCGTTTCGCATACAGGTTCACCAGTTCCTTTGCGATCGTTGCAACATGACCTTTTACCCGGCTTCTGGTCTTCTCCCAGTCCTTGCTGCCGAGCTTGTTGATCTTCGGCCGTCTGCCCTCTTTATCACTGTATTTCTGGATACAGTCTACCTCAGAGGCCAGCACATAGAGCTTTCCGCCCTCTGCATAATTGATCGTTACATAATCTTTTAAGACACCGTCCACTTCGACCTTCTCGATACCGCCATAGATACCAACACCATAGCGTTCATGAATCACACAGTCACCCACGCTGATATCAGAGAAATCCTTGATCACTTCACCGGAATACCGCGGCTTCTGGTTCTTCTTTTTCTTCATACTGCTCCGTGCAGTAAAGACGTCGCCTTCATTTATCACAACCAGCTTCAGCTCCGGGAACTCAAATCCTGCCCGAAGTCTTCCTGTCGTAACCATTACCTCTTTCTCAGAAAGAACACGGTCGGTATCCTCTGAATAGAAGCACGCCACATCATGGCTGGTCAGATTCTCAACCATGCGTTTTGCTCTGGTCGTCGATGGTGAGATAAATATGATACGGTAATTCTTCTCTCGCCATTTTCCGATATCCGCAATCAACGCTTCAAAATTATTTCTGTAAGAATTAACTACACGGCTGTCATATGTTACATCATGCCGGATCGTAAAATACCGATCCTCATGATACAGAATAGAAAATGCGAGCGTCTGAAACGCCTGCATCTTCTGCACGATTGCCGGATAAGTAAATAAAATATTCATCATACCCGGAAGGATATAGCCACCCTCCAGACGGCTCTCCATGCTCTCAAGGAAGGTCGCCATATAGTTATCCGCATAATCTGATATCCGCGAAGTCTCATCCAATAAAATAACTGTATTCTTTGTGCGGAAGCAGTCTAAAAGTGATACTGTCTTACTGTAGAAATACTCTACATAGCTGTCGACTCCAGCCATTCCATGGAACTCAGTCAACTGCTCTTTGATCTCCCCGATCTGCTTCTTCAGACGGGCAGCTTCCTCTGTCTTGAACTCTTTCCGCAGCTTCTCATAATATGGCTTGAACTCCTGCTCAAGCTTACGGATACCCTGCGCCGTCCTGCGATCAGACAACACCATCTCGCTTGCCGGATAGATCTGGATCTCCTGCACCTGTTCGATCGACCGCTGGCTTTCCACATCAAAGCTTCGGATGGTATCGACCTCCGTATCCCACATATCGATACGATATGGACATTCCTCTGTCAGAGGGAAAATATCAATGATACCACCACGCACAGCAAACTGTCCGACACCATCTACACTGTCTGCCTTTTCATACCCCAGTTCCACCAGACACTTCTTAAGCGCCTCGACGTCCAGTTCTTCTGCCTCACGGATCGTCACCACATTTTTCTTAATATAGGACAGATCCGGCATCCTATCAAATAACGCATCTACCGTCAGAATGATCGTACAGGCTTCTCCCTCGATCAGTCGTCTGAAAATATCCATCCGCCGTCTGGTGATAGAATTTCCATGGATATCTGAGCTGTAAAATAAAATATCCTTCGACGGATACATATACACCGCTTTATCATAGAAACGGAAGTCCTCATATAACTGTTCCATTCTCTGTTCGCTGTAGGTTACGACCAGCCTTACATGTGCATCGGATGAAAATGCATGCATCAGATACACCCGGTCTGTTCCGTCATTTCCGGATATATTGACGATGCCATCCTGCTCTTTTAACCAGTCCTTTATCTGTATATAATTTTCGGTATGTTTTACAGGCTCATTGATTGCCTTCATATCGACGCCAAATGCCAGGCTGATACAGCCTGGCTCCCTTTCTTTTTTATTTTCTGATTATTTATACCTGTCTGATCGTATCCACAGCTTTACCCTGTATACGACCTGTTCCGATCAACACATTTTATCTTTCAGTTAATTATATTTATTCATTGCTGCTGCCGCGCTGTCTTTTAATATCAATGCGATCGCATCACCGGCATTATCACAGCCTGCCTTGATCTCCGGAAGTTCATCTTTTCCAAATCTGGATAATACATAATCTGCAAGATCCATACGATCCGGTTTCTTTCCGATTCCGACACGGACCCGGACAAATTCCTGTGTTCCCAGATGTGAAATAATATTCTTCATTCCATTATGTCCGCCGGCACTTCCCTTTTCACGAATCCGAAGCTTGCCGACTGCCAGATCGATATCATCATAAGCAACGATCACATCGGATGGATCGCATTTGTAATAATCGACCAGCTCCCGGACACTTTCTCCACTCAGATTCATAAATGTCTGTGGCATTGCAAGGATCACTTTCTCTCCTTCTATCATGCCCCTGCCATAGATCGCTTTATGCTTCTTTTCACTCAATTCTATATTATATTTATCTGCAAGTCCTACAATTACGGAAAATCCTACATTATGTCTGGTTCCCGCATATTTGGTTCCCGGATTTCCAAGTCCTACTATCAGTTTCATCTTATCTTGACCTCATTATCTCTTCTGCTTCTGCAAGCTGTTCCAGTGTATTAACACCCTTGATCTGATCTGCATCCTCCATGGCTGCCGCATCGACCGGAAGTCCCATTTTCTTGATGATCTCAATGGTATCCGGCAGATAATATTCACCCTGTGCATTATCATTTGTAATCTGTGAAAGTGCTGCCAGTAATGCATCACATTTGAAAATATACATACCGGAATTTACTTCTCTAACCGCCTGTTCTTCCTCGGTTGCATCCTTCTGTTCTACGATCTTTGATAAGCCTTTCTCATCACGGATAATTCTTCCGTATCCAAATGGATCTGAAAGCATCGCTGAGATAACCGTAACACCATTTCCTGCTGCAACATGCTTCTTGATCGCCTGCTCTAATGTCTTACCGGTTACAAGTGGTGTATCTCCGCAAAGGACAACAACATCTCCCTCCGTGCCGATAAAATCAGAAGCACACTTGACCGCATGACCGGTTCCAAGCTGTTCGGTCTGTAGTGCATAGCTTACTACATCCTGCATTTCTTCTGTCTTATCAAGCTTCGCATAAGTATCTTTAATACTTTTTTCTACTTCTTCTGCCTTGTATCCAACGATCACACAGACTTTATCACATCCGGCAACTCTTGCCGCTTCTATCGAATAGTATACCATCGGTTTCCCAAGCACCTCGTGCACAACCTTTGGCTTTTCAGATTTCATTCTTGTTCCCTTGCCTGCTGCAAGGATGATTGCTTTCAGCATTGTCCTATTATCCTCCAAATAAAATATGAGATTACCACAGCTAATTTTACTTTATCCCTATTTCATTTTCAACCATATGGTGGAAATATTTCGTACATTCATCAAATTCTTCCTTACCACATGATAAACATTTCATAAATATAATCTCCTCTCAAATTAAATGAACAACTTATTTATTGAATTTCGTCTCACAACCACTTTATTAATCGACACTTTAATCACAATTCATTTTCTGAAAAGGAACAGATATCCCCATCATCGCACCAGCTAAAATCATTATGCTGGCATAAATCTCATTCAAATTAAAACATACCATAATCATAGCCAAAATAACAAAAATGGAGCAAATCCCCAGTTGAAGATTCTTTATTTTTCCTTTTTTATCCTTTTTTAACTTAACTGTTAAAAATCCTACATCCAATAAAATATAGAGAATAAAGTCTACAATGAATAAAGCAATGTTTAAATCTTTTTCATAACAAATCGCTAAAATAATATTATACAATCCCAAAGCCACAGAACATACTTTGGTTAATTTAGCGTTCCAAATCACATTTGGAATCTTCCATTTGAAAGTAGACCAAACAATCAAAAAACAACCCGAAAACAATATCATTACTCTATTTATTTCCATAAACCTTCTCTCCCCTTGTTATAGATCTTTACCATATATAAATACCAATACTAACACTAAAGCCAGCCACTGCATCTACAGTGGCTGGCTCCGTTTCACGTCTTAAGCTTCCAGTGATTCCTGATATTTCTCAAGTATCATCCGCTGCAGACGTTCTCTTGTCTCAGTATTGATTGGATGTGCGATATCTCTGTACTCACCATCTGCTGCTTTCCGGCTAGGCATCGCAATAAACAATCCCTTATCACCCTGGATCACTTTGATATCATGAACTACAAATTCATTATCAATTGTGATCGAAACGACGGCTTTCATCTTACCTTCTTTTTCAACACCCCTGACTCTGATATCGGTCACCTGCATCGTGTGTACCCCCTTGTCTTTCTTATCTGCTACAATGCGTATCTGAAATTCTTCTCCACGATAACCTTGATGTCATCCGGGCTACCCTGATGAACTGTATTTGCACGGATCGTATCTCTACTTTCTACAATACAGTTTTCAATTACACAATTATCCCCAATGTGTACATCGTTCAGAATGATAGAATTTCTGATCACACAGTTGTTGCCAATGTATACCTTCTTAAATAATACTGAATTCTCTACAGTACCATTTATGATACATCCACTTGCTACCAGGCTGTTATTCACAACCGCTTCCCCATTATACTTTGCTGGTGGAAGATCCTCCACCTTGGAGTAGATGTCAGGATGCTGCTTGAAGAAATAGTTTCTTACATCTCTGTTCAGGAAATCCATGTTTGTCTTATAGTAAGACTCCTTGGTTCCGATGTTTCTCCAGTAAGTATCCATCTTATATCCATAAATCTTCTTTACATTCTTATATCTTACAAGAATATCTCTTACAAAATCAGTTCTGCCTTCATTTGCACAGGTTTCCAGTAATTCGATGAGCTGTCTTCTTCTGATCACATAGATACCGGTTGAGATCGTATTGTTGCCTGCAACCAGTGGCTTCTCCTCGAAATCTATGATACGGTTGTCCGCATCCATCTGTACTACACCGAAACGGTTCACATCATCTTCTCCCGGTTCGAGATCCTTACATACAACTGTAATATCTGCGCCCTTGCTGATGTGTTCTTCCAGAACCTTACCATAATCCAGCTTGTAGATACCATCACCGGATGCAATAACTACATATGGCTCATGACTTTCCTTCAGGAAATTAATGTTCTGATAAAGGGCATCCGCTGTACCCTTATACCAATAGCTGTTCTCTGATGTAATGGTTGGTGTGAATATATAGAGACCACCCTGTTTTCTTCCGAAATCCCACCATTTGCTGGAATTCAGATGTTCATTCAGAGATCTGGTATTGTACTGTGTAAATACCGCTACCTTCTGGATATGGGAATTTGTCATATTCGAAAGGGCAAAATCAATAGCTCTGTAACCGCCAGTAATAGGCATAGCTGCAACAGCTCTCTTTGCTGATAATTCGCCCATCTTGTTGCTATTACCACCTGCTAAAATTATACCTAATGCTCTCATCTCTATTCACCTGCCTTTATAATACTTCCGCCACTCTTTAAGTTGCCATCCGGATAATCTTCCGGAGTAGTCACACCAGATATAGCAGTATTCTTACCGATTGTTACACCATCAGGAATAACTGAGTTTTCTCCGATCGTAACAAGTCCAAATGAATAAATCTGTGGCTTGAATTCATTGACAGCTTCTTCTCCGATTCCAAGCTTAGCATCCTTACCAATCTTAACATTCTCTGCGATGATAGCCTTGTCCATATATGCATTCTCACCGATCGTTGCGTTATTCATAATGATCGAATTACGGATGACTGCACCCTTTTCGATCGTAACACCGGAACCGATAACGGAATTCTCAACATCGCCGTACACCTCTGTTCCTTCACCGATGATACATCTGCTTACTCTGCCGCTTGCATCTATGTACTGTGGTGGGATCGCATCTGTCTTGGTGTAGATCTTCCAGAACTCCTCATACAGATTGAATTCAGGAACAATATCTACTAACTCCATATTTGCTTCCCAGTAAGAACCAAGTGTTCCTACATCCTTCCAGTAACCCTTGAAGTCATATGCACAGATCTTCTTGCCATTTGAATGGCAGTATGGAATGATGTGCTTACCAAAGTCACATTCCGGCTGATCCTTCATCTTTACAAGTGCTTCACGAAGCACCTTCCAACTGAATATATATATACCCATAGATGCTTTGTTACTTCTAGGATTTGCAGGTTTCTCCTCAAATTCTGAAATAACATTGTTCTCATCTGTAATTACAACGCCAAATCTGCTAGCTTCTTCCCATGGTACCTGATATGTTGCAAGTGTGATATCTGCATCACAGGATTTGTGATATTCCAGCATGTTCTCATAGTCCATCTTGTAGATATGATCACCAGATAATATCAGAACATATTCCGGATTATAATAGTCTATAAACTCCAGGTTCTGATAAATAGCATTTGCAGTACCTGTATACCATTCGCTGTTATCACTTTTCTCGTATGGTGGAAGAACTGTCACGCCTCCTATGTTACGATCCAGATCCCAAGGGATACCGATTCCAATATGCTGGTTAAGCCTCAGTGGTCTGTACTGTGTAAGAACACCTACTGTATCAACACCTGAATTAATACAGTTGCTTAATGGGAAATCGATAATCTTGTATTTGCCGCCAAAAGCTACAGCCGGCTTAGCCAGATTAGAGGTCAGAACGCCTAAACGGCTTCCCTGTCCTCCTGCAAGAAGCATGGCTATCATTTCTTTTTTAATCATAATGTCACCCCTTCGTGCGTATTAATATAAATGCATTATACCACTGTTTTTGTAATAAGCAAAGTTTTTTATTGCATTTTCACAATAAAAGTTGAAAGAATATAGAAATTTTAAACATTTTTACAAAATAAACATATATTTTGCATGAATTTCCCATGTATCTTTTAACAATTTTCACTGTGCATTTTTGATTAAAAAAATTTCTTTCCTATATTCTCCGGGTAGAAATGGTTTTCTACTTGTGATAAACTCTAATTAATTATTTTACCAATATACTTTCAGGCTGTTACACAGATTTTGACCTGTCATCATCCCACAAATGCCTGAGTATACGAAGATGAAAGGAAGAAGAACTTATGGCTGAAATTTTAGTAAAAGAATACCGTGGCGATGTTGTTGAAAATGTACATTATGGATCTATTGCTATTGTTTCATCAACCGGCGAAACGATTGCTTATACCGGTGATATCGAGCGCCAGACTTATATGCGTTCCGCAAGCAAACCGATCCAGGTGCTTCCTACCCTGCTCGCAGGTCTTCATAAAAAATATAACCTGAGCGAGGAAGAAGTAACGATCTGTAATTCCTCTCACTGGGGCAGTAATCATCACATCTATGTACTTCAGAGCATCATGGAAAAAACGGACTTAAAAGAAGAAGATATGATCATGAATCCAACGATCTCCACATCTGCAACACCGCTTGCGGACAAGCTTGCACTTGGTTCCAAGCTGAATCCTGTAGAGGGCAAGAGCCGTTTGCAGCACTGCTGCTCCGGCAAGCACTTAAGCCTTATGATGCTGCAGCGTGAACTGACAGGAAAAGTCACCGGCTACCAGCTTCCGGACTCTCCTGTCCAGAAGCAGATCATTTCATTCTTATCCATGCTAAGCCAGACTCCGACTTACCGGATCAGTCTGGGAATCGACGGCTGTGGTGTTCCAGTATTTGCACTTCCAATGCGTAATATCGCACTTGCTTATGCAAAACTTGCAGATCCGTTCAACCTGCCGGATGATATACGGGAAGCAATCACCTATAACTTCGACTGTATTAACAAGCATCCTGAAAAGATCAACGATTACTTTACACCATCTTACTATGTAAATAAGAACCCGGATCTTCTTATGAAGGACGGTTCCAGAGGTGTGATCTGTATGGCGATCCGAAGCCGGAAGCTCGGTATCGTGATCAAGCTCGAAGATGGCTGGAGCGACGAATATCAGGGAATCATTGTTGCCCGTATTTTGGAGCAGCTTCAGTATGATGATAAAGAACTGATTGAACAGCTTAAGAAAACGTATAACACAAAGATTTATAACGACTGCAAGGATGAGGTCGGACACGCCGAAGCAGATTTTGATATCCATATCGAGCAGTCCTATTTCGATGAATTATTCGGAAATGCAGAACCGGAAGAAGACGATTCGGATGAATCTGATGCAGGCACTGCAGACGAAAGCGCTGATTCCGAAGATTCTGATATTGATTCTTCAATCGAAGACGAAGACATGGACGAACTTGAAGATGATGATACCGACGAAACCGATAAATCGTCCGGACAAAAGAACAGCTTTGAAAGTTCCGACTTTATAAGCAGTCTTTTGAATATGCGAGGCAAAAAATCCCGGTCAAATTCCGAGCATAAGCCTGTCACAGATCATAATGATATGGATGAACCGGAAGACATCGACGAGGTTTCCGAAGCAGATGAAGATATGGAAGATGAGGAACAGCTCCCTGCAGAAGAACGTGCCAGACGCCGTGCAATCCGTGACCGCAGATCTATTCTCGGTCAGAATGTTGTCCTGCCATCATCAAACCAGACTTTCATCCAGAATCCAATGACCGACCCGATGCGTCCTGTAAAATCTGCCAAGGTGATCTCCACCATCCAAAATAATGACGCCGAATTCGAAGTCTTTGACAAGAAAGACAATGAAGATAACAAAGAGCAGGAATAACACCATGCTTTGACTGGTTGTTCAAGTTTTATATAAGATTGTAATATAGCACACACATACAACAACACCCATATGGTTATTCCACTATAAATGACTTACTGCGGTTTCTGTTTGCAGCACATGTCTGATTCGTAAATACTCCTGTGCCAACTCGCCTTCGGCTCAAACAGGCACTCGTATTTACTGACAATGTGCAGCTCACAACGAAATCCTCGTATATGTCATGTTATAATGGAACAACCATATGGGTGTTGCTGTATGTGTATGCTATATTTTATACAATCTTATATAAATCCTGATAGTGTTATAAAGCATGGTGTTATTCCTGCTCGTTCTGACATTCAGGGCAGATGCCGACATATTCAAGATTGTGGGATGAAATGATAAAGTCCTCATCCGCCAGTCTGCCTCGCTCATCGATCTCAGGATCATATGGGACATGGCTGTCGAAGATTCTTCCGCATTTAGTACAGATAATATGATAATGTGGAACCGGATTGCCGTCAAAATGTTCATTCTTATCAAATGAGAATACATTCATGATAATGCCGTCATCAACCGCATCCGCCAGCACCCTGTACACGGTCGATGCACCTATATTATATCCCCTCTCCATAAGAATCTGATGAAGCTGCTGGGCAGTCGGATGACATTTTAATTCTTTTATAACCGAATATATAACCTGTTTTTGTTTTGTATTTCTTTTCTCTGCCATACCTGTTCACTCCAATAATTTATTCCGAATTTACTTTTGATAAGTCTATACTAACACATATTTTGTCAGGTTTGAACACCTTTTTAAGAATTGTTCTCATTAATTTTAGCCTTTATCCGGCAAATCACCTGTAAATGGAAGTTTTTGCCGGCAAATTAATATTTATAAATTTATTTTTTATGCTTGACATTCTAAGTGTATTGGTGTACTATCTGGCTAGTACAGTAGTTAGGAGGGAAGCATTTGGAATTTAAATCAAACCTGCCGATCTACCTTCAGGTCATCGATGATATAAAAAAGAAGATTATTACAGGTGCCCTGCCACTTGGTACCAAGCTCCCATCATCCAGAAAGCTTGCTATCCAATATGACATCAACCCGAACACCGCGGCCCGGGTTTATAACGAGATGGAATCTCTCGAACTGTCATATACGAAACGTGGAATTGGTACATTTGTAACAGAAGATCCTCAGGTAATTGATCGGCTGAAACAGGAACAGTTAAAGCAGATCCTTACAGTTCTGGATGAACAGCTCACCGGTATGGGATATACACCGACAGAGATCATCCGATTATTACAGGACTACTATTCCCTGTAAAAACAAGTATTGAAAGGAATGAATACTATGATTAAATGTGAACACTTAGTAAAAAAATATATGAGTACGACCGCAGTTTCGGACCTGTCACTGGATATTATATCCGGTAACATTTATGCGCTACTCGGTCCGAACGGAAGTGGTAAATCTACCCTTATGAAAATGATCGCCGGACTTTCAAAACCGACCTCCGGTACGATCACGATGGATAACCGGCCATTAGATTACAAAGCTAAAGCGCATATCGCATATATGCCTACAGAAGCCTATTTCTTCGGTTATATGAACTGCATCGATGTCGGAAAATATTACCGTGATTTCTTCGCTGATTTTGATTATGACAAATACATGCGATTGTTACAGGAAATGGATCTGTCGCCAAAGCAAAAAGTGCGTGAGATGTCATCCGGTATGATGGCAAAGCTGAAGATCGTTGCAACGCTTTCAAGGAATTCGGAAGTTATTATGTTAGACGAACCATTAAACGGCATCGATATCATTGCCCGCGAAAAAATCATTCATACAATCGTGTCTAATATCTCAGATGACACCGCCGTTATCATGTCAAGCCATCTGGTCGATGAACTGGAAAAGATCATTGATCATGCCATCTTCATCAAAAACGGAACCTGTGTATTACAGGGTAATGCAGAAGAACTTCGTATCGCACAGGGCAAATCCATTGTTGATATGTATAAAGAAATCTACGCATAAACTGGGAGGTATTGAATTATGTTAAAAATGTTAAAATATGAATTTCGCCGTGGAATCTTTCCACTTCTGATCGTAGGGATCGTCATAGCTGCCATTGAGCTTTACTTTCTCATTGGTACGTTAACCGAACATGCAAATCACTCTGTTATTGCTATTGCCCTGCTTATTCTCGCGGCTTTCTGCTGTTACCTGTTTGTATTGATCTACGGCATAATCAGTTACAGTCAGGATCTGAAAAACAAATCGGGATATCTGGTCTTTATGGCTCCTATATCCAGCTATAAAGTAATCGGCGCCAAACTGTTATCCATCCTGCTGACAGGTGCAATAATCGTTGCTGTTATATTCGGATTACTGACCTTAGATCTCAGCCTGGCATACTCCACATATGACTCCATTGATTCTTTTTATGATTTTCTAAGCAATATTCTTGAAATGGGGGGATATTCCCTGGGCGGCGTTATCTTAAGATTACTGGCATTTATCCTCGTATTCCTGATCCAGTTCTTTATGACGATCACACTTGCCTACCTTGCGGTATCGGTATGCTCCACCATTCTTCAGACAAAGAAAATTAAAGGTTTTATCAGTTTCGTACTGTTCATCGTCTTCTATGTGATCCTGTCTGTAATTGCTTCTAAGATTCCCCATCTGTCCAATCCCGGACCGGATGCGACATTTATGGAAGCCATGTATGCCATGATCCCACAGATCGCACTCTACTTCGTAGTAATGGTGGCAAGCTATATCGGAAGCTCCGTGCTCCTCGAAAAGAAGATCAGCTTGTAAATATACTCAGCACGAACGAACAGGCAGCAACCCTCAACCGGGGCATTCTCAAACACGCATGACTACTCATTACTGTTTCCATTGCAAAAACTTATCATGACTCGATATAACAGGAAACACATTTGTATATAAAACAAGGGCATATCTGTAAAATCATAGCATGAACGACTGAGTTTCAATGATTCGATGCTGCTGCAAAGGACACAACGAATTTATCGTGTCCGGCGCAGCATGCAGATCGAATCTGAATTGAAACGAAGGTAGTCATGCGTATTTTACAGATATGCCCTGTTTTTATTACTAAAATGTGTTTCCGTCCCTACACCCCTATGGTGTGCAGGTCGATCCAGTTATAGATATCGTAATATGCCTGAATATTATTGATCTCGTTTATGACTTCGTGACGCGCATCCTTGTACAGGATGCATTTGACATCATCTGTGATATATCTGCTGTATTTGTTGTATAAAAGCTTCACGTCCAGGCCATAGTGTCCGACCGGATCTTTGCTTCCTGATATGAATAATACCGGCATATTCTTTGGCACATTTGCCAGATTATCCTCATCCTGAATAAATTCCAGTGTTTTGAATAACGTCTTGTAGCCCTTTACCGTAAAGGTATAGTCATACATCGGGTCTGCCATATATTTGTCAACCTGAACATAGTCTCTGCTCAGCCAGTCTTTCACGGTACGCTTCCGTTTCTCACCGTTCATGATCGTCATTCTGGGAATACCGAAAAGGTAAGTACCAAATGCAAGCACCTGCAACAATTTGCTTCTATGCTTCTCACCACGGAGCATACTCTCCACTCCGGCTACTGCCTCTCCGATCTTCAGCATACACTTCGGATGTCCGCCCGTTCCCATACAGATAAAACCATCTATGCTGGCATTTTTCTGCACCTTTGCAGGGTACTTTGGATCTTTTGCATATTCGCATATATACCTTCTTGCAATAAATGAACCCATGCTGTGTCCCATAAGGAAATACGGAAGATCCGGATATGCCCTTTTTATGCATCTGGTCACACGATGAACATCTGCTGCCATCGTCTTACTGGCATCATAAGCATACATATAACCCATCTCGGATTTATTTCTGGCTGTCAGTCCATGCCCCAGATGATCATTTCCACATACCAGAATTCCTCTGGCAGCCATAAATCTTGCAAAATGATCATAACGCTCCATGTCCTCTATCATACCATGAGAGATCTGAAGCACCGCCTTGATCTCTCCTTGCGGAATCCAGACAATGACATGTAATTTATCTCTTCCGTTGGATGATGGAATATATGTCTCTTTTTTCTTTACGTTCTGTTTCATAAGCAACCTCCCATTGTTAGTATCCGCTTTCGGAAAAAAATTTATGCATTCGGCTCCTGATTTTCTTCCTTCCAGTAGATATTTCTGTGTTCTACAGAGGTCGAGAATGCGATCAAAGTCTTTGTTTTTCCAAATCTCTGCAATTCACCGATAAACAGATCCAGCGCCATCGTTGTCTCAAAGATAACCTCGATCAGCATGGAATAGTCACCGGTCACACAATTACATTCCACAACATTTTTGCAGTTCTTGATAAATGGATAAAAATCCTGTTTGTCGTTCGGCTCTACCTCTAAATTAATAAATGCTTTTGTATAATATCCCAGTGCGATCGGATTGATCTGTACCTGAAAGCCCTCGATCACCCCTGCTTCCTTTAACCGCTCTATTCTTGTAGATACTGCTGTTGATGACAGAAAAACACATTCCGCAATATCCTTTAAAGACATACGAGCATCCTTCTCTAACAGTTCCAGAATCTTCTGATCCACCTCATCCAGACAGTAAGCTGTCTCTTTTACTTCACGCATAGTTTTACTCTCCATTTTCTTATACATCTCATCTTCCCAATACCTTCATTTATATAGAAACTTTGGTATAGAAAAAGGACATCCTTCATCTGAGAAGGACATCCCTTTCATATTTCTGATATCAATGTACTTCTATCTATCCTGTCTGTATTTTACTACTAATAACAGGATAAATCCAGCACTAAAAATACCATGTAGTATTGCATCTGTATATTTTACGGGAATATACCCTTGATCTCTTCCGTATGGATCAATCGTTTTAAGGCAATGATATAGGCTGCCATCCGCAAAGTACAATGACTCTTTTTGCTCTCCTCCACGATTTCTCCAAATGCTTTCGTCATGATCGTTTCAAGCATCTCATTTACCTGCGGTTTTTCCCATGTCATTTCCTGAATGTTCTGTACCCATTCAAAATAAGAAACAATAACACCGCCGCTGTTTGCAAAAATGTCCGGCACAAGCTTGATACCTCTTTCTGCAAGGATCGGATCTGCATCTGCTGCCGTCGGTCCATTTGCACCCTCAACGATATAAGAACATTTTAACTTCTCCGCAACCTCTTTCGTGATCTGATTTTCAAGCGCTGCTGGAACCAGCACGTCACAATCACAGGTAAGAATATCTGTATTCGAAATATGGATAACACCATCTTCCTGATAGTCTGCAAGCAGACCACCGGCTTCTACATAAGCTGTTACCTTATCTGCATCCAGTCCGGTCTCCTTATAGATTCCACCCGACACATCACTGATTGCTACAACAACTGCACCTCTGTGTCCAAATATCCTGGCTGTATTGCCGCCAACATTACCGCATCCCTGAATTGCAACCTTAGTACCCTCTAACACCTTGCCATCTTCTGCAAGAAGGAGCTTGGTACTGATCACAACTCCACGTCCGGTTGCCGACGGTCTTCCCTTGGAACCGCCAAGCTCTAGCGGTTTTCCTGTCACAACTCCGGGACAAGGTTTGCCCTTTAACTGGCTGTATGTATCTAACACCCATGTCATGATCTGTGCATTTGTATTCACATCAGGAGCAGATATATCGGTATCTGCTCCGATGATCGGCTCGATCGCATAGGTATATCTTCTCGTCAACGCACACAATTCCCGTCTGGAAAGTGTAGCCGGATCTACTTTGATACCACCCTTCGCTCCTCCAAATGGTATATTTGCCACTGCACATTTTAATGACATCCATGTTGCAAGTGCTTTGACTTCATTCAGCGATACGTCCTTGTGATAACGTATACCTCCTTTGAACGGTCCTCTGATATTTGAATGCTGGACTCTGTATCCTTCAAATACCTTAACACTTCCGTCATCCATCTCCACAGGAAGGTAAACCTTAGTCTCACGCTGTGGATTCCTGATGATCTCAAACATCCTCTTGTCAATTCCGCCAATGTTCATGGCTTCTTCCATCACTGCTACCACATTCTCATATGGGTCGTACTGTCTGCTCATCTTCGTATCTCCTCGTTTAACAAATATTTTATTGTCACGAGTTATCCGGTGTTACCTGTAAGGGATAAACCTTTTGACAAGAGGCATTCTAGTCCTCCTGCATTTATACGTCAATATCCCAAGTCAAAGACCATTCAAAATGATATTTTCAGGCATTTTATCTTAATAATGTATATTTGTTACAAACCAAACTTGAAATAATCAAGTTTGGTTTGTAACATCGATCACATACAACTGGTGCAGTGCTCTTGTACAGGAAATGTAAAATGCATGTCGGCTGATCCGGTTTTCCATCACATCCTGTTCATTGATAACAAATACTGCATCGAATTCCATCCCCTTTGCAAGAAACTTCGGAAGAACGACCACACCTCCATTATAGACAGTCGACTGATTCGTAAGATATGTCACCTGCTCATATTCTTCCAGTTCTTTGTACATGGCAAATGCACGTTCTTCATCATCACAGAGAATTGCCACATTATCAAAATCATCCAGTTCTCCATAATCAAGCTTCTCTGCGATAAATCCGGCAGCATCTTCTATACTCTCCGCCTGCTCTGTTACCGGCTCCATGCCATGGCGGTTAAGTGGATGGGCCTCCACCTCGTCTGACGCCCGGTCTGCTTCCAGTATCCTGTTACAGAATTCTGTGATCTCACAGGTTGAACGATATGCAGTATCCAGAGCCTTGATCTGGCAACCACCTGTTCCTCCATGCGGCACAAATACCGTCTGCAATACATCCAGCACCGTTTCCTCCGGATTATAATAAAGCACCTGCAGACTGTCACCCAGTATCGTCTTCTTACATTTAAAAATACGATCCAACACCGCATACTGAAATATATTGTAATCCTGCATCTCATCGATCACGAGATGCTTGATATTGTCATAAGACTTGCATCCATAGAAATAAATCTGCAGATAAAAGACTGCCAGAATATCTTCATAGCACACCTTTCCATACTCATTCCGGTATTGTTCGATACCCGGATGCTGTTCAGCCTGACTGTTAAGAAAGTCCTGATATAATTCGATCAGGTTGCGCTCCGCATATTGATAAATCATCTCTTTTGTGATCTGGTTTTCCATCTTCTGATGCTTCTCATCCGTAAATGCCTGATCCTGTTCATCCTCTACCCGGTCTGCTATAAAATATGCGATCTTCTCAAAACGTTCATAGACCGGATATCTGGCAAAACGATTATAAAACATCTTCTCGATCTGGTCCTTTGTAAATTCTGTTTTCTCAAAATGGAAATCTTTAAACTTAATATTTTCCGTATAATCTTCCAGATATTTGTTAAATGCCTGATAGAACGCAATCGATGATTTCCATGCAATATTCTTCATCTCCGGACTTTCCATATCGGGATGCGTCGTGATCCGGTCTGCCTGTTCCAGCTTTGTCTCATAATCACAGTCCACAAACAGGATTTCCTCCATCAGAGAATCAAATTCCTTCTCCGGTACATTATCCTCGCCGACCTCCGGCAGCACACCGGCAATATAATCGCCAAAGATTCCATTTGGCGACAGGATCATAACATTGTCTGCCGACATCGTCTTACGATTGTTGAATAACAGCCACGCCAGTCTGTGCATCGCAACTACTGTCTTACCACTTCCTGCCCGTCCGTCCACAATAAGATTATAAGCGGTCTTATTACGGATCAATGCATTCTGTTCTTTCTGGATCGTTGCAACTACGGATTTCATCTTCGTGCCGCTGTTCTTTCCCAGTGCATCAAGCAGGATCATATCATTGATCTTCTCATCGGTATCGACTGCATTATGTAGTCTTCCATTGCTGATATCAAATTGCTTCTTCTCTACGATCTTTCCAGAATATTCTTTATCGGGTGCCTGATAGGATGCCTCGCCCTTCTCATAATCATAATACATCGATGCGATCGGAGCACGCCAGTCATAGACCTTCTGATCCTGTTCTTCCATCGACCAGTAGCCGTTTGTTCCGATATAGACCGGAAGAACCTGTCCATCCTCCTGATACTCAAATGCAATCTTTCCAAAATACGGGTTCTCGATCTGATGCGCCAGTACATCCACCTGCTTTGCCGCATGTTCGATAAAAAACGTATCGTTATTTACATTGTTCATGTTCTGCAGGAATTCCTCGTCGTCCATATCACCGTGGCTGTCACGCATATATTTCTTCTGTGCTTTGATCGCCTGATTCCGATATTCCATGCTTTCCTGTGTCGTCTGAAGATCACACTGCAGCTCATTTTCTACTTCTTCAAAATATTCCTGTTCTTCTTCCGGCGTTGTCTCTCTATATGTTTCCTGAACCTGTTTCTTGTCCATTTTCTTTCCTTTCAAAACAGACATCACCCGAAATCTGATCCACCTGACTTCAAATGATGTCTGTCTTCTTATTTCTTTTTTAATTTTATTTTCTTGCTATAACTGCCATAAGTCTTATTACACTTTGCTCTGACGCGGTACTCATAAGTCTTTCCGGACTTCGCAGTCTTATCCGTAAAGGATACCTTCTTACCGGAGGTCAATTCTCCGATCCGTTTCCACGAACCATTCTTCGTCCTTCTGTAGATCCGATAGCCCTTTGCACCCGCTACCTTTTTCCATGTCAGGCTTACACCTGATTTTTTGTTTGTTATCTTTGTTATCACTGTCTTTGCAAGATTTATACTGTATGGTACTTCTATCTTGCCACTGTAGTTACCCTTACCTGTGATCACGCAAATGGCAGTTCCCGGTTTATCTGCATTTTTATAAGTTACCTTATAATCAGATCTTGCAAGTCCACTTACAACAGCCTTCGGCTTGCAGTTTTTTCCTGCATATATATAACTCGTCTTCGACAGCTTTACCTTCTTCTTCGTCATATTCTTTTTAGATACAACCAGTTGGTAGCCGGCACTTGCGCTTTTATAATTTGCATCCGCAGCCACCTTGGCTGTGATCGTGCAGGAGCCTGCTTTTTTGATCGTGATATAACCGAACTGATCCGGCTCTGCAACAGCTGTATTTGACGACCGGTAAACTACTTTTCCTGTAGAATTCGTAGTTACCTCATACTTATAGTCAGCATTTCCGTACTTCTTTGTAAGCTTTTTCTTTGTAAATGATATCTCCGGCATGGCCTTCTCTGTTCCATCTGCATCATAATCCGTATATCTGGTATCAAGTCCCATATCATCAAAATAATCATGAAGTTTAATAACTCCCCAGCCGTACTTCTCGTCCCAGCCAAGAGTTCCTCTGTCCTCCGCATATTGCTTCAGACGATTCTTAACCCCTTTATAATTCAATTTGGGTTCTATCATCTTAATGTAAGCAATTGCCGCCACTACATGCGGTGTCGCCATCGACGTACCGGACATAGACTTCTTACCGCCACCAAGATATGTGGATACAACCGCCGTTCCCGGAGCAGCAAAATCGATCATGTCTCCATAGTTCGAATAATCCGAGGCGAACATTCCGTTATTTCTGATCGCTGACACGGTTATGACATTTTCTTTATTTGCAGGATACGTCATAGCAACATCAGATGCCTTATTCCCTGCTGCACAGCACACAACCGTTCCTGCTGTCTCGGCTTTCTTTAACACATCCTTCAAATAAGATGAATATGCCCATAACATTCCGGTCCAGCCGAAGCTCATATTTACCACATCTGCTTTCTGGTCTACTGCATATTGCAGTGCACTTCGAATTGCAAGATTCGATGATTTCCCATCTCCGTCAAATGCCTTCAACACCATAAAATTCACATTATCAGGTGTATTATCCGCTATTATTCCTGCTACATGCGTACCATGTCCGTTTTCGTCTACATATGCGGTTGTCTTTTTAACAGAATCAGAGCCTTTAAAATAAAAGCTTCTCCTCTTATCGACTCTGTTATTAAAAATCTTGTTTGTCGTATCCAGGCCGGTATCGATCAGGGCAACCGTCACATCTCTGTCTACCTGATAATAGTCATATTCAGCCTTCAGATAGCCCATACCCATATAAGATCCGCCCCATGACATTGTCTTATAATCTGTTACGCCGGTAAATGTCGCCAGCACGTCATCCGTAACAACCTGATCTATATAGCAATTATCTTTTCCATAATCAGATACCAGCTCATAATATGCATACTTTGTATCGGCTTCCGTTTCAAACTGCAGCACATATTCATTATATTTACCGTAATGAAGAATCTCGGAAGCACCATAATCATCTGTCAGCTTCCTGCCGTCCGTCAGAACCATAAGGCGCTTCAACTGATAGGTATCATCCGTCTTTTCCTTCTGAATGTTCTTATCTTCCGAATCTGCCAACTCTGCCGAATCCTGTTTCTCCGGTTCTTCCCACGTATCATTGATCAGAGCAACTACATCTGATGCATCATCCACTTCTTTTATCTTTGCATTCAGTGCATATTCACTCTGTATATTCTGTTCAGACTGTGTAGAAGCATCCTCTGTGTCTATCGAAGCCTCACTCCGGTTCATCAGATCATCTGATTCTTTATTATGCGCAGCATCCCCACTCAGCTCTGACACAGTATAAGAATCTCCGTGAATCCGAATCGTATTCTCCCGAGTATCCTCCGAAGGCAGATCCTCTATGTCGTATGTATGTATCGATGTTTTATTCGAATCTGTTCCTGTCTGATCCGAAAATCCTGTCTTCTTATCCGACAGTCCACCCCATGTAAAAACTGTGCATGTCAAAACAGCAGCCATTCCGATACAGATTCCTGCTTTTTTATAATTTGTCTTTCGACTGTTATTCTTTGAATCTTTTCTCATATTTTTCTCTTTCCTTAAAAACTGTCTTATAGCAGCATTATTCTTTATTGTAGCACATATCAAAAGTTTTGTGAACCGACGCGGCACTTTCAGGCAAAGGAATTTCACGAACATTTTATAGTCATTCTATCCATTTCATGTTAGAATAAGACATTCAATGAAATCGGAGGAATTTTTTATGAGTAACGAAGGCAAGAAATGTACGGTTCACTATACAGGAACATTTAACGATGGAACAAAATTTGATTCATCTTATGACCGTGGCGAACCGATCGACTTTGTATGTGGTGCAGGCATGATGATCAAGGGCTTTGACGAAGCTGTTAAGGGCATGGCGATCGGTGATATCATCGATGTACACCTTATGCCGGAAGAAGCATACGGCATGCCGGATCCTGAAAATATCTTGACCATTGAGATCAGCCAGCTTCCCGGTGCTGAGGATCTGGAAATTGACCAGAAGGTATTCCTGTCAAATCCAGCCGGACAGTCTTTCCCTGTTAAGGTAACCGCCAAGGATGACACTACGATCACCTTTGATGCAAACCATGAGATGGCAGGCAAGGAACTGAACTTCAAGATTGAACTTCTGGATGTAGAATAAACAGGAAAAAATTATGTACACCTGATATAAAATCTCCCAGACGTTCCGGATATGATATACTACGAATTTCTACTCGTCACACGCATCTATTCGCTCATGCTCCTGTGCCAACTCGCCTTTCAGGCTCAAACAGGCACCCGCATTCGCTGATAGCGTGTTTCTCGCAACAAAATTCTCGTATCTATCATATCCGGAACGTCTGGGAGATTTTTTATACCAAGTATACCACATTATATCCTCTAACATCTTCTCAATCTACATAAGCCTGAATCCAGCTTGTAATACAAAACTGCCATATTAAGACCTCAAGCGAGGATTTCGTTATGAAATGCATATACCAGCAAATGTGGGTGCCTGTCTGAGCCCAAAGGGCGAGTTGGCACAGGAACATTTGCGAATCAGGTATATGCAGTTCATCGAAACCACAGCGTGTCTTAATATGGCAGTTTTGTATTACAAGCCAATTCAGGCTTTATTCATTTTACTCGTCGAATTCGTAGTCTTTGCCCGGAAGGATTGCGTTTAAAGCAATTCCAAGGATAGCTGCGATAGCAAGTGATGTTAATGTGATAGATGTTCCTGCAACTGTGAAGGTAATACCATTACCGAATCCAAGTCCGCTGACAAGGATAACAGCAGCAACGATCAGGTTACGCGACTTTGTGAAATCCACCTTGTTCTCAACAACATTACGAACACCGATAGCTGAGATCATTCCATACAGCATGAAGCTGACACCACCGATGATCGATGCAGGAAGTGAACCGATACACTCAGCAACCTTTGGTGAAAAGCTGAGAAGGATCGCATATACAGCAGCCAGACGTACGACTCTTGGATCGTATACACGGCTAAGCTCAAGAACACCGGTATTCTCACCGTATGTTGTATTTGCAGGGCCGCCGAATGCAGCAGCAAATGCTGTAGCAAGACCATCACCGATCAGAGTTCTGTGAAGTCCCGGATCCTTGATGAAATTATTTCCTGTTGTAGCTGAGATTGCCGAGATATCTCCGATATGCTCCATCATGGTCGCAAGAGCGATAGGTGCCATTACAAGGATGGAAGTAATATTGAATTTACAAAGCTGGAACGGAGGAAGATCCACCCATCCGGCATCCTTTACTGCCTTAAATGTGAAGATTGCAGATCCGTCCGGATTGTGAACACCACATTTGAAAAGAATAAATGCAACTACATATGAGATCACAACACCCATAAGAATCGGAATGATCTTGAACATTCCTTTGCCCCAGATATTAAAAATTACGATAACTGCAAATGCGATAATTGCAAGAATCCAGTTTGTTTTTGCATTATTTACGGCTGATGGCGCAAGACTCAGACCGATACAGATAATGATCGGACCGGTAACAACAGGTGGAAGGAAACGCATAACTCGTTTTACGCCAACCAGTTTTACAACCAGTGCAAGAACCAGATACAACGCACCTGCTACTACGATACCACCACATGCATAAGGTAATTTCTCACCCATAGACATATCTTTGAAGATTCCGGTATCAAGATTTGCGACTGTGTGAAAGCCTCCTAAGAAAGCAAATGAGGAACCCAAAAATGCAGGCACCTTTAATTTTGTACATAAATGGAAGAATAATGTTCCGATTCCGGCACAGATCAGTGTAACCTGAATGGATAAGCCCTCTCCATTAAAATAAGTATTTACCAGAATTGGTACTAAAATAGTTGCACCAAACATGGCAAACATGTGCTGCAAACCTAACAGCAACATTTTCGGAACACCCAGTTCCCTTGCATCATAAATCGCTTCTTTTTTCTGATTCATAATAATCTCCCTTCTTCTATTGTACCTGTTTTACTGTGATACTATCGATCGAAATGCACGCCTTCTTTCGACAAAATCTCCAGCACACCATCTTTACGATGATAACATAAGAAGGGAGATTTGTGAACTGCAAATCTCCCTGTTTTTTTATAAATTTGTTATATTTGTAAAAACTTTCGATATTGAAAGTTTTTAGGTCGTTTTTGTTTCAGATCATTCAATTTTGAACATTACGATCAAATGACTTATTCAACATTTTTCAGCGCCTCATCCATTGGGATCCGTTTAATCCTTCTTACCTGGAAAACAGCGATGATTCCATAGGCTGCCATCGCCAGGATAAAGATCGCAGGATAAATATACGGAGCAATATAGATCGTCATCCATCCACTGATTGCTTCCTTCATCATCACATAATAGATGCCGGAGATCGCCACCTGTGAGAGAATGATTCCAAGGATGACACATACTGCCATCACCCAGGTTGTTGCAGACAGATACAGCTTGTTGATCTCTTTGTTCTCATATCCAAGGATCTTTACCATGGATATTGATATGGTATTCCTCTCAATGATCAGCTTTGTAAGCAGATAAACCATCAGCATGAACATCGCCAGTGCGAATACCTCAAACATATAGAACATCTGCCCCATGGAACGATCAAGCTGTCTTGATACCTTTGTCAGATCTTCCTCTGTGACGACTGTCGCGATCAGCTTCTCATCAATATCAGTCAGCTTCTCATTTGAGAAATATCCGGAGAAATATCCCTCTTCGACATCGAACATTTCCCGATATGTCTTCTCATTCATAAATACTGCCAATGCCGCAGGATATGTGCACACACCGGAAACCTTTATCTTATAAGAATCGGATGAATATTCCTTATCCAGCGTGATCGTATCCCCGTTTTTCAGTTTATATTTGTCACGAAGTCCGTCAGAGATCAGCATTTCTCCATCCGCAGGCTGTACCTTGGAATACTTGCTGTCATCCGAGATACCATAGACCATGACTTCTTCATCTCTTATATCTGTTTTATAGATCAGGGAAGTTACCAAGTATTTCTCTGCATCCTTGTTCTCTGTTTCCACAGGCATTTTCAAAACGTACTGATAATCCGCAAGCATGTTGTCCAGTGTTTCATCCTGATAGTGTTTTAAAAGTGGCGACATCATCATTCCGAACATCAGCAAAACGATCGCAAATGTTACTCCAATAAACAATACGATATAGCTTGGCAGATTCTGCAGGATCACACGTATACGGAATCTGGTAAAGAAACGGAAATGTGGCAGCTTGACCGCTTTCTTTCTCCTTGACTTTGAAAGATCCCGTCTGATAAACCGAAGCGGTGACATACGGAGCTTCGAATAGATCATCCATGCTGTTATGACAAGCATCAGCACGATCGGAATAACCGTCGTTTTTACAAATGCTTCCGCATTCCATTTTGTCACATATTTTGTCAGACTGTAACTTCCATAATACATTGCCACACAGACATTTTTAAATACTGTATATCCCAGAACATTTCCGATTACAGCTGCTACAAATGTAACCAGGATCGGAAGAGAAATGTAATGTGCCAGTAATTCTCCTCTTGTGTAACCGGAGGCCCGAAGAGTACCGATCGTGCCGGCTTCCTTTACGATCGTATTGTTGATCGTAATCGCAAAGATAAATGCCATGATCACGATTATAATATAAAGCAGTGTTTCCACCATTATCGAATCACTACCCATATCCTCTCCGGTAAAATTAATTGCCTGATTCGTATATCTTGGAATAAACTTCTCCACTTCTCCATACTGACTGATCACCCTTGCAAGATCATCGGATACATCCTTCTCCGCTTTCTCATCTTCAGGTTCATCGTCATAGATCCAGGCATAAGAATAATGCATCAGCCCTTTGTCAAAGCTTTCAAACCGTTCATCCGTTACGATCGCAACACCGAACAGCACGGAATCAAACATCGTATCATTGTTATTCTGGAATAATGTGCTGTAATCAGATAATGCTACAAAGCCCGATACCTTATATGTCTGCCCATCAACCGACAGATCATCTCCTACCTTGATCCCATTATTTTCCGCATACATACGGTCAATTGCAATCTCGTCCTCTGCCGTAGGGAACGCTCCCTTCATCAGACAAACCTTATCCACATCTGTACGATTCTTAAAAATACGGAGTGTACTTTCATCCCCATCTTTTTCTACGATTTTCTCATAGTAATAATTCTCATACAGCTTTACACCCTCATCTTCAATCGCTCTCTTCACCTCGGATGATGCTTCATCCTTGTACTCAAAATTACCGTTCTCGATATTATACTTATCAAAGCTCTCATCATATGTAGCGATCATACTCTTACCGGCTACCAGAAAGCCGGACACAAAACCAATACTCAAGATCATAAACAGGAAAATAACCAGATACTTTCCAAGATCGGCAGCCAGCTCCTTCGGCAGCCGTTTCCATAATGGATTCTTCATATTATAAATTCTCCTTTTCTCTCTGCCACTTCTGTATTACCAGTCAAGCTCCATTGCAGGAACCTTTACATCATTTACTATATTCTTACGGATCATTCCATCACGCAGCTTGATCACACGGTCAGCCATATTCTTGATCGCATCATTATGTGTAACCATGATAACGGTATTTCCATATTTCTGATTTACATCCTCGATCAGCTTCAGGATCTCCTTCGAGGTCTTATAATCAAGTGCACCTGTCGGTTCATCACAGAGCAGGATATCCGGATTCTTAACAATAGCCCTTCCGATCGATGTTCTCTGCTGCTGTCCACCGGACAACTGATTCGGAAGCTTATGTCTGTGCTCATATAAACCAAGCGTCTTTAAGATATCATCGACATCGAGCGGTGAATCACTTAAATATGCACCAACCTCTACATTTTCCTTTACGTTCAGATTCGGGATCAGATTATACATCTGGAATACATAGCCAAGATGCTTTCTCCTGTACTGTGTCAGCGTCTTCTCATCCATATCAACTGTTTTTTCCCCATTGATCGCTATATAACCGCTGTCGGCATTATCGATTCCGCCTATGATATTCAGTAACGTAGATTTACCGGAACCGGATGGTCCAAGCAAGACACAGATTTCTCCCTTCGTCACTGTAAAATCCAGTCCTCTTAATACCTCTGTCCGGTTCTCCCCTGATCCGAAGCTCTTTTTCAGACCACTGATCTGTAAAAAATTCTGATTTTCCATTTAACTGTTCCTCCTTTTTAACTCGTCTAACAATATTCTTCTAAACGCTGTGTAATTATTTATTCTTTTCTTTGAACATTTGATTATTTGTTCATATGTTTAATACCACATGTATAAACTGTTGTCAACCCTTTATTGGTTTTTAGTTAGTTTCTTCTAACATTATACTGTCAAATTTCTGTTTTTGTATACAAAAAGCCGGTACTTATTGATAAAAAATATCAACAAGTACCGGCTTTTTACCGAATGCCTCATTTAAAAGTTATATTCCCGGATCTCGCAGTTCTTAATCCCGAAATGCGCGAATTCTTCATTTGTCATATCATAGAAATATGACTGCACGATTCTTGAAATTCCATTATGCGCAACCAGCAGATATGTCCTATGATCCGACTCCGCCTTTACATCATCTAACAAATTATAGACACGCTGGCACAGATGCATCATCGTCTCCCCGCCATCATAATGATCGAGGAAATGGGATTTTGCTTCCATGAATTCTTCCCCATTTCTGGGTGTTGATTCAAACCGTCCAAAGTTCTGCTCCTTTAATCTCGGCTCCATCCGCATCGGAATTCCTGTCATCTCCGATATATGTCTGGCAGTCTCGGCTGCACGAACAAGTGGTGAATATAATATCTCATCGATTCCCGGCTGTTCCTCCGCCAGCTTTCTTCCAAGCTCTTCTGCCTGTTGATGTCCAAGCTCTGTAAGTTCAATATCAGTTGCACCGCATATCTTATTCTCCACGTTCCAGATCGTCTGTCCGTGTCTTGTAAAAAATACTTTTCCCATGTTGTCTCCTTATTCTCATACTATAGAATTGTACGGTGGCTCTGAGACGAGAAGGGTGTAACAGCGCACTCTCGTTCTATTCCTTACGCAACAGTACTAAGTTCGCCGCTTTCTTGCGGCTCACTAAGGACTGGCGTAAGGAAAGGTCTGTTACACCCTTCTCGTCTCAGAGCCACCGCACAATTCTATCCAGACGACACTTTCTATGATGGGAGATGATGCAAAGCAAGTGGCCATAGCAGCACACTGCCTGCTCATCTCCCATCATAGAAAGCGCCTGTTTATTGGATTATATATACTATAATTTCACACCGGCTGTCAACTTTATTCCATAGGATTTCACAGGCTCATTCATGTAAGAACCTCTACAGACGTTCAGCAACCGCCATTCCGGTAGCGGTAGCTGCAAGGCCTCCTTTTCCTGTCGCCAGAAACGATCCGTATAACCCGATCTCCACCTTTCGGATGGGTTCATCCATCAGCTTATAACAGATATATCCGATCCTTACTGCACCTGCCGTATGCGAGCTGGACGGTCCGACCATGACCGGACCTACAATATCAAAAATACTCATTCTGCCACCTTCCTGTTAAAAGGAAAGGCCACCGATATCTTCTGCATTCCATACAACTCTGTCGCCCAGAAATTCCATGAACTGGCATTCGATACTCCGGTGGCCTTTCACCTTATACTATGAAATTGTCATATGATCATCCATCATGAGAACATATTCACAGCTTTTATTTTGTCTTCTTATATGTTACCTTTGAAGGCATCTTCGCTTTCTTCAAAAGTTTCACATACTTAGTATACTTACTCTTCGGAAGTTTTACAACCGGTTTTTTATGAATACCGTTAAATACATTCTTGCCAACTGTCTTAAGCTTCTTTGATGTGATTGTAATATTCTTAAGCTTTGCATCCTTATAGAATACCTTACTTCCAAGCTTTGTCACACCCTTGCCGAGCTTAACGGTTGTAAGTGCCTTACATCCTTCAAATGCGCTGTTACCGATCGTCGTTATATTATCTCCTATCGTTACGGACTTCAGATATTTATAACCCTTAAATGCATTCTTATTAATCGCTGTAATCTTATAAGAGATACCACCGATCTTGACTGTCTTGCCAAGCTTCAAGGTCTTAAACTTCTTATTTGTCTTCTTATAAGAGCTGCCTGTTACCGTAACGGTTCCCTTGCCATTTGTAGCTGCCTTGGTCACTTTATACTTCACACTCTTTACTGCATAGGTCTTGCCCTTACTGATCGTAATATTAAATGTCTTGCTTAATGTGCCGGTATAACCGTTCTGGCCCTTGATGGTCATGGTTGCCTTTCCAGCATTCTTATTATTCTTGTAAGCCACTACATAATCTTTTCCTGCTGTAAGAACCTTACCGCCTAATGATACCGTAAGCTTGGACTGTACCTGTGCTTTTCCGGTATATGCTTTGTTCACGATACCGGATACAACTGCCTTGCTGATATCCGTAACTTCCGGTGTTCCCGGATTCGGGTCAACCGGATTTGGATTGTCAGGTGTCGGTGTCGGTTTTGGATCCGGCTTACCAGGATCCGGAGTCTCCTCCTTCTTTGGCAGAATTTCCTGCTTCTGATAACCGCAGACTGTACATTCATAGGTCTTAATACCGGTTGCCGTTGTTGTTGGAGCCTTCGTGATCTCTCCGGCATTAAATGTATGTTCTTCTGCTTCTGTCTTATCTCCGCATGTACATTCTTTCCAGTGCTTCGTTGCATCTGACTTCCAGACAAATGTATGAGCATGTTCCTCACCAACCAGGATTCTTACTGACAGGATAATACCCTTATGAGCATTGCTCCATCCAGCAGTTTCTGTCCAATCATAATTTGTGATATCACTCGGCTTATAACATACCTTATAATCTCCCGCTTCATTTATAACAGTTGTTTTTGCTGTATACCAGTAGTAATAGCCGCCTTCAACATCCGGAAGCTCTACATCCCCTAATACAGTTCCCTGCTTCACCGTTATCTCATCAAGTTCAGGCTTGAATCCCGGTTTTGCAGGTTCAACCGTTACTGTAATTGTAATATCCTCTGCATTTTCATAAATATCTCCGTTTTTCGGAGTATAGACTGCCTTAAATGATCGACTTCCTACCTCCCCAAGGGAAATGCTGCTATCTACCCATGCAAATGTTCCATCTTCTGTCTCCGGAATTGTTACATCTGCAAGCGTCTGTCCATATGTTCCCTTCAAATCTGTCGGAACTGTATATGTCGGAATCTGTTTCTCTGATTTCACTGTAAGTTTCACTTTGATCCTTACAGATCCATTTGCCAATACTTCATAAGCATCTTCCGCAATATTTGCCTTGCTCCAGTCATAATTTGTAATATCTGTCGGAATAAAATATGCATCATATTCCGCTGTTCCTGCCTTTTCAATCACAGTTGTCTTATCAACCCATTGATATTTACCTTTCTTCGCAGTCGGAAGCGTTACACTTTCCAATGTTTTACCTGCTATGCCCACGCATGCATTCGGTGTGTCCATAACAGGAGTTCCTTTAGCCACCTTGGTAAATGTCAGCTTAAATGCTGCAACTGTCTGATTCTTACCGCATACTTTGACAGTCACAATCTGTGATGAACCAGTAGCCTGCTTTGGAGTTCCATAGATTTTTCCATTTTTTAATTCCAGGCCGGAAGGAAGATACGATCCTTTTGCCAATGAATATGTAACCTTTGCTGTCGCATTGTCAATATCATTTGAGATTTTTAAAGCTGTCAGATCATATAGCGGGTGATCTGCTGTTGTTGTAATTCCCACAACTGCTGTGTCTACAGAATCCTCTTCTTTATCCAGTACGATCGCCGTTGCCGTATCGCTTGCCATATTTACAGTAAATATGGTTGGTTCGTATGGCATATTTGCTGTCCAGCTTGCATCATCACTCTTTGTCATCGAGCTGTCAGAAGAACCATATTTGATTGCATCCACTGTCAGGTCATCGATCGGTGTACCTGTTACAGTTACGCTTACTGCTGCTCCGCCTCTGATATAAACGGAATTATCTCCCTCTATACCCGTAGTCTTCATATTTGATCCCGTGGATGCAGCTAATGAAACAGGTGCATCTGTGCTTTCTGCAAAACAGAATTCCGGATATTCCAGTTCTGCTTTATAGTAAATATTTGAATACGTTCTATACATATCCGGTTTGGTAGATGTAAGGATATATCCATCTCCTATAGAGGCTGCATTTACAGTCTGATCCAGAATACCTTCATTGATAATAGTTCCTTCATTTTTCAGTTTACCAAAGCACAATGATGCATCCGCCTTATTTATAAATCTGGCTGTTGTATCCATTGTTAATGTCGTTGCAGTTAACAATGTCACATCACCTGTGTTGGTAAATGTTCCTGATACTGTTGTATCAGAATACTTGTCTCCTTTGCAGTAGAATGAACCATGGTTGGTGATCGATCCATTCAGCTCTGCATCTCCTGTATATGTAACCGTAGTGCCTTCTGCTATTGTAATATCCGACTTGTTCAGTACATGCAGATCTCTTGTTGCTACATCTTTATTGATCGTATAAGTTCCGCCAACATATACATCCTGATAATCCTCAGCATATAATCCGCCATTTAATGTATAGTTGCTATCCTGATACAGGTATGTCACAATACCTCTGGATGTTCCGGTCACTGTACGTTTTCCAACTATATTATTAACAGTACACTGCGCCGCTACAACATAGTTACTGCATCCTGTTTTATCTGTAACTGTTATATTTCCTACAGATCCTTTGTATACCAGAACGCTTCCTCCCAGATCTGTACCGGTTGAGTTACTGATTCCAAATGATGTGGTATCCAATGTTATATCCACATTCCCCTTAACGGTCGAATCATTTAAGAACCAGCTCTTGCTCTTACTGCCAAGACTCCAGTTACCAACAACATCAAAGGTTGCATTTCCCTGAATCGTACTTTCATAAAATCCATATGAATTGCTCTTATTTGATATCATACTGTTTTTATAATCTGCAAATGCTACCTGACTGCCACTTGCACCGATCCTGATATCTGCATTCTTTCTTACAGTTCCGCTTTTTGCAAAATACATACTATAGGTCTCTCTGGATGGTGTCTGCGCCATATGAGCCTTATCTGTAAAATGGAATACAAGATCATCTGCACTTGCCTCCTGCAAGCCGTAAACATACTGATAGAAAGATCCGCCGGTTGCATAAAGTTCCACTTTCTTTACATCTGCATTATATGCTCCTGCAGTCCGATAAGAAATTGTTCCACCCTTCACATACAGACTGACTGTACCGTCTACCTGCGCCTGAGCAGTTCCCTTACTTGATGTACCTGCGCCAAACAAACCACCGATAGATCCACCATACATATAGATAGAGATATCTCCCTCATAAGGTGTATTATCTTTATATCCATAGATCGACCGGCTGCTCAGATCATAAGATGTCTTTCCACCAATTTTTAATGCCCGTCCGCTGTCGGCAACACCATCATGATTATCATCCGGATAGATCGATACTTTTTTACCGGAGCTATCGGATGCATCCGACATGATAACAACGGAATGTCCTTTCAGATCAATATCACTATACTCTTTTACATCCAGTTCTTTCGTCAGATCCGTTACCTTATATCCTGCTTCTTCTACTGTAAATACAACCCTACACTCTGCCTCAGAACCGTTTCTTCCTGTAATACGGAAAACCGTTTCTGTCGTTTCTGCTGTATCAGCAGGTGTACCAACTACCTTTCCATCCTGCAGAATCAGTCCGTCCGGAAGCTTGGAACCGGCTTTGATCCTATACTTCTTCGATGATCCGTACCGAAGAGATGTATCGTTCTCAAGTTTTAACTGATTCAGATCATATGCCGGATCTTCTGCTGTATACTCGGTATCTTTTACAACGACCGGATCCGAATACTGTTTTGTACATGTGATCTGCTTTGCTATATATTCCACATATATCTCTGACTTCTCCTGTGGAAACGTCAACGCGCATCTTCCGTTTGCATCTCCCTCAACAGCCTCTCCGCCATTTACCGAAAGTACTGCTGTATATCCCGGAATATCTACATAAGTAATATTCTGAGTCGTATTACCCGGCAGATAATAGTCAAGTCCATTTCCATCTTCGCTGTCGCTCCATCCAAAATCCTCAGCAGATGAATATCCGGTGATACCTTCCATATTCGATGTTGCCGTTACTTTAAAATACAGTTTCGACCAGTCACTGATATCTGTATCTTCCGCAAAAGAACCGATCACCAGCCATTTCGCCGTGCTACTGAATGTCTTACCGGACACAACACCCTTATGAAGGATCTTACCGGATGTATTCTGTGCCTTGATGTCATCAGCAGTAAGCTTTGCATCTTCCTCTATCGTTACCCAACAGTAATTTGGTTCAAATGATCCAAATTCGCAGTTATCATGGAACCAGATCTTTGATAAATTTCCATTTGTTGTAAACTTATCTGCTTTTACGCCTTTATTGATCGTACATTCTGTTCCACGTTCCAATGTGAATGTTCCTGTAAGCTCAACTCGTGCATTCGCTATGATCGTTGCAAATTCTTTTACTACCAGAGAATCTCCACTCAATAACTCATTAATCACATATTTCTTATCCAATGTGATCGCTCCTGCTTTATCAAGTAGAGAGCCTGCGAAGAATGCATATGACGCATCCTTGATAGCTGCAGTTCCAACTGTTGCATTTTTTCCTGTTTTAACAGCTACACATCCATCTAATGAAGCTCCGGATCCCAGTCCATATACATTATTTACGGTACCTCCCTGAACATCAACGACAACCGCATCGCTGTCTGTATATGACATCTGAGAATTATACGCGCCATATATCGTACCCACAGAGCCACTTAACATGGTGATTCTGACCGATCGGTCACTATTCTGTCTGTCAACTCCCTTGATCACATAATCAGACAGATCTGCACTGTACATAGCACTCTTTCCATCCGGTTTACCATCTTGGTCATCATCCGCATAGATTCCGGTAACTGTAGTACCATCTGCCAGCTTCATCTCCTGAATAACTGCTGAAGTACCATTTAAATTGATTTCTTTCTTCTCTTCGTCAATCGTCAACCTCTCACTGGTACTTTCCTGTACCTGCTGTTTGGTTGAAACGATCACATTCAGTTTTAATACTGCTTCCGTTCCGTTCTTACCTGTTACATGAATATCAGTCCGTTTTCCATTTTCATATAATACCGTAGGTGTTCCAATAATCTTTCCATCTTCGATCTTCAGTCCCTGTGGAAGATCATATGTAGTATCTTCTTTATATTGTACTGTACCTTCTTTTGCATCATTGATGATCACAAGTCTGGTCAGATCGTATAATGGTGCCTCGGATGTATATTCTTTATTTATAACAGCACAAGGATCTGCTGCCGCTTTTTTTATCGTAATCGGCAGGCCTTCGAATGTTACAACGATCGTTACCGATTCATCCGGCATATCGAAACTGTAATTATAACCCGATACTGCAAGTTCGGAACCCGTTGTTTCCGAATCTTTCTTTACAATTGCTGATTTCATCTGGTATCCGGTGGAAGTTGAAATATAAACACTGATACTCTGTTCATTTTTTCCATAATATACACCGGGATCTAATGAGATTGTTTCCCCCGATCCGGTAGAAACAGCACCCGCATTTTTATTGTACGCCAGTTTTATTGGATAATAGATCTCCGCTGCATTCTCTTCTGCATCGATCTGTCCGCCATTCAAATAGATCTTTGGATTTGAAGACGTAAGGCTCTTTATTGCATTTGCCTTTATCGTTCCCTTATTCAATAGCATGGTAGACGATGTTATATACAAATGCTCTTTTGCTGTTACTGTGACATTTTCTGAAACCTGAATGATCGCAAGCGCAGTTGAATAATTTGCATAATTACCAAAATATACATTGTCAGCAGAAACATCCTCATTCAATACAACCGTTCCACCATAGTAGATATCGTTTCCGATCGTTATGATTGCAGAACCGGTTTCATTTGTATTCGGAATAACATAACATGTGGATGGCAGTTTACAATCATCTTTTACTGTCATTGTAAGTTTTGTATTATCTGCCAGAGTATTACTGAACCGAAGTGAACTCATGGCACTGAAGTCCGTATTTTCAATCTGTACATTTACATGATGTTCGTCCGTCGATGTCGCATAAGAAGCAAATTGGACTGTATCATTAGAGCTTCCAAATACTTCACTGTCTCTTATCGTAAAGTCAGAGTTTCCATAAATTGTAGATGAACTTAACGGCTGCATTGCCTTACAACGAATACCTGTTACATCTACTGTAACATCTCCATTTATTGTTGCTCCCTGCAACATATAATATGTATTCGAGCCTGCAGACGAATTTGAATCAATCACCGGTTGACCATTCTCATCCAGGATTGTACTGTCATTTTCATGTGCAGATGTAAACATTACATTCTTATCTGCTTTCGCATAATAAAAGCCAGTATATGTAGACCAGATATTTTTTGAACTGTTAATAATACAGTCATCTCCGAAATAACCACTATATACTATATAGATCGACCAGCTTGCTGTACAATTGGTCACTGAGATCTTCTGTGCAGCCGAGGTCTTATAGTTTTCAGAAGTATATCCTGAATAACCATAGATACTGTATCCCTTACAATTATCCAGACTGATGTCAGCCGGACCGGTCACATTCGCGGAACCGGATTGGTAACCATATATACTTGCACTTCCACCATCAATATCCTGCATGGTAAGTTTCAAAGAATAGATCTGCTTTACACCGCTCAGGCCATACACGATACCGTTTACTTTACAATTCTTTATTGCAACATCAACGGTATACCCATCCTTTGCGCTTCCCCGACTGATAAATGAACATTCGGAACTACTTCCCATGATCGCCCCAGAACAGATACAACCCTCAATCAGTATAGATGCATGTCCATAAATACCTGACGAATAGGTACCATATATATTTGCAAAGGTTCCGCTTCCGCCCAGGATCTTTAGATCCAAATCTCCCTTTACAGCACTATTATTCGTGCCATAAAATGTCCATTCTTTTCCGATATAATTCTTTAATGATACAGCCAGATTATTTGCACTACCTGAATTTAATACATGGAATTCACTTTGACTGCTTACATTGATCCCATCAGCATCAAAATTCACATCACCATTTACTGTACTGCCGGAAAGCACAATTCCGGATGTATCAGTCCCCGTAAAACTAACATTCCGTAATTTCACATCCACATTCTTCTGCACAGTACTTCCTGATGCAAGTGCATTGATCATATAATAAGATCCGCCATTCAGGGATAAGGACACATTTCCACTGATCTGAGCAGTTTTTCCTATATATAACGGCCCACTGCTTACCGATGTATCCACAAATTGAAGTTCCACATCTCCTTTTACCTCTGATTTCTCTGCTGCGGTTAATACTTTCAGATCAGCCTCATTCAAAGCCCGCACAATTAATGCAGTACTGTCAGATTCTGTCTCAATACAGCCTCCGTATACGCCATACACCGATCCCAGCTCTACACCATCTAATGTGATCGCAAGTGGCCGATCTGACTTCTGTTCATATAATCCGTAAACAGGCATCCCCGGATACAGAATATCAGCACTTCCATCCAGTTCAAATGCTGATTCACCTTCATCCAACTCTCCATTCCTGTTTTTATCATTATAAATATTGATATATGTACTCTGTGATGTCGATTTGTCAGATTTGCGAATAATAACAGAATTACCATTCAGATCAATTCCCATTGTACTTCCTGCATCATTTTTTACATAGGTGACTCCCTTTGACGGATCTGCCGCCTCATATTCCTGATCCGATCCGCTGTCGCCCTGCACATCTATCGCTGCCTGTACAGAAAGCCCCTGCGTCATACAGAGTCCTGCCGTCAACGCCAGTGCCGCTACATATCCTCTCATGTTTCGTTTTCTCATTCTGTCCTCCATTCATTGCTGTCCGGAACCGCATTCCGCCAATTCCTGTGTATACGTTGATATACTATAAATTGCCAGTTATCCAACCCCTTGGGATAACTGGCAATGTCATTATGTTTCCGGTTGTGATACCTTGGGCATATTTTTGTGTAATCTTCTAATTTATTGCACAATTTCGTATTAATTTTGTGAGAAACTATCCAAATTTATCACACCATGGATATTGTAGCACATAATTTTTATAAATACTATTCACAATTTTGCAACATATTTTTAGGTATTTTTACTAATTTCAGCATTTTATTTGTATATTTTGTACTATACACTACTGACATATACCGATTATTCCTATATTAACCTATACGCTTTCCTGTATTCATTCCTTTTTACAAAATAAAAACGTGACCGGAAAGATCATAGCAGTTATCTCTTAACACTGCTGTCTGTACCTTTCGATCACGTTTTTTATATTCCGGCATTCTTATAACAATCTCTACCGAAACATACGATATTTACTTTTTGATTATCTTCTTCTGTTTGTAAGCAACAGCAGACGTACGAGCTGAAGAATCGCTGTTACCATTGCTGCCACATAAGTAAGTGCCGCGGCAGTTAAAACTCTCTTAGCACCGCCAAGTTCTTCTTCCGTCATAAATCCGCCATTTCTTAAGATTGCAATGGCTCTGCCCGAAGCATTGAACTCAACCGGCAATGTTACGAACTGGAATACAACGACCAGCGAGAACAAAATGATTCCGAATGTAATACATACGTCCAGTCTCGGGATCAGTAAACCGATCAGGATCAATGGCCATGATAATGTAGAACCAATGCTTACAACAGGCACGATCGCCGAACGAAAGCTAAGCGGTACATATCCTTCCGCATGTTGAATTGCATGACCACACTCATGTGCTGCTACGCCTATTGCTGCAATCGACCTGGAACCATATACATTCTGTGACAGGTTCAGTGTATGATCCTTGGGATTATAGTTATCCGTTAATTCGCCTGCGATCGGTCGAATCGCCACATCTGTAATTCCCGCATTTCTGAGGATCATTGCTGCCACCTGCTCTGCAGTAAATCCTGATCTTGTCGATACTTTCTCATATTTCTTATACGCCGATTTCACCTGAGCAGATGCGATCAGAGACAGAACAACTCCGATCAGAACTAAAATATACGTTGGGTCAAAATAAAAATAAGGCATATCACTCATCTCTTTCTTATAGTTTATTTGTAATAGTCTTTCCCTTTAAATTCTCCCGTTTCCAACGGAATATACAAAATCCTATTTTCTTCTTCTCTTTGATTTTTTATCCATCGATTCGCCATACATTTCTCTGTACATTTCTTCTCGTGGATCAACCTCATCATTTTTTCTGTCTGCCAGAAGCACTCTGCCTACAAACCCAAGTCCTCCAAAGATCAGTACCAGAATTAACAGCCAATCAAATAATGTCATACTGGTAAGATGAATATTTGTTGACAAAATAACTGCTATTACGATCAAAAGTCCTGCCAATGCAGAAAAAACCTTTGATGCAAATGAATCTGTCATAAACATCCATACAATTCCAATGATCAACGGAATCACTACCATACCGGAACTGACTCTTGCTCCCCAGATTGACAATCCTCCAAATGAAGAAAAGAAACTGGATGATACAATTACTTTCTGAGACAATATAAATAACCCTGCTACCAGCATAACGATTCCGGCAACAAATGTCATTAGCTCATGTTTTGGTTTCTTCATATACTCCTCCATTTCTAACACTGTGTAGAAATCAATCTGTTAAGCTGTAAACTTCACTGCTGTTCCGGAAACAAGAATTTCTGCGCCACCGGCAACAATTGTTGTTGAAGCAAATCTGACATTTACGATCGCATCTGCTCCCATGCTCATAGCCTGATTGATCATATACGAAATCGCCTTATCTTTTGCATCAGCCATCATCTGTGTATACGCCTGCATTTCTCCTCCTACCATATTACGAAAGGATGCACCGATATCTTTTCCGATATTCTTACACATAACACAACAACCTGTTACCAATGAGATCACCTGATACTCTCTTCCCGGTATATTTTCTGTATTTACTACTACCATTTTCTTTTCCTCCTGTGTTTTCCATAACCTTTTTATTTTCCTGCTCCCTGCAGGCTTCTTTATCATACCACGAATAAACGCAACCTGTAAATCATTTTATACCGCACGTTAATCCCGTTAAAACATGCATTTTTTATGTGTTCTTTTCACAATTCATTGACACCCTGAACATAGAATAAACACATTTATCCTTTAATATGAATACCATCAAAGGAAAACAAAACCAAGAGGGCATCACCGAAAATGTGGTCAGAGCAAGCGTTTTCGACTGTATGTCCTCATATCTAAAAAAGTGCATACCTGAATATCAGATACACACTTTATAATTATTGCTTACTTTCATTTTTCATAGATTCCCTTCCTTCGCCCCGTGGCATTACCTGCCGCGGGGCTTTTGTTATCCTGACAGAATATATATATTCGTTCTGTTATTAAAGGAATGGATCTTTATTTCTTAATCTTTACGCTCTTTGCCGCTCCGGCACTTCTGATGATCTTCTTATATGCTGAAAGCTTCTTCTTGGGAACTCTGATCGTAGCCTTTTTATTGATCTTTGCAAATGCTGATTTTCCAATCTTCTTTGACTTGATCTTACTGCTCTTGATCGTAATCGTCTTCAATTTACTGTCACCGTAAAAAGCTTTGCTTCCGATCTTTGTAACCTTTGCAGGAATAGTGATCTTCTTCAGTGCGATACACTTTGTAAATGCTCCATTACCAATCGTAGTCAGCTTGGCATTCAGGGTAACACCTGTCAGCTTCTTGCATCCGTAAAATGCATTCTTACCGATTGATTTGACATTACTTCCAAGCTTCACTGTTTTTAACTTTTTACAGTTCTTAAATGCATTATTTCCAATCGATGTAACCTTGAATTTATAACCCTTATACATGATCGTTGCCGGAACCTTGGCTGTCTTTAATGACTTACCCTTCGTTCCATATAACGCTGCTGTTCCTTTCGTCTTGTGAGACTTTGTTATCTTATATTTCAGATTTCCGACTGTGAATTTCTCACCGACATCCGGAAGCTTTGCTTTTACAAATTTCTGGATGTACTGGTTCTTTGATGTATCTATGTCATTCTGATTTGCTCCGGCAAAGCTGTTCTTAGATACATGAGATACATTTGGAGGAATCACCATCTCGTGAATATTTCTGCAATCCTTAAATGCATTATCACCAATCGTTTTTAAGCTGTCCGGAAGTTTTATAGTATTCAGGTTCTGACATCCATCAAAGGTTCCGTCTGCAATCGCCGTAACACCTTCCGGAATATCAACTATATGAAGATTATTGCAGGTCTTAAATGCTCCTGTTCCGATCTCCTCTAAAGTCTTTCCAAGGAATTTCACCTCATTCAGATTGTTGCAGCCATAAAATGCATAAGCTCCAACCTTTCGTAATGTTACAGGTGTCTGCAACTCATGAAGGTTGTCGCTCTCATAAAATGCATAATCAGGAATAACTTCAAGTTTTGTCTTTGATATATCAATCACAATATTCTGGCAATAAGCAAAGCAATACTCCCCGATAGATGTCACACCGGTCGGAAGTGTAAAGCACGAAGCCCCGTCTGTTATATCTGATTTCTGTAAATTATTATTATATGCAAATGCATACGCTCCGATCGTGGATGTCTGGGAACCCTCAGCAAATTTTACTGTATTCAGATTCCCGCACTTATAGAATGCATAATCTCCTATAACCTGCACGGATGCAGGAATTACAAATCCTCCGTTTAATGACACCTGCTCGCAGGCATATGGCAGAAGAGTCACAACTGTCTCCGGTATATTATAAAGACCATTTCCCGTATAATGGAAGGCAGGTGCCAGACGATACATCATCGTTCCATCTTTACTTAACAAAACTTCACCTGTATTTTTAGGATTCGTCACTACCTCATCACCGGAATTATCATTTGGTTGCTGTGTCCATGCACGATCCCATGCATGTGTTGTAAAATATGCATTTGCATCTGCAACAGCAAACTTGCCAACAGAAGTACAGCCCGCGAATGCGCCTGTACCGATCTGATTCAGATTTGTCGGAAGTGTTATAACTCCTCCGGCATTCTGTTCAGAATTCAAGATAACAAACTTCCCGGTATCCACCCCTGTCACAGAATCAAGCACCGGCTGATACGGATAGATCGTATTCAGTTTACTACATCCGCTAAATGCAAAATCACCAAATGATATTACAGTATCAGGCACTGCTGTAAACTCCAGCTCTGTCATATCTTTAAATACTTCTGCCCCGATTCCTGTAACTGTCACACCACCGATCGTCTGCGGAACCACAATCTCTTTTACGTTTCTGTCTCCTGCATAAGCAGTAACCACACCATCAGCACCACAAACAAACAACGTAGCATCCGTATATGTATATTCCTGTCCTTCACCCTCTGCTTTTGCAGTGGCTGCTGAACCAAATAACATCGATACACATATACAGGCCACTGCCGCAAGTGTTATCCATAAGCTTCTTTTCTTTTTCATTTTGTAATATAACCTCCCTTTATAAGTTCTTCTTTTACAGTTTTTTCTCTAAAAACTGCCATGTAAGATTCATTCTACCATGCCCCATCCGAAAAAGATAGTTTATTTCTATTTACCCCTGACAGTCCTCAAATGAATATTCTGCCCACGCCTTTGGAGCTTTCTGCTTTGCAGGATCTGCCCAGAAATCAGAATAATGAAAATCAATCAGTACCTTAAGCCCTGCTTCGGATGCCCATTTACCCATTGTGATTGCAGATGCCAGATCATTATTTTCTCCGCCATAACCATTCCCGTCAGAATCATATGGATCATTCCAGACACGAAGTCTTATATAATTGACACCACAGGATTTAAGGAATGTAAAATATTCCACATTTCCAAGTTCATTTCCGTCGTAATCATAATATTTTACGCCACTGTTCTTTAACGAAAGATAAGATGATACATCAACGCCCTCCAAAAAAACCTGTAAAGAGAACTTATCTTTCAAAATTTTTCATTGGATGTTATTCTCTTCACAGGATTTCATTTTTACTTATATTTTATATCACAGAAGTTATAATCCTTCTGATTTCACTTCACTATTCGTTTCATCCATATGTTCATCTGCATTTTCACCAATTATTGAATCTGTCGTCCTCGTTTCATCTTTGACTGTTCTCTGGCAAGCACTCATGCTGCAAGCTATACATATAACTCCCGCTAACAGCAATCCCTTATATCGCCTCATAATGTACCTTTTCCTCTCCAAATCTAATCTGTCTAACCATAGCAGATAAACACCATATCTACGATTTCCTGTATCGACAATTAATATCCTACCATATTAAATTCATAATAAAATGGATATGTACAAAACGACCGGTAGATGTACAAATTAACATCTGCCGGTCATTTTACAACAGGTCTGTCAGCTGCTATCTGTTGCTTCTCTACCCTGCAATTACAGGATCAGAACTCTTTAACTTTTTATTTATCTTTACCACACCCAATACAAACCCTTGATGTCGCATTATTCTTTGAACCACAATATCTGCAGTACCATCCTGTCTGCGTTTCTCTGGAATTACCCATCTGTGCCGCTGCCGAAGCCAGACTGGGTTTCCCACTATTTGGTCGCAGAGTGCCACAACCTGCACATCTTGTTGCATCTGAACTATTAGGTGTTCCACAGTGATTGCAATACCATGTTGTCTCATTCCAACCGGACTGTTTTGAAGTATTCATGTTGTAACCCATGCTGCCATATGATCCAACATTTGAGTTTCCCATAGAGCCTGTAGATGATATTGATTGCAATATTTTCTTAATATCCAAAATATTGTTAATCAGTTCAACAAATACGCCAAGTCCCCAGATCAGGACAAGTCCCCCCAGCCATATAAGCAGACCTATTCCGACTTCCTCAGCCATCCCCACAAATCCACCTATAACAATCGCTGCTACCAATACCCAAAGTACTCCTTTTGACATTCTTGTAAACATTTTTCTTCTCTCCTCGCATTAAACATTTTCTTATGTGTCTTCGAAAAAATATATTCGTTATTTTGAAGCAATATATTTTTTCTTATCAGCAAATTCACTTTACCATAAACATATTGTACGAAAAATACCTTTGTACAAAACGACCGGCAAATGTACAAATTAGCACATTTACCGATCGTTCATTCATATATAACCCCCTATTTTGCCCCTATTTATTTTTTTACACAACAAAAAAGCCTGAAAACCTTGATTTTACTTAGGTTTCAGACTTTAACTTTAATGCCGGCGACCGGAATCGAACCGGTACGGGAGGTTAGTCCCGCAGGATTTTAAGTCCTGTGCGTCTGCCAGTTCCGCCACGCCGGCATGTCCTTTGGACAATGGGACCTACAGGGCTCGAACCTGTGACCCTCTGCTTGTAAGGCAGATGCTCTCCCAGCTGAGCTAAGATCCCATATGAAATTTTTGCGTTTCCGCAAGCGACCCGGATGGGGTTCGAACCCACGACCTCCGCCGTGACAGGGCGGCGCTCTAACCAGCTGAGCCACCAGGCCATATTAATTTAAAAACGTAGTGGACGTTCGGGGACTCGAACCCAGGACCGATCGGTTATGAGCCGATTGCTCTAACCAACTGAGCTAAACGTCCTCATGTTATAAATGGGACCTACAGGGCTCGAACCTGTGACCCTCTGCTTGTAAGGCAGATGCTCTCCCAGCTGAGCTAAGATCCCATATATAATTTTGCTTAAAGCAAGCGACCCGGATGGGGTTCGAACCCACGACCTCCGCCGTGACAGGGCGGCGCTCTAACCAGCTGAGCCACCGGGCCATATGGTAATCGCTTCGATGATAACAAGCAAAACTTCGTTCACATCTTACGTTTGATGGATACATGTTCTATTATTCATGTACCTTCAGAATTTCATACAGAAAGTCTTGCGACTTCATCTTTTCCAATCTCTTTCTCGCTTATCTTTCGAACCTCTCAGGATAAGTCTTCGACCTATTAGTATCTGTCAGCTGAATGCGTTACCGCACTTACACCTCAGACCTATCAACCTCGTAGTCTTCAAGGGGTCTTATTTCTTTAAAGAATGGGATATCTAATCTTGAGGGGGGCTTCACGCTTAGATGCCTTCAGCGTTTATCCCTGCCGGACTTGGCTACTCTGCCATGCTGTTGGTCAACAACAGATACACCAGCGGTCCGTCCATCCCGGTCCTCTCGTACTAAGGACAGCTCCTCTCAAATATCCTACGCCCACGCCGGATAGGGACCGAACTGTCTCACGACGTTCTGAACCCAGCTCGCGTACCGCTTTAATGGGCGAACAGCCCAACCCTTGGAACCTGCTACAGCTCCAGGATGCGATGAGCCGACATCGAGGTGCCAAACCACTCCGTCGATGTGAACTCTTGGGAGTGATAAGCCTGTTATCCCCAGGGTAGCTTTTATCCGTTGAGCGATGGCAATCCCACGTTATACCACCGGATCACTAAGTCCTACTTTCGTACCTGCTCCACCCGTCGGTGTCGCAGTCAAGCTCCCTTCTGCCTTTGCACTCTTCGAATGGTTTCCGACCATTCTGAGGGAACCTTTGAGCGCCTCCGATACCCTTTCGGAGGCGACCGCCCCAGTCAAACTCCCCGTCAGACATTGTCCCCCAGCCGGGTCACGGCTGCAGGTTAGAAACCCAGTACTGTAAGGGTGGTATCCCAAGGTCAGCTCCATGACAACTGGCGTCATCATTTCCTAGCTTCCCACCTATCCTGTACAGACAGTACCGAATCCCAGTATCAAACTGGAGTAAAGCTCCATGGGGTCTTTCCGTCCTGGCGCAGGTAACCAGCATCTTCACTGGTATTTCAATTTCACCGGGTGTGTTGTCGAGACAGTGCCCAAATCATTACGCCTTTCGTGCGGGTCGGAACTTACCCGACAAGGAATTTCGCTACCTTAGGACCGTTATAGTTACGGCCGCCGTTTACTGGGGCTTAAATTCAAACCTTCGCTTGCGCTAAGCTCTCCTCTTAACCTTCCAGCACCGGGCAGGCGTCAGCCCATATACCTCACCTTTCGGTTTTGCATAGACCTGTGTTTTTGCTAAACAGTTGCTTGGGCCATTTCTCTGCGGCCATATCTCTATGGCACTCCTTCTCCCGAAGTTACGGAGTCATTTTGCCGAGTTCCTTAACAACACTTCTCCCGCCGGCCTTAGGATTCTCTCCTCATCCACCTGTGTCGGTTTACGGTACGGGCACATACAAAACAATAGCGGCTTTTCTTGGCAGCTAGCTCACCAGCTTCGTTACTTATAGTTCACTCCGCATTACGTCTTCTCCTTGCAAGGGGGTTTTGCCTCCCTTACGGATACCTCGCTTGCACCGGCTTTTCCATTTCCGGCTCTGGCTTTCTCTCTGCGTCCCCACAGTTCTGTTTGTATGTGGTACAGGAATTTCTACCTGTTATCCATCGACTACGACTTTCGTCCTCGCCTTAGGCCCCGACTTACCCAGGGAAGATCAGCTTTACCCTGGAAACCTTAGATATTCGGCCTTTAAGATTCTCACTTAAATCTCGCTACTCATTCCGGCATTCTCTCTTCTTAACACTCCACTGCTCCTTCCGGTACAGCTTCGTCACGTTAAGAATGCTCCTCTACCAATGTGTTCACATTCCATAGCTTCGGTGGTGTGTTTTAGCCCCGGACATTTTCGGCGCAGGACCTCTCGACTAGTGAGCTATTACGCACTCTTTGAATGTATGGCTGCTTCTGAGCCAACATCCTAGTTGTCTTCGAAATCCCACATCCTTTACCACTTAACACACACTTTGGGACCTTAGCTGATGGTCTGGGCTCTTTCCCTTTTGACTACCCAACTTATCTCGTGCAGTCTGACTCCCGTACATCATCTCTGCGGCATTCGGAGTTTGATAATCTTCGGTAAGCTTTGACGCCCCCTAGGATATTCAGTGCTCTACCTCCGCTAGACTAATACGAGGCTAGCCCTAAAGCTATTTCGAGGAGAACCAGCTATCTCCGGGTTCGATTGGAATTTCTCCCCTACCCACACCTCATCGCCACCCTTTTCAACGGATGTGCGTTCGGTCCTCCATTGCCTTTTACGGCAACTTCAACCTGGACATGGGTAGATCACCCGGTTTCGGGTCTTCTTATACTGACTTTACGTGCTATTAACACTTGCTTTCACTTCGGCTCCGTACCTGAAGTACTTAACCTCGCCAGCACAAGAAACTCGCCGGACCGTTCTACAAAAAGTACGCGGTTCTGCTTTATTCGCAGTTCCACAGCTTGTAAACACAGGGTTTCAGGTTCTCTTTCACTCCCCTCCCGGGGTCCTTTTCACCTTTCCTTCACAGTACTATGCGCTATCGGTCACTGAGTAGTATTTAGCCTTGGAGGGTGGTCCCTCCGCCTTCCCACAAGGTTTCTCGTGTCTCGTGGTACTCCGGATCCTGCTAGGCGTGTTTCTGATTTCATGTACGAGGCTTTCACTCTCTCTGGCGGGACTTCCCAGACCCTTCTACTATCTTCCACACTGCCATATCGCAGTCCATACCCCGTCGTGCACGCACAACGGTTTGGGCTCTTCCGCGTTCGCTCGCCGCTACTTACGGAATCGATGTTTCTTTCTCTTCCTCCGCCTACTTAGATGTTTCAGTTCAGCGGGTTCCCTCCGTATACCTATGTATTCAGTATACGGTGACTGAGGTTTGCTCAGCCGGGTTTCCCCATTCAGATATCTGCGGGTCATCGGATATTTGCTCCTTACCGCAGCTTTTCGCAGCTTATCACGTCTTTCTTCGGCTCTCAGTGC